>JAQBHL010000001.1:0-3345 GCA_032127745.1 Acidobacteriota bacterium
GGGGGTCTGTTCCTGCTGGTTGTCTCCATCCTGTTCCGGGAGGACTGGCGGCGGGTTCTGACCGCACCCCCGAGCGCGTGGGCGGGAGTCTTGTACCTCGCCGTCTTCGGCTCGCTCATCGGTTTCACCGCCTTCGCCTACACCCGACACACCCTCCCCTCGCACATCGTCGGCACCTACGCCTATGTAAATCCCCTGGTGGCCGTGATCTTCGGCCGGTTGCTGTACGCCGAGACCCTGTCGAGCCAGGCCCTGCTCGGAGGCGCCCTGATCCTGGCCGCGGTGTTCGTGACCAACATCCCGGGCTCGGCCCGGCCCGCCGAAGCCTCGCGAGCCGAGGACCGGTAGAGCCCGCTCCAGCGGTCGGCCCGCGGGTCAGGCGTACATCAGATACCGACGCCGGATCACCTCGAACGCACGAGCTTCCGACTCAAACCGCGCGCGGAACCCCCGAACCGGACGGCCGGCCTCGATGGCTTCCCGCACCTGCGAGGTGCCGCACAGGATGTCGATCGGCGGCTTGACGTACTCGTACTCGTAGGGCGGCTTCCGCCAGGCGAAGTCCTTCCGGTTCTGAGCCCGCGCTCTTTCGATCAGGACGAGGTAGGCAAAAAACGCGTCGATCTTCCGCCGGTCGGTCACGTGGACCTCGACCCCGCCGCATACCGCTCCCGCGTGCTTCTGAAAGGTCGGGGTGAAGTAGCAGGGACGGAAGGCGAAACCTGGAAGGTCCGAACGGTCCAGATCGTCGGCGAGCTTCCACGGGTCGAGCCAGGGCGCCCCCACCAGATGAAAGGGCCGGGTGGTGCCGCGGCCTTCAGAGAGATTGGTCCCTTCGATCAGGCACCCCCCCGGATAGACGTGGGCGGTATCGACGGTGGGCATGTTCGGCGAGGGCAGGACCCAGGGGAGCCCGGTGTCTTCGAAGTCCATGGCCCGGCGGTAGCCCTTCATGGGGACGACCTCCAGGTCGAGAGCGAGGCCCAGCTCGTGCGCGAACATGAGCGCCAGCTCGCCCACGGTCATGCCGTGCCGCACGGCAAGAGGATGCATGCCCACGAAGGAGAGATATCGAGGATCGAGGACGTTGCCCTGAACCCGGATGCCCCCAATCGGATTCGGACGGTCGAGGACGACCAGCCGCACGCCGTGAACCGCGCAGGCCTGCATGGCGTGGAGCATGGTGTAGATGAAGGTGTAGTAGCGCGAGCCCACATCCTGAACGTCGAAGACCAGAACATCGATCCCGGCCAGCATTTTCGCGGTGGGCGCCCGCGTCTCGCCGTAGAGACTGAACACGCGAAGACCGGTCTTGGGATCCTCGAGGTCGCCCACTTCTTCAAGATCCTGGGCGTTCGCGAACACCCCGTGCTCGGGACCAAACAGGGCCACCAGCTTCGAACCCTTGAGTTCCTTCAGATGAAGCGCGGCATGGGTCAGGTCGGGCGTCACCGCGGTGGGGTTGGCGATCAGACCGACCCGCGCTCCGAGCAGCCGCGACGGCCGGGACAGGAGCTGTTCCAGCCCGCTGCGAACCCGTTTCACGGATGCGGCCTCAGCAGAGCCGGCGCCACGACTCGGTCAGCGCGTGAGCTTGAGGGTGAGCTTGCCCACTCTCGCCCCCGAGGACTTCGTGACGTTCCCTTCGATCACGTCTCCATCGAGGCGTCCCGAGAAGTTCAGGTTCTCGCCGGACTCGACGAAGGAGAAACGAAGCTCGCGCCTCGAATAGCCGAGGTTTCCGAGAGTGACATCCGTGGAGAGCCGTCCCCGCCTGGACGTTCTCTGTCCCACCAGTCCCGAGGGCGTCGCGGTGAGACTGATCTCGATCTCGCTCGGCTGAATGGCGCCCGGGACTTCGATGGCCCCCGACCAATACCCATCGAGCAGGGCGATGGCCTGGCCCGAACCATAGGCCGGGGACGATGCGAGCGCGGCCAGGGCGCGCGACCAGGCCGGATCCGGGGAGAGGAGGAGGCCCTTGGGCACACCCGGTTCATCGGACCGGCGCCGCGCGGCCGCGAAAATGTCCAGGAAGACCCGGCCGTCGGGCGAGAGTTCGACCGTGCGGCCGGGGCGCCGGCCCTGAAGGAAGAGGTCGAAGTGGTCAGTCAGTTGAGCGGCCCAGAGCCCGGCCAGAGTACGCGGGTTGCCGGCGCCATCTCCGGCGGCCAGGGTGATGACGACGCCCCCGGGGCCGTTGATGGCCAGATCGGCGGCGCTGAACTCCACGCGATCCGCCCGTCCCGTGCCGACGAGCGCGTTGAGTCCGGTAGCCGCGGCCTGGGCGCGCGCCTTCGAAGCCGCATCGCTCCCCAGGACCATGAGCGGGCCGAGTTCGGTGGACACCGAGACCCTCCCCCCCGAAATCATTTCCAAAAAGAACCGGGGCGAGTAGAGGGCGGACGACGCACGGAGAACTTCGAGGGCATGCGCGGTCGATGCCCGCTCCGCCGATTGAACCCGGAGTTCGCGCCGGCCCGGCCCCTCGGAGAGCGGAAGGCCGGGCACCGAGACCTTCATTTCCGCGTCGGTGGCCGAGAGGACGACCGCGGTCCGGCCTCCCACGACCACAAAGAGGCCGGGTTCGGTCAGCCCCAGGCCCGTGACCGTCACCACCTCGCCCGGGAACGCTCGCCCGGGCGAGACCGAATCCACGAAGGGGAACCGGCCGTATAGGAGAAGGACATCCTTGCTCAGTTCCGGTCCAACCGCCACGCGTACGGGCACGTTCTCACCCTCCCGCGCTGCGACCTGCGGCACCCGGATCCTGATGCTGGAAAGCGTCGCCTGGAGAATCTCCGCTTCCTTTCCGGCTACCGTGACCGTGGGCTGGGTCGTAGAACTCGAGAGCCAGCGTCCGGCGATCACGACCTCCTCTCCGGAAAGAGCCACCCGGGGAGTGACAGACTCGACCTTCGGGGTCACCGCGACCTTCAGAGGCCGGCTGCTCGATGTGCTCTGGCCGACCGTGACCGAAAGAGGGAGGGTCTGCGATCCGGCCTCGCCCAGGGACTCCGGAACCGTCACGTTCAGGCGGGTGGGGTTCGCATCGAGGACCGGAGCCAGGG
Source organism: Acidobacteriota bacterium (assembly GCA_032127745.1). Lineage (GTDB taxonomy): Bacteria > Acidobacteriota > Vicinamibacteria > Fen-336 > JAGNNV01 > JAGNNV01. The sequence goes on from JAQBHL010000001.1 coordinate 3,072, forward strand.
CCGATCCGAGCGACACTTTTACCGTTCCGGGATCGGGGCCGAAGCCCGAGCCGTTGATGGTGACCGTCTGGCCGGGTTCCACCGGATTGGGTAAATAGCTGTCGATGACCGGAACGACAATCGACGTAGAGTACCTTCTTGTACCGAACCAGGCCAGGCCTCCGAGCACGGCCGCGATCACGACGAGCCGGGCCACGACCACCGCCGGCGAGGCCCCTGTTTTCCTGGCGAGCCTGGGACCGATTGGGGCCTTGACGGGCGTGGGGCGCGGGGG
>JAQBHL010000002.1:0-5220 GCA_032127745.1 Acidobacteriota bacterium
TCTCGCCCCGGGCCCTGGCCATTTTCAGAGAGGTGATCGCGTGCCGGGAGGAGATCGCCGAGGAGATCGACCTTCCCCCCTTTCGGATCGCGATCAACGAGGCGCTCCTCTCCCTCGCCCGGTCCGAGAAGGATGGAGGCCCCGAAGGGGTGCTGGGCCACATCAGGAAGCGCGAATACGCCGATCGCTTCCGGGCCGCGATGGTTCGCGGCCTTGACACTCCCGACCCCGAGCTTCCCACCCTGGAACGCGGCCGCCGGATCGAGTTGCCTCTGCCCCAGCAGCGGCGGGTCGCCGCCCTCAAGGAATGGCGGAAGACCGCCTCCGCTCGCGTCGGCCTCGAACTCTCGCTGGTGATTCCGCAAAGGCTCATCGACAAGATCGCGGAAGCCAATCCCGCGAGCCTCGACGAGTTGTCGGCGATCGAGGGCCTGCGGCGGTGGCGGGTGGAAGCCTTCGGCGAAGAGATCCTCAAGCTCATCAGGAAGCCGTGACTCCCCGGCGCCTCGGCGCCCTGAGGGCGCTGCTCAACCGCGCCTACGCGGAATACGACCGCCGATGGATCGAGCCCGATCCGGTCCAGTTCGTGTGGCGGTACGACCGCCCGGAGGACCGGGAAGTGGCCGGTCTCGTGGCCTCATCGCTCGCCTACGGCAACATCAAGCAGATCGGGCGCAGCGTAGAATCGGTTCTCGGAATCCTGGGCGACAGGCCGGCCCGTGCCCTCGACTCGCTCAACGCCCGCAATGCCCTTCGGTCCCTGGAGGGCTTCAAACACCGTTTCAACGACGCCGTGGACGCGGCGTGCCTTCTCGTCTTTCTTCGCGAGATGCGGCGCGGGGCGGGGTCGGTGGAATCTTTCTTCGCGCCGGAGGGACGCGTCACCGACCTCCGGGCGGCCCTCATCGACTTTGTGGCCCGCACCCTGGCCCTGCCTCACGATGACCTGTACGGCCGCGGTCTCCTTCCAGGCGGCGCCGGAGTGCGGTTCTTCTTCCCCTCCCCCGCGGACGGAAGCGCATGCAAACGACTCTGCCTCTACCTGCGCTGGATGGTTCGGGCCGACACCGTCGATCCGGGAGGATGGACCCGGGTTTCGCGATCGGCGCTCCTCATTCCTCTGGATGCCCACATCATCAACATCGGCCGTTCTGCGAAACTGACGCGCCGGGTGTCGCCAGGCTGGAAGATGGCCGAGGACATCACCGCCACTCTGCGGGCCTGCGATCCCCTGGATCCGGTGAAGTACGACTTTGCGCTGCACCGCATGGGCTTGTTCAAGCGCGTGGCCGACATCATGTCCCTTCGGAACGCCTAGCCGGCCAACTACAATCGGTTGGCGAATCATGCCCCGTCCCCATCTTGATCCCGAAGAAACCGCGCGCCACGATCACTTGAAGTTCGACTTCGCGAGACGGCCACTCGCGGGAAGAGTCATCCTGGTCTCGGGTGGCACGGGCGGCCTGGGTGCTGCAACCGCGGCCCTTCTGATCCATGAGGGCGCCTACCCGGTCCTCGGGTATCGCCACAACAAAGGACGCGCCGAACTGGTTCAGCAGAGGCTTCAGGATCTCTATTCCGGCCCGGTCGGCCTCACCCAGGGCGACATTCGCGAGGCGACGGGGCGAAGGTGTCAGGTGGAAGACGCCCTTCGGCTGAAAGGCCGCATCGATGGTCTCGCGGTCTTCTCCGGCAGCCCCGCGCGCGGCGGCACGGAGGATCTGCAATCCACCGCTTTTCAGGAAGCCCTCGACCTGAACACCGCCTCCCCCCTCCTCCTGGCCCGCGATGTGGCCATGGCCATGCGCGAGCGGTCCACCCGCGGCGCCATCGTGCTCCTGTCCAGCATGCAGGGGACCTACCCCTTCGAGGGGTCGCTCGCCTACGGCACGACCAAAGCCGCGCTCATCCACGGCGCGAAGGTCCTGGCCAAGGAGTTTGGCGGCCCGACCGGGGTCAATATCAATGTGGTGGCACCGGGCGTGACCACCGTCGGCATGGCCCGGGCGTCGGTGGACGCGGGCAAGTACGACGGGATGATCGACCGGGGCGTGATCGCCCGCTTTGGCCGGCCGGAGGACGTGGCCCGCGCGGTGGGGCTGCTCCTCGACCCCGACAGCTACATCACCGGCCAGGTCGTCGTGGTGGACGGCGGGCTGACCCTCCGCAGGGACCTCCACACCGCGGCGCCCTGATCGCGCCGGCCGCTCCCGGGATTTGACGCAAAATGGCTTCGGGAACGAAACTTACGCTCATGAAGAAGCTCATCGTTCTGCTCGCGGTCTCATGGTCGGTCACGGCCTGTAACCAGGCCAATGCCACCGCCGTGGCCGCCGCCGCCACCCCGGCCGCCCAGGGTCCCAATGACGTGGCCGCGAAGATCGGAAGCCGGACCTTTTCAAACGCTGAGCTCGACACGCGGCTCAAGGATGATCTGGCCGCCCTCCAGGATCGGGCCAGGGCCAGCGAGGAGCAGCTCCGCGCCCAGCTCGAGGGCATCAAGTCCCAAGTGAGGGAGCAGGAATACAACCTCCGAAAGAAGGCCCTCACCGAGGTGCTCTTCGACATGGAGGCCCAGGCCCGCGGCATCACCCGCGACGCTCTGCTGGCCCAGGAAGTGACGGCCAAGTCCCAGGTGACCACCGCCGACACCGATGCCTTGTGGCTGGAAGTGAAGGACCGAGCCAAGGGCGCCACCAAGGAGCAGGTTCTTCCCCAGATCAACCAGATGGCGGCGCAGCGCAAAGCGGAGAACCGGCTGAGCGCCTATCAGCGCGAGCTCTTCAAGAAGCACCGCGTGACCCTGGTCGGCCTTCAGCCTTCCCGCAAGGTCGTGAACATCCCGAGCGACGCCCCCACCATGGGACCGAAAGACGCCCCCATCACCCTGGTGGAATTCACCGACTACCAGTGCCCCTACTGCCAGTCTGCCCAGCAGTACGTGGACCAGGTGATGTCGACCTACGCGGGCAAGGTGCGGCTCGTCTATCAGGAGTTCCCTCTCGATTTCCACGGCCAGGCCAAACCGGCGGGAATGGCCGCGCGCTGCGCCGGCGAAGAGGGGAAGTTCTGGGAGATGCACACCGGACTCCTCCGTTCCCCCGGCACTTTCAATGACGCCGACCTCAAGAGCCGGGCCGTGGCTCTCGGGCTCGACGGAACGAAGTTCAGCGCCTGTGTGGCCTCGGGCAAGTACAACGAGGTTATCCAGAAGGCCATCGAGAACGGCCGGTCGGTGGGGGTGAACGGGACCCCCACCTTCTTCCTCAACGGACGCTCGTTCTCCGGAGCCCAGCCCTTCGATGTCTTCGAGAGGATGATCGAAGAGGAACTCTCGATGGCTCCGGAAGCCGGGGCCCGCAATTAGCAGGGTGCTGAAGAACTTCAGCACCCTGCGTATCCCGGCGCAAGCCCTGAATCCACGAACCGCTATTTGCTGGCCTTTCTCAACCTTTCGTCGTCACCCGGCCTCGCGACTTACGTTTTTCAGCACCCGGTTAGGCTTCAAGGCCTCCCAAACCACCGGGCAACGATTACAATGCGCGCGCCTCGTCCGCGATCCGCAGGCAGGCAGTCTTCTAACCCGCGCCACAGGAGCTCATAAAGAGTTGGCTCAACAGACAGACCTTCGGGCTTGGACGATCAAGGACGCCTCAGAGCTTTACAACGTCTCTGGGTGGGGCCGGGACTTCTTCTCCATCAATGAGGCCGGCCACGTCCAGGTCACACCGCAGGGGCCGGGCAAGGGAGCCATCGACCTCAAGGAACTGGTAGAGGATCTGAAGAGCCGCGGCAACAACCTGCCCATCCTGATCCGTTTCTCGGACATCTTGAAGTTCCGGATCGAGCAGCTGTTCGGCGCCTTCGCCGCGGCCATCACCGAGCACGACTACAAGGGCCGGTTCCGGGGCGTGTATCCAATCAAGGTCAATCAGCAGCGGCATGTGGTCGAGGAGCTGATCGAGTACGGCGCGCCCCACGGCCTCGGTATCGAGGCCGGGAGCAAGCCCGAACTGCTGGTGGCCCTCGCCCTCCACGAGAACCCCGACGCCTACATCCTGTGCAACGGGTACAAGGATCGCGCCTACATCGAGACCGCGCTGCTGGCCCAGAAGCTCGGCCGCCAGGTAATCATCACCGTCGACCGGGCCCAGGAGATCGACACCATTGTCGCCTGCTCGCGGGACCTCGACGTGCGGCCGGTTATCGGCCTGCGCGCGCGGCTGTCCACCAAGGGGGCGGGCAAATGGGTTGAGTCGACGGGCGACCGGTCGAAGTTCGGCCTGACCACCGGCGAGATGGTCGATGCGGTCGAGAAGCTCAAGCAGGAGGGCATGCTCGACTGCCTTCAGCTTCTCCACTTCCACATCGGATCCCAGATCACGGCCATAAGGGCCATCCGCGACGCCATGCGCGAGGCATCGCGCATCTTCGTGGAGCTTCACCTGATGGGCGCCAACATGCGGGTGATCGACTGCGGCGGGGGCCTCGGCGTCGACTACGACGGCAGCCAGACCAATTTCCATTCTTCGGTGAACTACACGCTGCAGGAGTACGCGGCCGACGTGGTGAGCCAGATCGCCGAAGCCTGCAACGCCAAGGGCGTGCCGCATCCGGACATCGTCACCGAGTCGGGCCGGGCCCTCGTGGCCCACCACTCGGTGCTGGTCTTCAACGTCCTCGGCACCAACGAGATCCTGGCCGGCCAGATTCCTGCGTCGCTGGCGCAGGGTGAGCACCGCATCATCCAGCAGCTCTACGAGACCTACGACGGCATCAGCCGCAAGAACTTCCTCGAGGCCTATCACGACACGCTGCAGCTCAAGGAGGAGGGCATCACCGCCTTCAACCTGGGCGTCCTCGACCTGAAGCAGCGCGCCCGCGTCGAGCAGATCTTCTGGGCGACCTGCGAGCGGATCCTCAAGATCGTGCGCGACCTGCCCTATGTCCCCGACGATCTGGAGGGCCTCGAAAGGCAGCTCACCGACACCTACTACTGCAACTTCTCGCTGTTCCAGTCGCTGCCCGACCACTGGGCGGTGCGCCAGCTGTTCCCCACTATGCCGATCGATCGGCTGAACAAGGCGCCCACCCGGCGCGCCGTGCTCGCCGACCTGACCTGCGACTCCGACGGCAAGATGGACCAGTTCATCGACCTGAAAGACGTCAGGCACTTCCTCGACCTGCATTCGCCCAACGGCGAGCCGTACTACATCGCGA
>JAQBHL010000003.1:0-6082 GCA_032127745.1 Acidobacteriota bacterium
CCTCTGAATAGTACCCGTAGGGCAGCGCAAGTCGATGGAAATTCAAGTCTAAGGGGTCCTGGAGGGTGAGTTTGCGAGTATAGCTCCCGCCTATTCGAGCAATCGATCAACGGCGGCTCGGATCCGTTCCGCCACTTTCCCATCGGCACCCAGAAAGCCGGCTCCGTCGCCGTCGGTCGGCCGACGGGTGGCTCCCCTCAGAAGCGCAGAAAGCTCCTCCAAAGACCTCGGTTGATATCCGACGCCAACCGAAGCGAACAAAGCTGCGGTCTTGCCAATGCTGCCCGACTCCAGGATCACCGTCGTCTTCCCCAGTACCGCGCCGGCAAAACTTACTGCGGAGCCGACGGAGGCCACCACGTCAGCAGCTTGAACCAGGAAGGGCAGCCGGTCCCGAAATATGAGCGTTCGAGGAGCAAGCTCGGCGACCAGACGCTCGATCACCGCAGCGTCCTCGCGCGGATGAAGCTTCACGGCCAGTTGGAACCCCTCGATCCGACAGGCCTCCGTCAGTAGCTCGAACGCGCGCTGTTTGGCCTGTGAAGGAACGACCAGCTCGTCATTGGCCGATGAGGGGGAAGAAAAGAAGACGGCGAGCGGCCGCCTTTTGTCAAAACCGAACTCCTGTCGAAACGACTCGATATCATGAGCCTGGACGCCACAAATGCCGTCCAGCTCGGGCCATCCACACGCTAGAAGCCGCTCGGCGGGAACTCCTGCCTGCCGAAGTAGCGCCGCAATTCGCTCACCAGGCACGACAAACGTCGTCCCTCCGACATCCGTGGGATCGAACTGGGGAGGCAGCAGGTAGTCGGCGCCCGTCGGAAGGCTCAGAACGGCCACACCGCACTGCGCCGCGCAGTTGGAGATCACCGTTCCCATGCCCGACGCCAGGTTCGTGCCGACGAGAAGGCGCGGTCTGTGCACTTCGATGGCACGGACCAGCGCATCGCTGGCGGCGGCCGCTCGCAACCAAGTGGAGCGGAGCCAACGAGCACAGTCATCGTCGAGCATCCAGCGAAGATGCTCGCGACGGTCGGGCCCGAAGGCCCGGCGAGACATCCAACCGCCGGCCACCTTCATGATGTCGACCGGCCTCACGTACGAGATCAAAGCAGGGTGCTCTGGAGGCTTGAACAGGGTCCCTGCAGGCCAAGGCCACGAGGACCGTTGCAGCGCCACCGCGGCGATCCGATACTTCGCGGACAGGAGATCGAGAACGCGGTCCTGCTGCAGAGCGACATGAGGCTCGAGTGACAGGTAAAGGAGGTCGCACCGTGCGGCACTGGTTTGGGGGGGGCGACGGAAGAGACCCGGCGGTAGCGGCAGACGTTCCCGTCCTCGACCATCGCCCGAGGTTCCCGCGGCGACGCTCCCCAGGGCGGCACGCAGGCCCGCAATTTGGAATGGATCCGCTCCCCATGCCTCGAAGGGACCGGTCCTGGTGGACGCGGACGCTATCTCGAAGGCTGCCGCCTGGTTCGCAAAGCCCACCACCGCTTCATCAGGGCGGCGGAAAGCGGGAGAGAGGTCACGCACGCCGCACCGCAGCCACCGCCCGCCGGCGATCTGACCTCGGAGGGACTGGGCGAAGTTGGCGAGATCCTGAAAGACGCGAGGGCCCGTCTGAACCTCCAGCCTCTCCAGATCGAGGGATGAGTCCCCCCCGCCCGGAATCAGGGTCCGAGCCATCGCGGAGAGCGGGACAAGGCTCTCGTCAGTACGCGTTGGAGGCAGTTCGGGCTGTCCCGCACCAACGAACCAAGTCTTCGCCATCCGATGGAAATGATCTCATAGGGCTCTTCCTTCGCTCGTAGAATCAAGCGAATGAGAGTGCTTGTGTACGTCGATTCGCCCGCGATGGTGCAGTCGTCGGTGGCGATCGGAAGGGCACTGGAATCCGAACTCGCCGCGGAGATCGCGGTGCTGGTGGTCAATTCGGCCCGCCACCAGGCCGACTTCCCTCCCGAATTCACGGTCTACGACCTCGGCCAACTCGAGGATTCGCAGGGTCTGAAGGATGGCCGAAGGCGGATGACCGGGGCCCAGATCGTGCGGCTTGGACTGTTGATACTGTTCTCACCGCTGGTCTTGGTCGCGGCACGCAGGGGCCAGAGCAAGACTCAAACGCTTGATGAAATTCAGCATGCCGCAGCGAGAGGGAGGTCCTCGCTCCGGGGACTGTTTTCGCGATTCCAACTCATCCGCGATGCCCGGTCCATCTATTCAACGTGGTCTTCGGTCAGGAGGCTCGGGACCTTTCTCGGCCGGGTCAAGCCCGACCTTCTGGTCGTATTCGAGGACAATATCGAAACCCTGACACGCGTCCTGGTCGAAACCGGCCGGCGAATGAACATCCCAAGTGTCGTGGTGCCCTACACGATTCCCAACCCGCTCGAGCCTGCGATGAACCTCCTGGGCAGTCCCCAGCACGCGGCAGGAAAGTGGGTGGAGCGCGGAGCCTCCTTCTTCAAATCACGATGGGTCTTCCACTTTCAGGGCCGGGGCGTCTTGCGCTTGTCCAAGATCCGGGCCATCGCCATGGAATCCATGGATCTTTCCGTGCCTGAGCCCTGGATCCTCAACAGCGGTTCGGCCGCGGCCATTGCCCTCGACAGTGAAGCGGCTCGAGAAAGCTATCTTGACCTGGGGTTTCCGGGGAGTCAGCTGGAGGTCGTGGGGGATCCGGCCGGCGACCAGCTTCACCAGGGTCTCAGCAATCGCGCTCGGTTGAGAGTGCGGACCTCCGAGGAGAACGGCTTCGAGAACACCGGAAGGCCGATCGTCGTGTGCGCTTTCCCGCCCGACCAATACCGCGGAACCAAGACGGGTGCCTACGAAGTGCCTTCCTTCGAAGCCCTGGTGGCGGCATGGATGGAGGTCCTGCTGGAAGTTTCGGAGCAGGCGAATGTGTTGGTAAGACCCCACCCTCGACTCGATCCGGGACTCTTGAAGGCCTACGAGAGTCGGCACCTCCGGATCACGTGGCAGCCCACGGCCGAACTCGTGCCCGTGGCGGACCTCTACATCGCATCCATATCCGCCACCATCCGCTGGGCCATCGCCTGCGGCGTTCCCGTGATCAACTACGACTGCTATCGCTACCGTTATGACGACTATGAGAAGGCGAGTGGCGTGATCACCGTGTTCTCTCGCGATGACTTTCGCGAGACCGCGCGGCGCTTCTTTTCCGACGGCTCCTTTGCCGAGGATCTGCGAGAGCGGCAGCGAGCGGTCATGGGCAAGTGGGGCCTCGTCGACGGCGGGTTCGCGAGAAGATTCGCCGGCCTTATTTCTCGGATAGCTCTGATGCGGGAGGCCAACCGCTCGAGTCGCGCAGCCCAAGGCCTGCCGCTATGATTCCGACTCAGGCTCGTCCGAAAGCTCCAGCCGAGCGCTTCGCGATCCGGGGTCGCAGCTGCGCCTGACCGACCCGGGGCACGACCACGAAAGCACGGAGCAGGAGTCGATTAGATATGACACGCAGGGTCGCCTATCTCGAATGTACGGGTGGCTTGTGGCCGCAGGTAGCCAGCACGCTGTTGGCGGACTGCGGCTGGCTTCCGGTCTACTGGACCGGATCGGCCGACGCGGGACCCGAAGTGCTCGAGAAGTTTCCCGAGGTGGTCTTCCAGGAAAACACGACGGCCGTCAAGGGTCGGCTGGGGACGTGGCTGAACGAGTCCGATCTACCGCCGGTGGACGAGGCCACGCTGGGCGCGCTTGCCTATCCCGAGGCGATGGCGGCGAGGATGATGGACCGTATGGACCCGGACGGCTCGTTCGGCTATCACGAAAGAACGGCCCTGTTCCGCCGCCATCTCCAGGTGGGCCTCGCCGTCATCAGATCCTTCCGCCCTGACCTGGCGGTGTTCGCGGCCGCTCCCCACCTGATCTACGACTACACCTTCTATTGCCTGTGTCGCCATCTCGGGGTGGAAACAGTCGTGTTCGTCGAAACGGCAGTCGACGGCCTTGTCTTCACCTGCCCGTCCTTTGAGACGGCCGGCGAGGTGCCCGGCCGTGTCTTCAAGGCTCTCACCGACGCCGGCGCCGAGCCTGAACTCTCAGCCTCTTCTCAGGCGTACCTTTCCAAGGTTCAAGGCAACTATGAGCAGGCGATACCCAGGTACATGGCCGAACTGTTCAGCTATCAGCCCGCTGGGCCATCGGCGGGCCTCGCCACCGCCCACGACCGAGAGCGGATTGCGGAGCTGACCAAACGATACGTACGCGCCAAGATCGCCTCAGCCCCGTCTCTGGTCAAGCCGGGGGCGAAACGTAGTCTCGTCTCAAAGGCAGGGATTGCCGCCCAGATCGCGGGCCGAGCGCTCGGCAAGCGCATCCTGAGCGTGCTCTCCCCTCGGGATCACGCGGCGCTCCAGGCCCTCCATCACCTGGAGGGTATGTTGTCGGTGAGCCGGCCGGGAAACATGGAGGCCCTGGCCGATGCGCTCGATTGCACCTCGCACCTGTATCAGTCGATCGAGCAGGAGTATCCGCTGCGGTTCCGGAGCACCGATCCGCCACCGGTCAGCTATCTGAAACAGTTCGCGATTGAACCTGAGAACTCCGATCTTTCCTACATCGAGTACTGGCTGTACCGCCTCCTCGCGCTGCGAAAGAAGCGAGAGATGAGTCGCCGCTACGAGGCCGTGATCTCCGAGGTGGACCTCCGCCAACCCTTCGTCTACGTCCCCCTGCACTACCAGCCGGAAGTCTCCACCTCACCCCTCGCCGGCTTCTACACCGATCAGGAATTGGTCATCGAGCAGCTGAGCAAGACCGCTCCCGAGGGCTGGTGGATCTATGTCAAGGAACATGCGTTCCAGTTCGACAAGAAGGGCTCGGGCGAGTTGACCCGGACGCTCGACTTCCATCAGCGACTCTCGCTCATGCCCAACGTGCGCCTCGCTTCCACTCAGACCTCGCCCTTCATCTTGATGGACCACGCGAAAGCAGTAGCTACAGCCACGGGCACGTCGGGCTGGGAGGCCATCACCCGGGGCAAGCCGGTCCTTCTGTTCGGCCACAGCTGGTACGGGCATTGCGAGGGCGCCTTTGACGTCCGCGAGGCGGGGGCTTGCCGGGACGCCCTGGGGCGGATTGCCGGCGGATATCAGGTCGACCGCACAGGGGTACGCCGGTTTCTGCAGGCGCTCGAGCAAGTCGGGTTCCGTGGCTACACAATCCCTGACCTGGCCGCCGATTCGGGCGTCGATCCGGAGGTGAATGCGGCGGGCTTTGTTTCTGCTCTTAAATCGAGCTTGTCTTCCGATCGAGATGACAGAATGACCCCCAGCCAGAGGCTGGCGGCCCGGCAGAACTCGGAACCATGATGCTGTTGGGAAGATATGACGCTGTGGGGAAGGGATGATGCGAAACTTTCTTGAGCCAGACGTAGATTTCAACGATCGCTCGATTCTGATCACGGGTGGGACAGGATCGTTTGGCCGCGCGTTTCTGAACATCCTGCTGGAACGGTTTCGCCCTCGTCGCGTGGTCGTCTTCTCGCGCGATGAGCAGAAGCAGGTCGACATGCAACAGACGCTGGTCGGCGAAAAGACGGCCTGCGTCCGGTACTTCATCGGTGACGTGCGCGACGAAGCGCGCCTTGAAATGGCGCTCTCTGGCATCGAGTACGTGGTGCACGCGGCGGCGCTTAAGCACGTGCCGATCGCCGAATACAATCCGTTCGAATGCATCCACACCAACGTCATCGGTGCGGAGAACGTCGTGCGGGCGTCAATCCACAGCGGCGTGCGCCGGGTCATCGCACTCTCGACCGACAAGGCGGCCAACCCGATCAACCTGTACGGCGCTTCGAAGCTGGCCGCAGACAAGATCTTCATCGCCGGGAACCAGCTGGCTGGAGCGACGGGTCCCCGCTTCTCGGTGGTCCGCTACGGCAACGTGATCGGATCTCGCGGCAGCGTGGTGCCGTACTTTCAGCGGCTGATCGCACAGGGCGCCGACCACCTTCCCATCACCGACACGGAAATGACCCGGTTCTGGATCACTCTCGAGCAAGGCATCAATTTCGTGCTTTCGTCCTTCGCACTCATGCGCGGCGGTGAGATCT
>JAQBHL010000004.1:0-27559 GCA_032127745.1 Acidobacteriota bacterium
GACACGACGAGAAAAGGCGCCGGCTCACCGGGTCGAAGGCGAGGCCGGTGGGCTCATCGCCGGGGGCGAGGGACCACGACGCCACCACGGTGTGGCTCTTGATGTCGATCGCGCGAATCATGTTCTTGTCCTCGATGTTCACGTAGATCCGGCCGAGCTTCGCGTCGATCTGGGCGAATTCCGGCTTGCCCTCCATGGGAATGGTGGCCAGCACCTTGCCCGACATGGCGTCAAAGACCGTCGCCGACTCGCCGCGGCCGTTGAAGGTGTAGACCTCCTTGCGGGAGGCCTCGTAGAGGATGGAGTCCGGATTGCCCCCGGTTTCGACCTTCATGATGGGCTCGAGGGTCTTGAGATCGAAGACCGCAGCCTTGTTCTCGCCGCCGTTGCTCGAGAAGCCGCGCCCGATGTCCGCCGCCACCGCGAAGCCATGGACGCCGGGAGTATCCGGCACCTCGGCCACCACTTCCTCGGTGTCGAGGTCGATCACCACCACCCTGGTCGAATGGCTCACGTAGAGCCGGCGCGCGGCCGCGTCCACGCTCAGGTAGTCCCAACCTCCGTCGCCGCCGATGGCGATGTCCTTCTTGAAGACGTAGGGGCCATCGGCCGCCGGCGACATCGGAGCGGAGCAGAGCAGGGCGGCGGCGAGAGCGGTGGCGGCGAGGCCTCGGAAGCGAGCAGTCATGGTTTCATTACCTCAAAGCGCTGGGGAAGGGTGCTGACGCCCCGAGCAAAAGACCGGGGCTTGTCGCGGGACTTTAGCCCCGCCTGCTTACGCCCGGCTTAACGATGAGCGATTGGCCCTTCCACCGAGTGGCGGCGAGGAGATCTCGAGGAGTCCTATCGTCTGTCGAATCAAGTTGGCGCTCCTCACCCTCGAGCAAGTACCAGGAAACCCGGCTCGCGTCCGGACTGATTCGTTTGGCTCAGGAAAACGAAGCGTTAGCCTCATTCCCCGCAAGCACCCTTTGCCCGCAGGCTTAGGGACGGAGCCGGCCAAGCTCGCCGGGGCCGGCCGAAATGGAAATTGTACTGTTGTGATAAGAACTTGCGACCTGAGGAGATCCCCAATGAAGATGCGAATTCTGGCCGCCGCTCTGCTGGCCGCCGCCATGGGACCAGTTCCCGCGCTCTGGGCGGCGAGCGCCGACGGCCCTGGAAGCATTGTTGTCTCCATCACCGACAACTACGGGGTCCTGCCCGGAACCGTGGTCCGGCTGGTCAGCAGCGATGGACAGACCACCAGGCGAGCCGTCACCGACGGCTCGGGAATGGCCCGATTCACTTCCCTCGCGGAGGGCGAGTACACCCTCAGGGCGAGTCTCGCCGGTTTTGCTGACGCGGAAAGGACAGGGGTCGCGGTCGGCGCGGTCGAGGAGAAGCTGGACCTGGTGCTCACCCTGGCCCGCTTTTCCACCACGGTTACCGTCACCACGGCCAACCGTCGAGAGGAACTCCTGATGGACACCGCCGAGCCGACCACGCTCATCGACAAGGCCCAGATCCTCGATACGGGCGCGCGCAACGCCAAGGACCTTCTCTCTGAGCAGGCTGGTTCGGGGGTCCAGGTCAACGTGGGCGGAGGTCAGGGCTATGTTTCCCTCAACGGGGTTTCGAACAAGGGCGTCCTGGTCCTGATCGACGGACGCCGCTATCTGGGTCGTGACGCCAACGGCAACTTCAACCTCGAGGACCTCCCCGTCTCCGGCGTGGAGCGCATCGAAGTGGTCAAGGGCGCGGGCTCCGCGATCTACGGGTCCGACGCCATGGGCGGCGTCATCAACTTCATCACCACCAGAGGCAAGAATCTGGGATTCAAGAACACCTTGGATCTGAGGGGCGGCACCTACGACGACTACAGCGGCGACGACAATCTGACCTATCGCGCGGACAAGGGCGGCTTCGCGGCTACCGCCGGCTACCGCACCTACGACGGCTTCGATCTCGAACCCATCCCCGAAAAGGCCAATCCGCAGACCATTGGTCAACCGGAGAGCCAGTGGAAGACCTTCGCCTCTAGCGGCGACTATCGCGCCTCCGACAAGGTGTCCTTCAACTTCGTCGGCGACTACTCGAATCGCGACATCGACAATTACTACTTCTCCGGCGCCACCCAGCTCGCGAGCACGGTCTACAACTCGCAGCGCGGCCTGGAACGCTACACGATGACCCCCGAGGTCAACATCACGCCGGGCCGGAACACGACGATCAACCTCGGCTATACCTATGGCCGCTACAACCGGGACGAGACCCAGCTCTACGCCAACCGGCCGGCGAGGCCCGTCGTGGTCGTGCCCCGCTGGACCGAGTCCAACGACGAGGTCAAGGCCCGCATTATGCGGGTGTGGCGGGCATCCGGACGAGAAAACCCCTTTCAGCTGGGAGCGGAGCACCGAAAGGAGCAGCTCTCACGCTCCGGCCTGACCGGGTGCCTGCCGGGGGAGGCCTGCTTGAAAGACCGCGACCTCAGCGTGGTGTGGGCTCAGCAGGAATTGAACCTGACCGACAAATTCAAGGTCACGGCCGGATTCCGCTATGACGACTCGAGCGACTACGGCTCTCAGACCAGCCCCAAGGTCGCCGCCGTCTATTCCCTCCCCCAGGACCATCGCCTGCGCGCGAGCTACGGCAAGGGCTTCCGCGCTCCCTACTTCGGCGAGCTCTTCCTGGTGAGCTTCGGCTTTCAGGGCAACCCCCTGCTCAAGCCCGAGAAGTCCGAGACCTTCACCTTTGGCTGGGCGCACACTGGTTCCAAGGTCGAGGGCTCGGTGGACTTCTTCAAAGCCAAGATTACGAACGGCGTAGTGTTCGCGGAATTGAGCCCCATCCTTTATACCTACGACAATGTGTCGAAGTTCGACTCCGCGGGAACGAACGTCGACTTCGCCTTCAACCTGCCTCGCGGATTCACGCCGTCCATCTCCTATACCTATACCAAGCGTGAAGACGACGAGGGCGTTGAGATCGGCGGATTCCCGAAGCATGCGGCGTTCGTGAAGCTGCTCTGGTCCAATCCCCGCCTGGGTCTGCGCGCCAACGTTCGCGGAAACCTGAACGGCAAGGTCCCGGCCTCGCTCGGAGCCACGAGCTACACCCCCAAGTACAGCGTCTGGTATGCCCAGGCGAGCAAGAAGATCCTCTCGAAGGGCCAGTACGCTTTCAACCTCTTCGTCCAGATAAACAACATGTTCGACACGAAGAACATCTACAACGTCGACTTGGACGGCAACCCCAGGGTCAACGAAACTCTCCCGGTCTGGCTGGCCCCGCGAACCTACCTTGCCGGCATCACCATCGACATGGACTGGACGCGATAAATCACAAGAGGTCTTCCAATGAAACGTCTCCTTCTTGGCCTGGCGGTAGCCTGCCCGATCGCGGCCTTCGCCCAGGAACCGTTCAACCTCCCCATCGGAGACCCGGCCCGGAAGGACAAGACGCTCGAGTTGGTGCTCGACGGGATCAACGACGCCGCCAGCGGCGACGTGATCACGCCGAAGGACCTCGCCGCGCGCCTCGCGGGGGTGCGCCTGGTCTTCGTGGGCGAGAATCACACGTCGATCGAGTATCACAACGTTCAGCGACGCCTGATCGAGGAGTTGACCGCGGCCGGCCGCAAGGTTCTCGTCGGTCTGGAGATGTACCCCTATACCGAGCAGGCGTGGCTCGACAAGTGGTCGGCGGGCGAACTGACCGAGGACGCTTTCGTGAAGGATGCGCGGTGGTACAAGAACTGGGGCTATCACTGGCTCTACTATCGGGACATCTTCAGGTTCTCGCGGGACAACCAGATCAGGATGTTCGGCGTCAACACTCCCCGGGAGGTCGTGGCCGCGGTCCGAAAGAAGGGATTCGCGGACCTGACCCCCGAGGAGGCCGCCCGCATCCCCAGCCGGATCGACACCGACAGCGCCGAACATAAGCGTCTGTTCAAAGCCTATTTCTCCCCCGAGGACTCGCTCCACACCACGGGCATGACCGACGAGCAGTTCAACGCCATGTACAACGCGCAGGCGACCTGGGACGCCACCATGGGCTACAACGCGGTCCAGGCGCTCCAGAAGTTCGGCGACAAGGACACCATCATGGTGGTGCTGATCGGCTCGGGGCACGTCGCCTATGGCCTGGGCGCTGAGCGTCAGGCCAAGCTCTGGTTCGACGGGAAGATCGCTTCCGTGATCCCCGTAGCCGTCGCCGATGACAAGGGCGAGAAGCCGGTGGTTCGGGCCTCGTACGCCAACTTCCTTTGGGGCGTGGCGCCGGAGAAGGCCCCCCTGTTCCCCACCCTGGGGTTTTCGACGGGCCAGAAGAAGGACAACGCTTATCCCGTGATCGCGGTTCAGCCCGATTCGATCGCGGCCAAGGCGGGTTTCAAGGTAGGCGACATACTCGTCTCCATGGACGGCGTGGCCCTCACCGAGAGTGAAATCACCAATCGCCTCATGTCCGAGAAGCGCTGGGGCGACTCGGCGGAGTTCAAGGTCAGGCGCGGCGACGATGAACTGACGCTGACGGCCTACTTCCGCCGTACGCTTTAGAAGACACCAGAGCCGTACCCCCTCTTTCCGGAGGTCAGAATCCGACATGCGCGCCACCTCCCTTCTGCTCGCGGCGCTCGTCGCCGCTCCCCTCGCCTCCCCGGCCCAGACGCCGGCCACCAAGTCGAAGCGCGTGCGGCACGCCATGAGTGTGACCGTCGATCCACAGACCCACCGACTGAGAGTGGATGACGACATCGCCATCCCGCCGGGAACCCCAGCGGAGTTTCTGCTCAACGCCAGCCTGCGACTCACCCGGTCGACGCCGGTGTTGCGAGAGGTGCCCCTGGGCGAAACCGAGAAGTTTTTCGGCATCAACGCGGGAGAGGCGGGGTCCAATGGGCTGAAGCTGAAGCGCTATCGCGCGGAGGGCACGCCCTCGATCGTGAAGGTCTCCTACGAAGGCGCCTTCGACTTCGGCCTCGCCGACCAGAAGGAGGAATACACGCGCGGATTCCGGGAGACTTCCGGGCTGCTGAACGACCAGGGCATCTACCTGGCAGGGAGCGGATTCTGGTACCCGTACCTGGGCCGGGAATTGATCGAGTTCACGGTGGAGGTGGATCAGCCCGGGGACTGGCACGTCATCAGTCAGGGCAACGGCACTTCGCGCGGAGCCGACGGCCATGCTCGTTGGGACTCGCACGGTCCGATGGATGAGATCTACCTGGTGGGCGGCCCGCTCCGCGTCTATCGCGATTCCGCGGGCGCGGTCGAAACCCTCGCCTACATCCACGAGAAGAACGACGCGCTGGCCGGCAAGTACCTCGAAGCGACGGCCCAGTACATCGAAATGTATCGGGCTCTTCTCGGCCCTTACCCCTACGGGAAATTCGCCCTGGTCGAGAACTTCTGGGAGACCGGCTACGGCATGCCCAGCTTCACTCTGCTCGGCCCTCAGATCATTCGCTTCCCATTCATCCTCACATCGTCCTATCCGCATGAAATCCTTCACAACTGGTGGGGCAACTCGGTCTTCGTGGACTATGAGACCGGCAACTGGTGCGAGGGCCTCACCTCGTATCTCGCCGATCACCTCATCCAGGAGCAGCGCGGGAAGGGAGCCGAGTACCGCCAGTCCACCCTCCAGAAATACCGCGACTTCGTAAAGGAAGGTCGTGACTTCCCCCTCACCGAGTTCCGCTCCCGCCACAGCGCCGCCACCGAGGCGGTGGGCTATGGCCGCACCATGATGGGCTTCCACATGCTGCGTCGGGAGATCGGCGACGACAACTTCCGCAAGCTCGTCCAGCGCTTCTACCGCGAGTACCGTGAGAAGCGCGCCTCCTTCCGCGACATCCAGAGAGTGGCGGAGACGGTCTCCGGCAAGGACCTGCAGCGCTTCTTCGACGACTGGATCTCCCGTGAGGGCGCCGCGACCCTCGCGGCCTCGTCTCCGGTGGTGCGAAAGACCGCGACCGGATACGAGCTCACCGGATCCCTGCGGCAGACCCAGAGCGGATCACCCTTCCTTCTGCAGGTTCCGGTGGTGATCCGGACCACGAAGGGAACGCAGGTCGAGACGATCCGTCTGGACGGGACGAGCGCGCCCTTCTCATTCGCATTCGCCGCAGACGCCGAGCCCCTCGCTTTGGACCTCGACCCCGAATTCGATGTCTTCCGCAAGCTCGACCCGCGCGAGACGCCGCCCTCCATCGGCCAGATCTTCGGCGAGCCTCACATCCTCGCGATTCTCCCCTCCCACGCTCCCGCGGACCGCCAGAAGGCCTACCGCGATCTGGTCGAAGGCTGGCGGACCGACAGCCACGTGGTGGAAGTGAAGCTCGACCGCGAGGTCACAGCCCTTCCGAGGGACCGTGCGGTGTGGCTGCTCGGGCGCGACAACAAATTCGCGCCCGCCATCTTCGGGCAGATCGTCAAGGACGGCGCCTCCGAGATCAGGATCGACGGCGAATCGATGCCCCTCGCCGGCCATTCGGTCATCCTCACCGAGCGTCACCCCGACAACCAGGAGAAGGCGATCGGCTGGATCTTCGGCGATCCCCTTTCCTCGATGCCCGGTCTCGGACGGAAGCTGCCCCACTACGGCAAGTACTCGTACCTCGGCTTCGACGGCGAGGAACCGGTGAACGTCCTCAAAGGGCAATGGTCTGCTTCGGACTCGCCGCTTCACGTCGATCTGCGGCCCCCGTCCTCGCGGACCGCCGTCATCCCGGCCATGGCGCTCAAGGCCCGCGCGGCTCTCGCGGACCTTCCTCCCGTGTTCTCTCAGAAGGCGCTCCTGCAGCATGTGCAAATCCTGTCCTCCCCCAAGCTCGAAGGCCGCGGACTCGGCAGCGAAGGCCTGGCCTCGGCCGCGCAGTACATCGCGGACTCTTTCAAAACCATTGGCCTCGCCCCCGGCGGCGACCACGGCACCTACTTCCAGAAGTTCACGGTCGAGAAGGGACCGAAGGGAACTCCGGTCGAGACCATGAACGTGATCGGGCTTTTGCCCGGAACGAACGCGGCCTGGAAGGCTCAATCGGCCGTCCTCTCGGCGCACTACGATCACCTCGGTCTGGGCTGGCCCGATGTCCACAAGGATGATGAGGGCAGGACCCATCCGGGCGCCGACGACAACGCCAGTGGAGTCTCGGTGATGATCGAACTCGCCCGGGCTCTCAAGGCCTCAGGAGACCCGTCGCGCACGCTGGTCTTCATCGCTTTCTCCGCGGAGGAGGTCGGGCTCAAGGGCTCCGCCCACTACGTGGAGCATCCGCGGCTTCCCCTCGATCAGATCATGGGCGTGATCAACCTCGATACCGTGGGCCGGCTCGGAGCCGACAGGATATCGGTCCTGGGCACCGGAACCGCCACGGAGTGGCAGCACATCTTCCGGGGCGCGGGCTTCGTGACCGGAATCGAGAGCCGCCTCATCCCCGAGTCCATGCAGTCCTCCGACCAGATGAGCTTCATCGGGAAGAACGTCCCGGCCGTCCAGATCTTCACCACCGTGAACGCTGACTACCATCGGACCACCGACACCGCGGAGAGGATCGACGCCGCGGGACTGGTCAAGGTGGCCTCCTTCGCGCGCGAAGGCATCGCCTATCTCGCGGAAAGGGAGACCCCGCTTACGAACACCATCCCAAGGAGCGGCGGCGGCGCCCCCGCCGCCCCACCCTCGCCCTCCACCGACGGCGATGAGCCCTCGGGACGGCGGGTCAGCTTCGGGACCGTCCCCGACTTCGGCTTCGCCGGCCCGGGGGTCCGAGTGGCGGGCCTGGTCGCTGGCTCGCCGGCCGAGAAGGCGGGCCTGCGGGAGGGAGACATCCTCATCCGGCTGGACGGGACCTTGGTCAGAGGGCTGCAGGCGTTCTCGGACTTCCTGAAGACCGCGAAGGCCTCTCAGACGCTCAGCGTCTCGCTCGTGCGCGACGGCAAGCCCCTGACCTTGAGTGTGACTCTGGTCGAACGCTGAGGGACTCTACGAAGGCAGGCCCAGATCGTCGATGGGGACCGGCCGGCCGAGCAGGAACCCCTGAGCCAGGTCGCAACCGGCCACCTCCAGGAAGTCCCTCTGGGCCTCGGTCTCGACCCCTTCGGCCAGAGCCACGAGGTTCAGCCCGTGGGCCATCCCCATGATCCCGAGCACGATGGCGGAGTCGGCCGGGATCTCTCCCACCCCGGCGATGAACGACTTGTCGATCTTCACCACATCGACGGAGAGATGGCGGAGATAGGACAAGGAAGCGTAGCCGGTTCCGAAATCGTCGACGGCCAGGCGCACGCCCATCTCTCGCAACTCGGAGAGCGTGGAGACGATGCTCGCGTCGTCGGCAACGGTGGCGCTCTCGGTCAGCTCGAGTTCGAGCCGCGAAGCCGGGAAATGGTGAGCGGCCAGATGGTCGGCCACCCTCCTCGGGAACTTCACGTCTCGAAGCTGAATGGCGGAGACGTTCACGGCCAGCCGGGTGTCCGCGGGGAAGCGGTGAGCGTCGGAGAGGACGCGGCCGAGCACCCAGTCCCCGATCGATTCGATGAGCCGGGTTTCCTCAGCCAGGGGAATGAAGCTCGCGGGCGGCACGTCGCCCAGGATCTCATCCTTCCAGCGTAGAAGGGCCTCGTAGCCAATGATCGCCGGGCTTTGGAGGTCATGCTGGGACTGGTAGACCAGAGAGAAGTTGCCGGCGTCGACCGCTTTCACCAGCGACTGTTCCATGGCCAGACGCCGCTGAACCTTCTCGTTCATGGCCGGAGCGAACATCCGATAGGTGTTCCGTCCCTGATCCTTCGCCTGATAGAGCGCGTTGTCGGCGTTCTTCACCAGGGTCTCGGCGTCGTCTCCGTCGCCCGGCCAGGCGCTGACGCCCACGCTGGTGGTCACCCACAGGGTGTGCCCGCCCACTTCCATGGGCTCGTTCATGCGGGCGACCACCTTCTCCGCGACCCGCGCCGCCACCGTGCCGTCCTTCACCCGGCCCAGCAGGATCACGAACTCGTCTCCACCGAAGCGCGCGACCGTGTCCACCGCCCGGACCATGCGCCGGAATCGCTCGGCCGCCTCTATCAGCAGAAGGTCGCCCACGGTATGGCCCAGAGTGTCGTTGACCCACTTCAGATGGTCGAGATCGGCATACAGGACCGCGATGGGCTCCCGGTGACGCCGCGCCCGGGCCAGAGCCACGTTGAGTCGATCCGAGAACAAGGTCCGGTTCGGCAGGCCGGTAAGCGGATCGTGGTAGGCCTGAAACTCCAGTTCAGCCTCGGCCTGGACCCGCGCGGTGATGTCGGAGAAGAAGTTCAGGGTGGCCGGCCGGCCCTCCCACACGATGGACACCCCGCTCAGGTTCATGTGGCGGATCTCGCCGTCCTTCCGGACCGTGCGGATCACGTAGGTGTTGGGAAAGATCTCGCCCTTCAGACGGCGCAGGTGGCGATCCACCACCATATCGCGGTCAGCGGGATGGATCAGGTTGACAAAGGGCAGGGCGCGGATCTCGTCCGCCTGGTAGCCCGTGGCCTCCATCACCGCCCGGTTGAAGAAGACAAGACTCCCATCCTGAGCCACGCCGATCGGCTCGGTCGCGTTCTCGAAGAGCAGACGGTAGCGCTCCTCCGACCGCTCCAGTTCGGCCGCGTAGTGGACGATATCGGATACATCTCTCGCCGTTCCGGTGGTGCCGATCACCTCGCCCGAGGGGGAGAATTGGACCACCGCGTTGAAGCTCAGATGGACCGGTGACCCGTCCTTGCGAAGGTGAACGGTCCGATAGTTGAAGGCGGGTTTGCCGGCCTTGATCTCCGCGAAGAGCTTGAGATCCTTCTCCGCCTGTTCCGGACTCATCAGTTCGACGAAGGACCTCCCCACCATCTCTTCCGAGGAATACCCGTACATCCGCCGGGCCGCCGCGTCGTTGACGAAAGTAAACCGACCCTGCGCATCGACCGACCAGATCAGGTCGTTCGAAGTCTCGACCAGCCGCTTGTAGCGGTCCGTTTTCGTGACCTTTGGGGGTTTGGGCGGCATGAGCTGGATTCGAGGGCTTGAGATGGAGAAGCGAAGCCCCTCAGGTCGGGGCAGCATACCCGCTGCCCCCGCCCTCGCCGGAGATCAGCATCGCCCGGCCCGGGGATTTCTTGAGCGCGGATGCCGTCCGCCGCCGCCTCGGTGGGGAGTCCACCAAGGGCACTAGCTAGGGATAGATGCGATACAGCATTCGCGGGAAGGCGATGGTCTCGCGCAGATGATCGATCCCGCAGATCCAGGTCACGAACCGCTCCACCCCGAGGCCGAATCCCGCGTGGGGCATGGAGCCGTATTTCCGCAGGTCAATGTACCAGCGGAACGCCTCCTCCGGGAGGCCGTGGTCGTGCAGACGCTTCAGCAGGAGTTCGGGATCGGAGATCCGCTCGCCGCCCCCCACGATTTCCCCATAACCTTCCGGGGCCAGGATGTCGGCCGAGAGCGAATATTTCGCATCCGAGGGATCAGGCTCCATGTAGAACGCCTTGATGGCGGACGGGAAACGGTGGACCACGATGGGCTGGTCGAACGACTCGGCCAGAACGGTCTCGTCCGTGCCGCCGAAGTCGCTCCCCCACTCGGTCTTCGAACCCTTCTCGCGGACGATGCGAATGGCTTCGTCGTAGTGGACCCAGGGGAAGGGCGCTTTGACCTTCTCCAGCCGGGTCAGGTCTCGACCGAGCCGTTCCAGCTCCAGCCGCCTCGTGGCCAGCACGCGCGCGATGGCGAAGCAGATCATGTTCTGCGCCACTTCGAATGCGTCGGCCAGGTGCGCGAAGGCCATCTCCGGCTCCAGCATCCAGAACTCGGTGAGGTGCCGGCGGGTCTTCGATTTCTCCGCCCGGAAGGTGGGGCCGAAACAATAGACCTTTCCGTGGGCGGCGGCGTTGGCCTCGTTGTAGAGCTGGCCGCTCTGGGTGAGGTAGGCGGTGCCCTCGTCGAAGTAGGGCACGCCAAAGAGGGTGGTGGTGCCCTCGCAGGCTGCGGGGGTGAAAATCGGGGTGTCAACGAGGGTGAAACCCTGGTCGTCGAGATAGTCCCTCAAGGCCTTGATGACCGCGTGGCGGATGCGGATGATCGCGTGCTGCCTCTCGGAGCGCAGCCACAGGTGCCGGTTCTCCATGAGGAAGGCGGTTCCATGGTCCTTCGGCGTGATCGGGAAGTCGTGAGTCGACTGGATCACGGCCGCGTCCTTGACCTCCATCTCGAAGCCGCCGGGGGCGCGCTTGTCCTCCTTGACCAGACCCGTGATCTCGACCGACGACTCCTGTCCCGCCTTCTCCAGCGACGTCCACGCCCCTTCACTGACCGCGGCCCTGGAGACCACGGCCTGGGCGAAGCCGGTGCCGTCGCGCAGGATCAGAAACTGCAGCTTGCCGCTGCTTCTCTTGTTGTGGATCCAGCCTTGAACTTTCACCGCGGCGCCCACGTGGCTCTTGAAGTCCTGGATACGGGCGATGTCGGTCATGTCAACTCCTCAAGGTGAAGGCGCAGGACGGAAGCGAGCGAAGCGAGTTCGGGATGCCGGGAAAGATTGCGCTTCACGTGGGCCAGGGTGCCCGGGATGTAGGGAAGATAGACGGGATTGTTCCGGACCACGGCCATGAACCCGAAGGTGCCGAGGGCCTTCAGATTCCGCTGGATCGACATCAACTCGAAACGCTGCTGGAAGGTCTCCCGCGTTTCGCCAGGGACACCCTTCTGCCGAAACTCCTCGGCCCGGTCCGAAACGAAGTCTTCGTCGAGGGTCACGTATGAATCGCGCAGCAGGGAGGCCAGGTCGTAGGTGGCCGGACCCATGCGGGCGTCCTGATAATCGATCCAGAAAAGCCGGCCCTGGTGCCGCATCAGATTGCGACTGTGGTAGTCGCGATGGCACAGCACTCGGGGCCAGGATGCGATCTGCGCGGCCAGGGCGTGGAAGGCCTCGGCCAGCTTCGAGCGATCCTCGACCGAGAAATCCACCCGGCGATGAAGTTCGAGGAAATGCTTCTCGAAATAGTGGAGTTCCCAGGACAGTTTCTCGATGTCGAAGGCGGTATGGAAGCAGATCGCCCGCTGGGGGACCTTCGGGGCCTCGCGCTGAGCGGTCACGATCTCATCGATGGCCTCGCGATAGAAGTCCACCTTCTGCTCGGCCGAAGCGCCGGGCAACACGTGCTGCAGGGTGAGATCGCCCAGATCCTCCTGCTCGTAAATGCCGAGGGCGCCGTCGTGGCCCAGAAGCCTGGGGACGGGAAGGCCCATCTGGATGAGGGCCTCGCCCACCGTGTAGAAGGGCGTCGCCGTGGCGTCGAAGGGGTCGGGATAGAGGGCCACGATCGACGAGGCGCCCTCCTTCGGGCGCACGCGGAAGTAGCGGCGCGTGGAAGCGTCGCCGGATAGGGCCTCCACCTGAAGGTGCGCTCCCGCGCCCTTGCGGGTGCGGAGGTACTCGCTCAGGCGGATATCGAGGGCGGTGGTCATCACTCTCGGCCGATGGCCACGCGCGTCCGGGGACCCAATATGAGGCCGTTGTAGGTCCCCTTTCCCACCTCGGTTCCCGACATCACGATGCAATTCTTGAGGCTCGCGCCGGATCTGACCAGCGCGCCATCCCAGATAACGCAGCCCGCGACCCGGGCGAAGGGCTCCACCACGCAGCCCGCGCCGATCACGGACCGGGCCACCCGAGCACCCTTCCCGGCCCGGACCGACGAGTCGATCAGCACCGAGCGTCTCCCGGCGCGCACGGCCAGAAGGCGCGCGTGGGCCTTGAGATAGCCGCTCGGCGAGCCCAGGTCGTGCCACACCCCGGCCTGCCGGACGCCCTGCAGATGCGCGCCTTCGCGGAGAAGGGGGATGTACAGATCCCCCACCGTATCGGACGGGCCGGAGGGAAGGCGTTCGAGGATCACCGGCTCGATCAGGTGCACGCTGGCGAAGAGCGAAACCGCGCCTTTGCGACCCCGGGGACGGCCGCGGATCGAGAGGATGCGTCCGGTTCGGTCGGTCACCACCGGCTTGTATTTCTTCGGGTTCGGGTTCGGCTTGAGGGCCAGGGTGGCGAGAGCGCCGGTCTTGCGATGCAACGCCGTCATGGCCTTGAGATCGAAGTCGAAGATCACGTCGCCATTCACCACGAACAGGGGCGCTCGGCCGGCCCAGCCGCGCACCTTCCTCAAGGCCCCGCCCGTTCCGAGGATGGTGGCCTCGCGCGAGTACCTGATCTTCAGGCCGAGGCTCCCCGCCGGGATGGCCGCGCGGATGCTGTCGGGCCGATGATGAAGGTTGATCATCACTTCGCTGACCCCGGCCCGTTTCAATTCCCTCAAGGTTCGAACGATGAGCGGCTCGTTCAGGACCGGGAGGGCGGGCTTGGCGGTCCGGTTCGTCAGCGGCCTCATCCGGGTGCCGAGGCCCGCGGCGAGGATCACCGCCTTCATGAGCGGCGTTTCCGGCGAGGCCC
The DNA here is from genome assembly GCA_032127745.1 of Acidobacteriota bacterium. Lineage (GTDB taxonomy): Bacteria > Acidobacteriota > Vicinamibacteria > Fen-336 > JAGNNV01 > JAGNNV01. Next base: position 13,460 of record JAQBHL010000004.1, read on the forward strand.
GCGCGGGGCGGCGAGCGACGCTTTGCTTCGGGGTCGAGAGGGCGCGACCCGGGCCGGGGGTCGGGTGGCAAAGGCCATGTCGCCAGTCTTTCCGGACTCCGCCCACAGCGCCGGATACGAGGAGCTTAAGAACCGGTGCGCGCCCAGGCCCAGCTCGGCGGCCACGCGATGGATGGCGGCGACCTTGCCCTCCACCTCGACGAAACGGCCGATCGGCGTTTCGTCCAGACAGATCACGGTCTTCCCCATCTTCCAGACTTCACGAAATTTCTCGTAGCGAAACTGTGGGACGAAGCCGAGAGAGACCAGGATCTGCGCCATCGTTTCCGGATGCGAGACCAGGGTTTCCAGTTCCTCCCGCGATTTGACCCCCTCAAAAACCCGGGCCACCCCTTTGAGGGTGATCGACCCCGAGGCGCCATACCGCCGGACCCGGAAGGACTTTCCGGCCGCGCGCAGCGAGCCCCGCGGCGAATCGAAGAGGGTGTTCGTTTCCAGCGTGCGCGCAGTCACGAGACGCCCGCCCGCCGCCGCCACCCGCCGCCTTACCGCCGTGAACGATGGCACACGGACCTTGGCCTCGGTCTCTTGGGGGTTTGGGGCAGGCTTTCGCTTGGACGTCATCGTGAAGGGAGGCGAAGGTTAGCAAAACCGCGATCGGGGCGCCGACGAAAAATCCCTGCCGCCGGTTCGGCTCGGTTCGAACTAGTCGAGATGGCCCTTTTCCGAATCGCCCATCTCGACCTTGCCGGAGGGAAAGTACTCGCTCCACCGATCGCTCACCCTCTTCGCGGTGGCCTCATCGGCGAAAAGTTCCTTCGGATACCAGGGCTTGGTTCGCGCATCGATCACGACCGGTGGTGAGAGGGCGAGGTGATGGGCGACCAGATTCTGCTTCGCGCCGTGGATGTCGCGGGCGGGCTCGAAGCGGGTGAAGGTGGTCCACAGGAAGTTGATCGTGGACTTCGCGGCCCGGGCGGGCTCATCGGACACCACCACCAGCGGCCACTCCGCGAAAGCCGGATCCGCGGCGATGCGGGCGATCACACCCGCCTCTTCCTCCTGAGACCCGCGATAGGGCGCCGCCCCCGCGACCAGGCAGCCGGGTGAGAAGACCTGAACGCCTCTCACCGCGGGTCCAGGCGCTCCCCGGAACTCGCGGGGCAGTTCGCGACGCTTCGGTCCGACCCCCATCCACACTCCCTTGGACCCTCGATTGATGGTCGGTGTGGTGTAGTCGAGGGAATCCATCGAGAGATTGGGAAACACGAACAGATCGGTCTCGGGCGTGGTCCGCTCGAGGATGTGGGTGAGGGTGGCGCGGAAGTCCTTGAGATCGAGCCCGGCCGATGAGTCGGTGAGAAGCAGGAACTTGGTGAGCGACAACTGCCCCTCGCCGAGGATCCGGAAGGCGCTGGCCATGGCCTCGCGCTCGTACCGGTCCTGCACGATCGCGGCGGCGAGAGAGTGAAAGCCCGGCTCGCCGTATGACCACAGCGACTTCACCTGGGGCATGACCAGCGGGAACAGCGGCGACAGCAGGTCCTGAAGAAGGTCACCGATGAAGAAGTCTTCCTGACGCGGCTTTCCCACCACCGTCGCGGGATAGATTGCATCGCGGCGGCGGTACACGCGGTCGATCTCGAACACCGAGTAGTCGTGAACCAGGGAGTAGTAGCCGTAGTGATCGCCGAAGGGACCCTCGGCGCGGCGCACGCCCTTCGGCACCCGGCCCACCAGCGCGAACTCGGCGTTCGCCACCAGGGGGACCTCGCTCACGCCCTCGATCATCTCCAACCGCCGGCCCAGAATGAGCGAGGCCAGGAGAAGTTCGGGAACGTTCTCCGGCAGGGGCGCGATCGCGGACAGGATGAGAGCAGGCGGCCCGCCGACGAAGACACTCACCGGCAGCGACTCCCCGCGCTTCTCGGCCACGTCGTAGTGAAATCCGCCGCCCTTCCCGATCTGCCAGTGCATCCCGGTGGTCTTCGCATCGTAGACCTGCATCCGGTACATGCCGAGATTGGTGCCCAGGCCGTCTGGATGAGAGGTCAGGACGAGGGGCAAGGTGATGAACGGTCCGCCGTCCTCGGGCCAGCAGGTGAGCGCGGGCAGCTTGGCCAGGTTCGGCCCTTCGCGCACTTCGGTGACCGGACCGCCACGTGACCGCTTGAGGCCGACCTTCAGGCCCGATCTCACCAGGTCGCGGGCTGCCCAGGCCTTGCCCAGCGTGGGGGGAAGGGCGTGCTGCACGACATCCACGGCCCGGCGCACGAACTTCGCGGCGTTCCCGCCAAACGCCAGCTCGGCCCGCTTGGTCGTCCCGAAGAGATTCGTCACCAGCGGGAAGTCGGCCCCGATCACGTTCTTGAACAGCAGAGCCGGCCCCCCGGCCGCGATCACCCGGCGATGGATCTCCGCCGCCTCGAGGCGAGCCTCGACCGGCGCGTCGATCTCCACGATGTCGCCCTCGGCACGGAGGACAGCCATGAACTCACGAAGGTCGGAGGACATAGGCGAATGGTAACCGTCCGAGGCTTCGGATTTCCTTCAGGAGCGAATCCAGCACCACGGCTTGCCCTTCTACCACGGTCCCGTCTTCCACCGGTGTCCGCACCCTGACTAGAAGGTCTGAGGGGTTCGAAAAAGGATGCCGGTGATACCCGGGAGGGTGGCCTCCATGGCCGTGGCCCGTCTTGAACCCCTTGACCCCACAGGTCCAACTTCGCATTCCCACGCGAAACCCCGTACGATTATGCGCTTGAAAGCCCTGGTCACCGGCGGCGGCGGATTCCTTGGATCCGCGATTGTGCGGCTGCTTCGCGGCCGGGGCGACGACGTCGTGGTGGTCGCGCGCGGCGACTATCCCGATCTTCGGGCCCTCGGGGTGAGCCTCGTTCGCGCCGACATCACCGACCTTGGCGGTCTCACCGAGGCCGCCACCGGCTGCGACGTGGCCTTCCACGCTGCGGCCAAGGCCGGAGTATGGGGATCGTTCGAGAGCTATCACAAACCCAACGTGGTCGGCACCGAGATGTTGATCGCGGCCTGTCTCGCCACCCGGGTAAAGAAGCTGGTCTTCACGGGGTCCCCCTCGGTGGTCTTCGACGGAACCGATCAGCCGAACGGAACTTCGGCGCTTCCCTACGCGCATCCCCCCTCCTCTCACTATTCGGCCACCAAGGCCACCGCGGAAAGGCTCGTCCTCAAGGCGAACTCGAGGCAGCTCGCCACTATTTCGTTGCGGCCTCATCTGATTTACGGCCCGGGGGACCCACACCTGGTGCCGCGGGTGATCGACCGCGCGTCGAAAGGACGACTCGCTCTCGTGGGAGATGGATCCAACCGGGTCAGCCTCACCTTCATCGAGAACGCGGCCGCCGCCCACCTGCAGGCCGGCGATGGGCTCTCGTTCAGCGCGGCCCGCGCGGGGCGTGCCTACTTCATCAACGATCCCGAGCCGGTGGTCTTCGGCCAATGGCTGAGCACTCTGGTGGAGCGGCTGGGACTACCTCCCATCAAGCGGCATCTTTCCATCGCCGCCGCGGTCCGGATCGGAGGCGCGCTGGAGTTCGTCTGGAATGCTCTCCGTCTGGGCGGCGAACCTCCTCTCACCCGATCGGTGGCGCGGAATCTCGGCCTCACTCACACGTACTCCATCTCGGAAGCGGTGCGCGACTTCGGCTATCGCCCCCCGGTGAGCGCGGTTGATGGCTTCGAGCGCACGGTCGAGTGGTTCCAGCCGCGGGTCCCTCGCTGATGGCAGGAGCCGCCCGGGACTGATGTCCGAGAGCCTCCCCGGAATGGAGATCGACGTCGATATCGTCCGCGCGTACCTGCGGGACTTCACCGATCTGAGCCGGTTTCGCACGGTTCTCTCCGCCGATGAGCACTCGCGCGCCCGCGCCTACAAGATCGAGGAATCGCGGGACGTTTTCACTCTGGCCCGCGGTCTTCTGCGGATCGAGCTCAGCCATCGCCTGGAGGCCCCGCCCGGCGACATCCACTTCGACTTTAGATCTTCCGGCAAGCCCGACCTTCGCCCGGGCCCGACCGGGCGGCCCGACTGGCGATTCAGCGTGTCCCACAGCGGGCCGCACCTGGCCCTCGCGTTCGCCCTCGGCCGGGACGTGGGCGTCGATATCGAGCGACTCGATCGCAAGGTGAATCCGCTCGAGATCGCGAAGCGCTACTTCGCCCCGGAGGAGCTCGAGGCCCTCGAAGACTTCCCCGCCGAGGCGCGAGCCCGGGCCTTTTTCGCCGGCTGGACCCGCAAGGAGGCGATCGTGAAGGCCCGGGGCCAGACCATGGCTGAGAGCCTGGCCACCCTCACCGTCGAGGTCGATCCTCGGGCAAAGCATCCGCGGCATCAAGACTCATCCGCGGTCCCCAACCGGCCGGTCTGCGGCCTCACCGCCTTCGAATTTCTCGAATCGAGGCTCGTCGGTGCGGTCGCTGTTCTCTCCGAGGCGCCGCCGCGGCCGCGGTTCCGGGTACTCTCGGGGGCAAGCTTCGATTAGCCTGCGCTCGCTCATGAGTCCCGACCCGACCTTCACCCCCGCCGAAATCACGATCGCGCTGCGCCGCATCCGCGAGGCGCTCTATGTCGTGAAGCGCTCGTCCGATTCGGCCATGGGCCTCCGGTTCAACCCCGCCCTTGGGGCCGGCGAAGAGATCGTGGGCGCCCTGCCGCCGCTCTATCCCGAATGGCTGGGCGACCGGACGTTCCAGGAGGCCCACGGGGTGCGGTTCCCCTATTGCGTGGGCCCTATGGCCAACGGCATCGCCTCCGCCCCCCTCGTGATCGCCGCGGCCCGGGCGGGGGTTCTGGCCTTCTTCGGGGCGGCCGGCCTCTCCCCCGCGTCGGTCGAGGCCAATCTCAACACCATCAAAGGCGCGCTCACCGGGAGCGAGCCGTGGGGATCGAACCTCATCCACTCTCCGAACGAACCCAGCCTCGAAGAGACGGTCGTGGACCTGTACTTCAAGCACGAGGTCATGAGGGTCGACGCCTCGGCATTCATGGACATCACGCCCGCGGTCGTGCGCTATGCGGTGAAGGGCCTTCGCCTCCGCGGCGACGGTACGGTGGAGCGCCGGAACCGGCTGCTGGCCAAGATCTCCCGGCCCGAGGTCGCGCGGCGTTTTCTCGAACCCCCGCCCGACTCCATCCTGTCCGGCCTGGTATCGCGCGGCGGCATCACCACGGCCGAGGCCAATCTGGCCAAGCGGATTCCCCTCGCCGAAGACATCACCGTTGAGTCCGACTCCGGTGGCCATACCGACAACCGGCCGCTGGGCTCGCTCTTCCCCACCATCGCCGCCCTGCGCGACGAGATCTACGCCGCGCGCGGCTACACCACGCCTATCCGCGTGGGCGCCGCCGGCGGGCTGGGGACGCCTTCATCCGTGGCCTCCGCGTTTGCCCTCGGCGCCTCCTACGTGATGACGGGGACGGTCAACGAGGCCGCGGTCGAGTCCGGTCTGTCCGAAGCGGGGCGAGCGCTCCTCGCTCAGGCCGGGATCGCCGACGTGGCCATGGCCCCCGCCGCCGATATGTTCGAAATGGGGGTCAAGGTCCAGGTGCTCCGCCGGGGCACCATGTTCGCGACCCGCGCCCAGAAGCTCTACGACGCCTACATGGCCCACGACTCGATTGAGAGCCTGCCCGCGGGCCTGCGCACGCGGCTCGAAAGCGAGATATTCAAAGCTCCCCTCGAAACCATCTGGGCCGACACCCGCGCGTTCTGGGAGGCCCGCGATCCGCGCGAGGTCGAACGCGCGCTCAAGGACGGACATCACCGCATGGCCCTGTGCTTCCGCTGGTATCTGGGCAAGGCCAGCCGGTGGGCCAACGCCGGCGAACCCACGCGGATCATGGACTATCAGATCTGGTGCGGCCCGGCCATGGGCGCCTTCAACACCTGGGCCAAAGGCTCCTTCCTCGAGGATCCGAAGAATCGCGAGGTCTCTCAGATCGCCCTCAATTTCCTCGAAGGCGCAGCGGTGATCGCCCGCGCCCAGCAGGTGCGTACGTTCGGCGTCCCCGTGCCGCCCAGCGCCTTCGAGTTCCGCCCCAGCCGTCTGGCCTGAGGGCACAAAGTGGGTCCTGCTCGCGGGTGCCTCTCTTTCGCGCGCTGAGCCTCGACGTGGTGGCCGGAGCGGCCTGCGGCGGCCTACTGGCCGAGCACGTGGCCCAGGCCCACATGCGCCCGGCCTGGTGGGTGGCTCTGCTGAGCGCGGTGTGGAGCATCTACACCGGGGATCATCTCCTCGACGCCCTGCGCGCTCCCGGACCGCTGCTCACCTACCGCCACCGACTGCATCTCCGACACGCCCGGGCCTTCACCGCGGCCCTCGTGGTCGCGATCCTGGTCGGCCTCGCCGCGGCCATGACCTTGCGCCCGCCGGTACGGGTCTTCGGAATCGGACTCAGCGTCGCGGTCGTGGTCTATCTCGCATCGGCCCACCACCTGATCCTGGGCTCGCTGCCGAAGGAGCCGGTCGCGGGGGTGTTGTACGCCGCCGGGATCTGGGGCGGTCCGCTGCTGGTGGGCGCCTCTCCCACCACCTGGCCACTGGTCGCCGCTTCGCTCCACGCCCTCGCCGCGATCCTGAACCTCGTCGCCCTCGGCTTCTTCGAGACCGAGGTCGACCGTCTCCAGGGGAGCCGGTCCCTGGCCTTGCGGCTCGGTCTTGCCGGAGCCAGGCGATGGGTGATCGGCCTCAGCGGCGCCGGAACGCTGCTGGCCATCGGACTCCTGGCCCTTGTCGAGGGCTCGGATCGCCTCTCGTTCAGCATCCTCGGGGCCCAGATCGCGATGCAGGGCGCGCTCCTGCTCACCGTGTGGTTTTCCCGCGCCGAGCGGTATCGCGCCTGGGGCGACTCCGTCTTCCTCCTCGGCGCGCTTCCACGGCTGGTCGGATGAGCGAAGCGGGGGCCGCGACCAGTAGGGCGGCGCGAGGATTCGATCGGCTGGCCCCGGTCTACGACCTCCTGGCCCATCTCGGCATGGCCGGTCGGATTCACATGAGCCAAATCGCGCTCCTCCCGCGCCTGCCCGCGGCCAGCCGCGCCCTGGTGGTGGGCGGCGGCACCGGCCGGTTCCTCGGCGAACTGCTGGAAAGCGGTCTAGCGAGCCGGGCCGTCTCCATCGATGCATCGCCGCAAATGACCCGCCTGACCGCGGCCCGACTCCACCGGCGCGGCCTCGCGAACCGCGCCATCCTGCGCATCGGCGGTCTCGAACAACTCGGCGACCATGAGCGGTTCGACCTCGTGGTCACCCACTGCTTCCTCGACTTGTTCGACGGGACGGAACTTCAAGGCGTGATGATCCGCCTCGACGCGGCCCTCCTCCGGGGCGGCCACTGGATGTTCAGCGACTTCGCCACTTCGGGGGCTCGGTGGCCAGGCTTCGCGCGTCGTTCCCTCGTGGCCGGCCTCTACGCCTTCTTCCGCGCGACCTGCGGAATCGGCGCCCGCCACCTGCCGGACTTCGACCGCGCGTTCAGGTCGGTGGGCCTCGAGCCGGTGGCCGAGCAGAGCCTCGGCGCCGGCCTCCTCCGCGCCGCGGTGCTCCGAAAACCGGGCTCCACCGGCCCGGCCGGGCCATCCAACCCCGATCTACCCGACTGACCCTGGGGCTCAACCGAAGAGGTCGGGGTTCGCCACTCCCCGGAAAAAGGCAAGTCTCATTTTTGTAACAGTTCCGGAGGGCTCGGCGGTTTCCCCGCCGCCTGCCATAATTCGATGCTCGGTTCGCGACTTCTCCCGAACCTTTGCGAACGGCACTTCGAAACATGTCCCAGAAACATCCTCCCATCGCCATCGTGGGCCTTGGCGCCCTGTTCCCCGGATCCACCGACGTGAGCGGAATGTGGAGAGACATCGTCACCGGGAAGGATCAACTCACCGAGATCCCGAAGGCCCGCTGGCTGATCGACGATTACTACGACGCCGATCCGAAGGCCCCCGACAAGACCTACGCCCGGCGCGGCGGTTTCATCCCCGAAGTGGCCTTCGACCCCCTCGAGCACGGGATGCCGCCCAACGTCATTCCCGCCACCGACACCTCGCAGTTGCTGGCCCTCATCGTGGCCAAGCAGCTCCTCGAAGACGCCACCTCCGGCCGGTTCCCGGACGCCCTGCGCGAGCGGACCAGCGTCATCGTGGGCATCACCTCCGCCCAGGAGCTTCTGGTCGAGATGGGCTCGAGACTCCAGCGGCCCATCTGGGTGCGCGCTCTGCGCGAGCACGGTCTTCCCGAAGACGAGGTCCAGAAGGTCTGCGACCGGATCGCCGGTTCCTACACCCCGTGGCAGGAGAACACTTTCCCCGGCCTCCTCGGCAACGTGGTGGCGGGACGCATCGCCAATCGCCTCAACCTGGGCGGCACCAACTGCGTGGTCGATGCCGCCTGCGCTTCGGCCTTCGGGGCCCTCGCCATGGGGGTTCAGGAACTGCACCTCGGCAGTTCCGATTTCGTGATCACCGGAGGGGTCGAGACGTTCAACGACATCTTCATGTACATGTGCTTTTCGAAGACCACCGCCCTCTCTTTTTCGGGCGACTGCCGGCCCTTCGACGCCAGGTCCGACGGCACCATGCTCGGGGAGGGCATCGGCCTCCTGGGTCTGCGCCGTCTCGAAGACGCGGAGCGCGACGGCAATCCGATTTACGCGGTGATCAAGGGAATCGGTTCGTCCTCGGATGGTCGCGCGAAGAGCATCTATGCCCCGGTCAGCGCCGGCCAGGCCAAGGCCCTGCGCCGCGCCTACGATGCCTCCGGCTTCGGCCCGGATACGGTTGAACTCATCGAGGCTCACGGCACCGGCACCAAGGCCGGAGACGCCGCGGAGTTCGGCGGGCTGCAGGCCGTGTTCAGCGAAACCTCGCGCCGGGACACCCAGTGGTGCGCCCTCGGTTCGATCAAGTCGCAGATCGGTCACACCAAGGCTGCGGCAGGTGCTGCGGGACTCATGAAGACGGCCCTCGCCCTTCACCACAAGATCCTGCCTCCCACCATCAAGATCGACACTCCGAACCCGGCGCTCAAGATCGAGGAGACGGCGTTCTACCTCAATGCCGAGGCGAAGCCCTGGGTGCGCGAGCATTCCCACCCCCGGCGCGCGGGCGTGAGTTCCTTCGGCTTCGGGGGCAGCAATTTCCACATCACCCTCGAGGAATACACGGGCTCGGCCACGACCGCGCTCCGCATGCGCTCCCAGCCGAGCGAACTGCTGGCTCTCTCGGCTAAGGATCCGGCCGCGTTGATGGCGGCCCTGGACGCGGTTCTTTTGGACATCAAGTCCGGCGCGTCCTTGAGTCGCATCGCTCAGGGCGCCGCGGCAACGTTCGACGCCTCCGCCGAATGCCGTCTCGCCGTCGTCGCGACCTCGACCGCGGAGGTCGAGAAGCAGATCGGCCTGGCCCGCCCCAAGCTGGCTGGTCCCGCCTTTACCCTGCCCGCCGGGCCGACCTACGGCCGGGGGCCGAAGGCCGAGGGCATGGTCGCTTTCCTCTTCCCCGGCCAGGGTTCTCAGTCGATCGGCATGGGCCGCGATCTCGCCATGGCCTTCGGTCCCGCCCTTCAATCGTGGGACGACCATGCCGACCTCGAGTTCGGCGAAGAAGGCCAGAAACTCCCCATCCACCGCTTGGTCTTCCCAAACTCCGTCTTCACCGAAGAGGCCCGGGCCGCCCAGACCGCGCGGCTGACCGCGACCGAATGGGTCCAGCCCGCGCTGGGCGCGGCGAGCCTCGCCACCCTCCGTCTCCTCCGCCATCTGGGCTTGGACGGCGATGTTTTCGGCGGCCACAGCTTCGGCGAAGTGGCCGCCCTGCACGCCGCGGGCGCCCTCGACTCGCGGACCATGCTGCAGATCGCCCGAAGGCGCGGAGAACTGATGCGTGACGCCGCCACCACCTCAGGCGCGATGTGGGCCATCGCTCTCGGCCAGCAGTCGGTGGAAACCCTCCAGGCCCTGCTTCACGAGCCGGTGGTGATCGCGAATCACAATTCGAAGAAGCAGGTGGTGATCGCAGGTCCAAGCGAACTCGTCGATGAAGACGCCGCCTCGTTGAAGGCCCACGGGTTCAAGGGCACTCGCCTTCCCGTGGCCACCGCTTTTCATTCGAGCGTGGTGGCGGGATCGGTCGAGCCCTTCGCCGCGTATCTCAAAGACCAGCCCATCCAGATCCCGGCAAAGCCGGTCTACGCCAACTCCACCGCGCAGAAGTACGCGGGCGGAGAGGATGGAGTCCGGGCCACTCTGGCGTCGCAGATCGCCGCGCCGGTTCGTTTCTCCAGCGAGATCGAGGCCATGTACGCGGACGGTGTGCGGACCTTCATCGAGGTCGGTCCGGGGGCGGTCCTGACCGGGCTGGTCAGGGACACTCTCGGGGATCTTCCCCATCTCGCGGTCCCCACCGACCGCAAGGGGTCGAACGGCGTCGCCTCGTTCCTGCAGGCCCTGGGCACGCTTTCGGTCCACGGCTTCGCGTTGAACCTTCCCGGGCTCTTCGAGGGCACGCGGGTCGGGCCAAGGAAGGTGGCGCCCAAGGCGCACGCCATCATGCTGTCCGGAGCCAACTACGCCAAGCCGTATCCGCCGAAAGAGGGTTCCACCGCACTTCCAGGACCCAATCCTCCCCGGAAGCCCGTACTCTCCGCCGCCGTGGGCGCGACCGGGACCCTGCCCGTCACCTTCGCCCTAGGCTCAAGTGCGCCCGGCCCCATGGCATTCCAAGAGGAACAACCCGCGGTGAAACCGAACTCAAATCAGGATCCGGATTGGCTGCGCGCCTTCGCGGAAGTTCAACGCCAGACCGCCGAGGCTCACTCCGCGTATCAGCGGGCCATGGCCGAGACTCACATGGCCTTCCTGCGGACCTCCGAAGCCGCCATCGCCACGATCAGCGGACAGGCGATGCCCACGTCTTCCGATGCGCCCCGAACTGCCTTCGCGATGCCCGCAGTCCTGTTCGCTCCGGCCCCGGCCCTCACCCCAGCAGCACCTGCCCCGCCACCTATCCAGGCAATGCCGGCAGACGCTCCCGTGGCTCCTCTCTCCGCCGCGGCCCCGGCGGCCGCGCTTCCCGGACCATCCATTTCCGAAGCGCTGCTCGCGGTGGTGGCCGACAAGACCGGCTATCCGAAAGACATGATCGGCCTCGACATGGAGATCGAAGCCGACCTCGGCATCGACTCCATCAAGCGGGTCGAGATCCTCTCCGCGGTGCAGGAGAAGGTTCCCTCCCTCCCCGCCATTCCCGCCGCTGAACTCGGGGCCATGCGGACCTTGCGCCATATCCTCGACCGGTTCGGGGCCAGCGTCGACGTCTCGGCGCCCAGTGCTCCTGCGCCGGCGCCGATTGCGGCCACCGCGGTCACCCCTGCGGCGCCACCTCCTGGCGGCGGGGATTCCATCACCAGCGCCTTGCTGGCCGTGGTGGCCGACAAGACCGGCTATCCGAAGGACATGATCGGTCTGGACATGGAGATCGAAGCCGACCTCGGTATCGACTCCATCAAGCGGGTGGAAATCCTCTCCGCGGTGCAGGAGCTTGTTCCCTCGCTCCCTTCGATCCCCGCGGCCGAGCTTGGATCCATGCGCACGCTTCGAAACATCCTCGACCGCTTCGGAGCGAGCGCGGATGTCGCGGCGCCCACGGTACCGACGGCGACGGCCGCAGCAGCGCCGACCCCAGCACCCAAAACCGGGGCGGCCTCGAATTCCTCCATTGAAAGCGTCCTGCTGAGCGTGGTGGCGGAAAAGACCGGATATCCGAAGGAGATGATCGGACTCGACATGGAGATCGAGGCGGATCTCGGCATCGACTCGATCAAGCGCGTGGAGATCCTCTCCGCCGTTCAGGAACTCTCCCCCTCCCTGCCCTCGATCCCGGCCGCGGAACTCGGCGCCCTTCGAACCCTGCGCCAGGTCCTCGAGAAGCTGGGCGGCGATGGAGATCCAGTCCCTTCAACTCCTGCGGCGACCGCACCACCGCTTTTCGCCGCCGCGGCCCGGACCCCGGAAGCCGGTGGCGCCACCGCCGGACTCGGCCGCTTCGTGACCTCGCGGCGAACCGCCCCTCGCCCCGGCTTCTCACCCCGCGGTCTGTTCGCAGGACCGGTCATCGTGGTCAAGGACGCCCACGGCATAGCCGATCGCCTCGCGTCCCTCCTCAAGCCGCGCGGCGTTGAAGCCAGGCTGGTCGACCGGACGGCGGCGTTGAACCCCGACCCGACCCCCGCCGACCCTCACCCAGGCCGGCTGATCGACCTCTCCGCTCTGGGCGGCGCCCAGGACGCCCCCGAAGCCATCCGGCTCCAGAAGAAGGTCTTTGAGGGCGCCCGCGCGGTGGCTCAATCGAATACCGCCGCCCGCTTGTTCATCGTGGTCGCCGATGTCTTCGGCGGCTCGCCTCACACGGAATGGATCGGGGGCTTGCCGGGCCTGGTCCGGACCATGGCCCTGGAACTGCCCGAGGTCACGAGCCGTTTCGTGTCCATCGCCCGAGGTCGCCTCGATGCGGAGCGCGTGGCTCAGTCCATCGCCACCGAGATCCTCGAGGGCGGAGCCGACGTCGACATCGTCATCGACTCCGCGGGAAATCGCACCGCCCCCTTCTACGAGGACGCTCCCGCCCCGAGCGCGGAGGGCGCCTCGGCCAGGCTCGAGGACGGTTCCGTTCTGCTGGTTTCCGGCGGCGCCCGCGGCGTGACCGCGGCCTGCCTGGAGGAACTGGCGAAGACGGGCAGTTACAAATTCGCGATCCTGGGCCGCACGGATTCGGACTTCGCTCCCCCGTGGGCCGAGGGCAAGACCTCCGAGGCCGATCTGCAGGGGGCATACATCGCCGCGGAGAGAGCCGTTGGGCACACCCCCACCCCCGGCGAAGCCAGGAGCGCGGCTCAAAAGGTGACCGCCGCCCTCGAGACCCGGGCCACGATCGAAGCCCTGAAGTCCCGTGGCTCCGCCGTGCTCTACGTCCCCTGCGATCTCCAGGACGCCGGGGAGGTGATGATGTCGGTTCAGACCATCCGCGGCCAGTTCGGGCGAATCGACGGCATCGTCCACGCGGCCGGCGTCCTGGCCGACAAGAAGATCGCCGAGAAGACCGACGCCCAGTTCAACTCTGTCTTCGACACCAAGGTGGCGGGCCTCCACCACCTTCTCGAGGCCACCCGGACCGACGACCTGAAAGTCCTTTGCTTCTTCGGGTCCGTGGCCGGAAGAGTCGGCAATCCCGGCCAGGCGGATTACGCCATGGCCAACGAGATCCTCGAATCGGTGGCTCAGTTCGAAGCCCGGCGGCGAAAGAACGCGGTGGTCCGGGTGCTTCACTGGGGACCGTGGGACGGGGGCATGGTGACGCCGTCGCTCCGCGCGGTGTTCGTCGAACGCGGGGTGGCCCTCATCCCCGTGGCCGCGGGCGCGAAGATGTTCGTGGACGCCATCACCAGCCCGGGGGCGCCGGTCTCGGTGGTGGTCGGCGGACGTCCAGACGCTTCCGTACTCCTGGGGCATGGCGCGGCCCGGAAGGTTGCCGGCCACCTCATCGTCTCATCCGCCACCTCGCCTCACCTCGCCTCGCACGCGGTCAAGGGCGTGCCGGTGTTCCCGGTCGCTCTGGCCCTCGAGGCCTTCGCCCGCATCGCCCGCAGCACCCGGCCCGATCTCCGTTTGTCGGCCATCCAGGACCTGCGCGTGCTCAAGGGCATCAGGATCGAGAACTTCGAAGGCCAGGGCACGCTTCTGGAAATCTCCTGCGAGCAGGTGGCCAACGGTTCCGGCGCTCAGCTCAACTGCGAACTGCGCTCGCCGGGCGGAGCCGTCCACTATCGCGCCCGGGCGGAGATGACCGACCGTTCGTCGCCGAAGGCTTCTCCCCATGAGTTCGAAGCACCGAAGACCGGAACGCCATGGGCCACCGAAGAGGTCTACGGCCCGATTCTGTTCCACGGCCCCGATTTCCAGGTGCTCAAAGGGGTCCGCTCGGTGGGACCGCAGGGCGGCTCGGCTCTCGTGGCCTCCACCCGGGACATCGGCTGGATCGGCGGCCCGTTCGCCACCGACCCCGCGGCCATCGAC
>JAQBHL010000005.1:0-7035 GCA_032127745.1 Acidobacteriota bacterium
GTCGCCGGAGGCCGCCGCCGTGGCACGCAAGCGCCGCGCGGTCGGAAGGACGCCGTCATGAAGCGCGCAGGTCGCGTTCGTTCTCAGCGGCCTCGGGGCGCTGTGCGCCCGAGCCCTTGTCGCGTTTCGTCTGCGGCCCGCTTCGCGGTCCTTGCCGTCGTGGTCGGCCTTGCGGTTTCGGGCCGCAAGGCCTCGCCGCTGGTCCGTGCGCGCTTCATGCCGGCGCCCCACGATTCACGCGCCCGCGTTTCAATAAGGGGGCCGAGGCCTCGCGTGGTCGTTGTCCACGGTCTCGTCGTCGCGCCCGGGCTGTGGGCTCCTTCGTCGCCCTCAGCTCGTGCCCGTCGTCTTCTCGGCCGGGCCGCGTGGTGGGGCCTCGGCGTTTCTTTCCTGAAGCGCTCGCTCCGGGCAACGCCCGCGCCAGCGGCCATCTCAGACGGCCTGGTGGCCGCTGTCACGGGCCTTGCTTTTCTGCGCTCGCGACACCGCGTTGGGCTTCGCTACGCCCGCCTCTTTGAGTGAGAGGCGGACTCCGCTACGCGCGATCTGGGCAGTTTGGGAGCCGGTGGGGGAGGAACGGAATCAGTTAAGTGAAAGGTGGCTCGACCGTGGTGGGGTCTATCTACTTGGCTGTGGGGCGGGCAGCGTGAGCGCTCGTAGGCGCTCACGCAACGGATTCCGGCACCACCAGCCACCGATTCCGTTGAGACCGGCCACCGATTCCGGCTGGAACCAGCCACCTACCCGTTTCTCGGTAGGACTCTCGAGCCAAGCGGCTCAGGAGGCTTTCGAGAGGAAGGCGTCGATGGTGCCGAGGAGGATCTTCTTTTGGTGAGCTGAGAGGGAATCGACTTTCTGAAGGCGGCGGACGAATCTCCGGTCGAGCGAAGCGAGTTCTACGGCCGGCGTTTTCATGGCGAGGATTTCGTCAGGCGTCGTGCCCAGGATGTGGGCCAAGCGAACGAGAAGGGCGCCATGAAGGCGGAGGTAGCCGCGTTCGTACTGAGAGATCAGAGATTGATGGATCCCGAGCTTCTTGGCCACGTCGACCTGGCTGAGGCCTCGGCGTTTGCGGATCTCCTGGAGTCGTTCGCCGAAGGCTTTCTCGTCAGGTGTCGGAAGAAGGTCATCCTTTTTCACGGAGAGGAGTGTAGGGGGGACTTGACACATATATTGACTATCAAATATATCTGGAAACCAAATTAATGCTTGACAAGGTTTTGAGGGAGGGCTCATGCACGTGACGAAGGAAGGAATCGACCGGCTGAAGTCGGCCAATCCGCTGGAGGCGGTCCTGGCCGATCGAGGCGTCGAGCTGAGAAGGAAAGGCCGGGTGCTGGTGGCTCGGTGTCCGTTCCATGAAGAGAAGACGGCGTCTTTCACGGTGACGCCGTCGAAGGGGCTCTATCACTGCTTCGGCTGTGGCGCCCGCGGCGATGTCTTCGGATTCATCACCAAGCGCGACAAGGTGGGCTTTCCTCGGGCCATGGAGATTCTGGCCAGAAGGGCGGGTTTGGATTTGAAAGAGCTGATGAACGAGCGACCCATCGTGCCCCGAGGGCAGGCTGACGCGCTGAACGGGCTCAATGGCCATGGCCATGAGGCTCCCCAGATCGAGGCGGCGGCCGTTGATTCCTCGACGACGCGGCGCCTGCTTGGCTCAGTGGTGGAGCACTATCACCGGACGTTCTGTGAGCGGCCGGACGCTCAGGAGTACCTGAAGGGCCGCGGGCTCGTCGATGCCGAGCTACTCAAGGCCTGGAAAGTCGGCTATGCGGACGGCTCCCTCTTGAAGACCCTGCCGAAGAGCGGCGAGGTGCGGGATGGGCTTGTCGCCCTGGGCGTGATCACCGCTGAAGGCCGCGAGCTGATGGGTGGGTGTGTGGTGTTTCCGATTCCGGATCCGCTCTCGGCCGCCTGGATCAACCTCTACGGCCGGGGCGTGAAGAGTGATCGCCACTGCTACTTGCCGGGGCCGCTCCGTGGTGTTTTCAACTTTCAGGCAGCCAGGGCGGGTGAGGAAGTCATCCTCACCGAGTCGGTGATCGACGCTTGCTCATTCCATCAGGCCGGGGTGAGGAACTCGATTCCCCTCTACGGCATCAACGGATTCACGAGCGATCACCTGGACCTGTTGAAGCGCGAGGGCGTAAAGCGGGCTGTCCTCGCTATGGACAACGACGAAGCGGGGCGAAGGGCTACGGACTCGATTAAGGAAAGACTGACGGCGGCCGGCATCGAGGCGCGGTCCGTCGAGTGGCCTGAAGGCGTGAAGGACGCCAACGAAGTCCTCGTCTCCTGGAGCGCGGAGCTGCTGAGAGAGATTGCCTCGGGCCATCGTCAGGTCGAGGCCCTTGAGAGTGGCCAAGGTGAAGATGTGGCCGGCATCGACTCCTTTCCCTTAATTGATTCCGTAGAAGCCACGGACACGGCGCCCGCTGCTTCTTTGCCCATGCCCATTCCAAACAGTAAAGACGGCTCGATATCGCTGTCTCGTCATGGACTCGATTTCTCGGCTCGTGTGCAATCGACATTGCTCGGCCGACTGCGCGTCACCGTGAAGGTCACCCGCGGTGATTCTTTCCACGTCGATTCGATTGACCTCTATGCATCGCGGGCGCGGTCTGAGTTTGCGAAGAAGGTGGAGAAGGTGCTCTCGGCCGAAGCCGCCCAGGTCGAATCGGCTTTGCTCTCTCTGATCGTGGAGTGCGAACGGGTGGGCGATGCCGCCGCGGGCGATGTCGTCTCGCCTCAGCCCGAGCCGATGAGCGAGGGCGAGCGGCGCGAGGCCCTGGCATTCCTGAAGCGGCCGGACCTGCTCGACGAGATCTCGCGAGACATCGACGCGCTCGGCTACGTCGGCGAGGACACGAACAAACGCCTCGTCTACCTGGTCGCCGTCTCGCGCAAGCTGGACGATCCGCTCTCGGCCATCGTGATGTCTCAGTCCGGCGCCG
This sequence comes from Acidobacteriota bacterium, assembly GCA_032127745.1. Lineage (GTDB taxonomy): Bacteria > Acidobacteriota > Vicinamibacteria > Fen-336 > JAGNNV01 > JAGNNV01. The sequence continues at coordinate 2,958 of JAQBHL010000005.1, forward strand.
GCAAGAGCGGCCTCACTGAGGTCATCGAGCGACTGACGCCGGCCGAGGACATGGTGTTGCTCACGCGCTTGACGCCGCAAAGCCTGTACTACGTTGAGCCAGGTTTTCTGGATCGGAAGCTCATCGTCGTGGAAGAGCGGTCCGGATCCGTAGAAGCGGACTACTCGATTCGCGTCCTGCAGAGTCGGAAGAAGCTGATCGCGGCGGCGCCCATCAAGGATCCCACGACGGGCAACATGCGCACCAAAATCTTCACAGTGGAGGCGCGGGCCGCATTCATCGAGGCCACCACGGCGGGCTCAGTGAACCACGAGAACGCGACCAGGTGCTTTGAGCTGTCGATGGACGAGAGCCCGGCGCAGACGCAGCGGATCCACGAGAGACAGCGGACCATGCGGACTGAAGCGGGCCTCGCTCTCAGGAAGCAAGCCGAGGCGATCGCGCGCAAGCATTGGAACGCGCAGCGTCTCTTGGAACCTTTGCCGGTGGTGATTCCGTTTGCCGACCGGCTGACCTTTCCCTCGTCCTGGATGCGGACGCGTCGTGATCACGCCCGCTTCCTCAACCTCATCGAGGTGTCGGCGTTTCTTCACCAGCATCAGCGGGAGAGAAGAGCCGGCGCGATCGTGGCCAGCGTCGCCGACTACGCGACCGCGTACGCCCTCGCGGGCGAAGTCTTGACCGAGACCCTCGGCGATCTCAAGAAACCGCTCAGAGAGGCCTTTGGACGCATCCAGGACCTGGCCACGAAGACGAACGCCGGCGTCTCGCGTCGCGACATCCGTGAGGCCCTGGCGCTGCCTGATTCAACGGTCCGCGGCTGGCTCGCTGAACTCGTCGAGCTCGAGTACCTCGAAGTGGAATCGAGCAAGGGCGGCAAGGGCAACAAGGCTCTCTATCGCGTCGCCGGCCGTGGTCCTCGGCCGAACCTGATTCTCGGTCTGCTTTCGCTCGACGAACTCGCCGCCAAACATGCGAAACATGCGGGAAACCTGCGAGAGCGTTTCGCAGGTTTAGTTGCTTGAGCGTGAAGGGTTTAAGCCCAAACATGCGAAGTAGCGAGCAAAACCAGCAGGGCACTATGTCCGCTCTTGTCGGGCGCACCGAGCCGCTCCTCCAGCAGTTTGAAGAGTGGTCCTCTCAGCAATTCTCGCCGCGCACCTGCGAGCACTACGCGGCCGACGCGCGAGGCTTTGCGATGTGGATGGTGCGGGCTGGCCTCGGCTTTGCCGATGTCCATCTCGAAGACGTCCAGCGCTACCAGGGTGCGCTCTTTGCCCGGAAGAAGCTGGATGGCCGGGCTCTTTCACCGGCAACCATCGCGGTGAAGATCGAGGCCGTCCGCAGTCTCTATCGCTTCTTGCTCAAGCGGCACCACGTTCTCTTCGATCCGTGCTCGTCGATCGACATGCCGCGAGTCCCGAAGACTCTGCCCAGGGTGACGCTCACTCCTGGCGAGGCGAAACGGATCATCGAGCGGCAGGAGGTGGGGTCGATGGAGCGGGCGATCCTCGAGACGCTCTACGCGACGGGAATCCGCGTGTCCGAGTTGATCGCGCTACGGCCGGAAGACGTGGACGTCGAGGAGCGCGTGGTGCGCGTGATCCAGGGCAAGGGCGGAAAGGACCGGAACCTCCCGCTCACTCGGGCCGCTGCCGAAGCGGTCGCGGTGTACTTGCAGACGCGTCGGCAGTCACTTTCGACGGTCTAGCCGCAGTTGTTCTTGAGGAAGAAAGGGGCGCTCACCAGGTCGCTGGTCGCGCTGATGGTGAGGCGCTGCGCCACGAAGGCGCGGGTCAAGAAGATCGTCACGCCTCACGTGTTCAGGCATACCGTGGCCACGCATCTGCTCAGGAATGGCGCCGACATCCGCCACATCCAAGTCTTTCTTGGCCATGCTTCATTGCAGACGACCGAGCGATACACGCGCGTTGAGATTCATGATCTGCGAAAGGTCGTCGAGAAGGCGCACCCACGCGGAGGCCGTGCGTGAGGACCTATCGGCTTGGTGTGGCCATCGAGGCCTACGTCGCGCACGTGAAGGCCCGCGGCTTCTCAGAGTCCACCGTCCGCGGCGCCTCGAACCTGCTCAACAGTGTGAGCCTTTGGAACGCCTCGAAGGACGTCCGCGAAATCGGGGAGGCGGACATCGTCGCGCTGAGGAAAGCGCTCGATGCTCGCGTGGCCAGGCGATCGGGCAAGCCTTTGAAGCTCGGGTCGAAGCAGGGGATTCTCGTCGCGTGGAAGAGCTTCTTCCGTTTCCTCGAGCGCGAGAGGTGGATCCTGGTGAGCCCCATGAAAGACCTCAAGCTCAAGAAGCCCAGGTCCATCCCGAAGGCTCTCTCGCCCGCGAAGGTGGAAGCCCTCATCGGTTTCTACAAGGCTGAAACGCCGATGGGGGCGAGGAACCGCGCTCTGCTCGAAGTGCTCTACGGCACCGGCCTGAGGCTGTCGGAATGTGCGCGGCTCGAGCTGTCCGACATCGACCTCCGCGAAGGCACGCTCCTGGTGAGAAACGGCAAAGGCAAGAAGGATCGCTATGTGCCCATCCTCGGCCGCGCAAGGGACGCGCTGCAGGCGTATCTGATGGACTCGCGGGCGGTCTTCGCTGAGCGGCGAGACAGCGGCGCTTTGTTCCTGGCCCGCGGTGGATTCCGCCTCAGCTCCCTGTCCATTGGCATCGTCGTGAGGCAGGCAGGCCGCCGCCTCGGCATCCGAGCTAGCCCGCACGTCCTGCGCCATTCGTTTGCCACGCATCTCCTCGAAGGTGGCGCTTCCATCGCCCACGTGCAGAAGCTCCTCGGTCATTCCAGCATCGGAACGACGGCCATCTACACGAAGGTGGTGACGGGTGCGCTCAGCAAGATGGTCGAAAAGCGCCACCCAAGAGAACGCCTGGGGCGGCCCAGGCGGCCCGCCTGACCGGCGTACAATTCTCCACGTGGAAACCTCAGGAACCCCGATGACCCTCGTCTACGACGGCGCCGATGGCTTCAAGCGCCAGGGGCCGATGCCCGTGGCTTTGAAGAAGGACGATGTCGTCCACGTTGTCATCGTTGATGAATCGAAAGAGCGAGATGCGGAAGAGAGCTGGAAAGCCCTTCAGGAAGTGATCGGCATCATCGACGACGAAGCCGGACCCACCGACGTGGCCGAGAACCACGACCGCTATCTCTACGGCGATCTCCGGCCACGTTGATCTTTCTCGATACGGGCTTTCTCTACGCCCTCGTCAACAAGCGCGACGAGAACCACGCCCGAGTTCTCGAGGTGATGAACGAATATCAAGGGCGTGGTCTGAGGAGACTCGCGCTCACCACCAATCACGTTGTCGAAGAGACCATTACTCTCCTTAAAGCGAGCGGTCACCGCGATCCCGGCCTCGCCCATGATGCCGCGGTGAGTGTCGGCCGGAAGCTCTACGCCGGGGTCTTCGGTCAGATTCATCACGTCACGCCGGACGAAGAGCGCGCAGCCTTCGAATACCTCGCCCGCCATCGCGACAAGGAGTACAGCCTCACGGACTGCATGAGCTTCGTGATCATGGAGTCGCGGGGGATCACCGAAGCCTTAAGTGTCGACTCCGATTTCGACCATCGGTTCATCGCTAAGCCCGGCCCGATAAAGCGATGACCCGGCTTCACGCAGTCTTTGCGATCTCCTGCATCGGCGCCATAACCGCGATCGCCACATCGGCCGAAGCGTCCATCACACGCGACCTATCGCGCTCGGCGTTCTCGATCAAGGCCACCACGGATCAGGATCCTTTCGCGGCTGCACCTCAGCTGGTCCTTCCGTCATTGGCTCAAGAAGTCAGGGCGATCGAGGAGCGTCAAGCCGCGGCAGCTGAATGCGTCGCCTTGTGTGACCTCGCGGCGTCTGTCGAGGCTCATCCATTCGGGGTTGCGTCGGCCGAACCCCTAAACCGCTCCGAAGACGCCTGGGGGAACTATCGCTTCACGAGCGAACTCGCCCCCAGCCACAACCGCTTCGGCTTCACCGGCCACTACTGGGACAAGGAGGCAAGCCTCTACTACGCCAAGGCGCGCTACTACGACCCGTTCACGGCCAGATTCAC
>JAQBHL010000006.1:0-2751 GCA_032127745.1 Acidobacteriota bacterium
CGTGCGCGGAGCGGCTGGGGGGAGCCCGAAGGGCGGGGGGGTGCTTGCTCCCGAAGGCCGCAGGTTCCGTTAGCAGCGGAGCGCACGATTAACCAGAAAGAGGGTGGCGCACGGCGGGGCGGGTTGGTTCAGGCAGCTGCCTCCAGGGTCACGTTGAAGCCGAGATCGCGGAGGCGTCGGACGTAGTGTCGGCGCAGGCGATCTCCGGCGAGGTTGTCGAAGTGCCGAGGCCCTAGGTCGTGATAGGGCTGAGCTCCGGCGAGGATGTGCCAAGCGGCTACGCCGATTGAATGAGCGACAGCGATGGTGGCCCGCTTCGCCCCTCTGCGACCCCCAATTCTCCGGCCCAGGGCAGCGAGGTAGGTGTCCCGCTGCTTCTTGGCGGCGAGAGCCGCTTCGACCAAGGCCGTCTTCAGCCAGATGTTGCCTTTGCGAATGCGACCTGATTTGCGCTTGCCGGCACTTTCGTTGTTCCCCGGACACAGCCCAGCCCACGAGGCAAAGTGGGCGCTGCTCGGAAAGCGGGTCATGTCGACGCCCATCTCGGCGATGAGGGCCTCAGCTGTGATCCGTCCCACCCCCGGGATCGTCTCCAGCAGGGTCCTCTCCAGGGCGAAAGGGACCATGCATTCCTCCACCCGTGCGCTGCACTCCTTGATGCGCCGCTCTAGCTCTTCCACGTGAGTCAGCATCTGCCGGATCAAGAAGGCATGGTGATCCCGAAAGCGGCCACTCAGCGCCTCCACCAGGTCGCCGCGCTTGGCACGCAGAGTCCCCTTGGCCAGATTGGCCAGATGTTCTTCATCATGGTCGCCCGAAATCAAAGCCTTCAGCATCGCGCGGCCCGAGGCGCCCACCACATCCGTCGCAACGCTGGCTAGCTTGATGTTCGCTGATTCCAGAAGCTTCTGGATCCGGTTGACCTCGGACGCCCGTTCCCGGGTCAACGTCTTGCGATACCGCGTCAGGTCACGCAGATCACGGATCGGCTCGGGTGGAATGAAGCTCGCCTTGAGTAACCCGTGCTCCAGCAAGTCCGCGATCCACTCGCAGTCCCTCACATCGGTCTTGCGACCCGGCACCGCCTTGATGTGCTGAGCGTTGACCAGTATCACTTCGCACATGCCTTCGAGAATGTTGAAGACGGGCTTCCAATACACGCCCGTCGACTCCATCGCTACGTGCGTGCATCCCTTCTCCGTCAGCCAGTCGCTCAGCCGCAGCAGTTCACTGGTTGTCGTCCCGAATGTCCTGACCTCGCTTCGCGACCGCCGTGGGCCAGGCGTTCGCACGCATGCCACCACACGCAGCTTGTGCACGTCGATGCCACAGCAGCGTTCGTAGACCCGTTCCATACATCCCCCTGTGGCCGGGAGGCGTCAGAAAAAACGGGGAGTTTAACCAGCGTGCTCCCGCATGCGATCGCGGGGCGAACATGTCGGGGTGCCTCACCCGACGCCCAGGTCATATTCACTCACGGGCTTGACGGCACCAATATCAGCTCGACCTTCACCCGGCCGCGCCAAGTCTACGAAACTTTCATTCTCCGCGGGTGGCCAAAGGCCATGGCCATTCACTCCCGCACTCGCGACTTGGGGGGGAGCCCTAAGGGCGTGGGGGGGTGATTCGTGTCAGCACCCCCCGAGTCTCCGACGAGCTGGGGTCGCGCCTGATGATGCCGGGTCAGTTGCTGGAAGGCGTGGCCGAGTCGCAACAGCGTCGCTTCGTCGAAGGCTCGTCCGAGTAGCTGCAGGCCGACCGGCAGACCGCCGGAGAAACCGCAAGGAACCGAGAGGCCCGGGATGCCGGCCAGGTTCGCGGGCACGGTGAAGATGTCGGCCAGATACATCTGCAGGGGATCCGCCGTTTTCTCGCCGAGCTTGAAGGCAGGCGTCGGTGTCGTCGGCGTCGCGATCGCATCGCAGCGGCCGAAGGCCGTCTCGAAGTCCGCACGGATCAGCGTGCGCAGCTTCTGGGCGCGCAGATAGTAGGCGTCGTAGTAGCCGGAGCACAGCACGAAGGTGCCGAGCAAAATGCGGCGTTTCACCTCGGCCCCGAAGCCATGGTCGCGCGAGTCGCCGTAGAGACCGCGCAGGTCGCGAGCCATCGGCGCGCGATAGCCGTAGCGAACGCCGTCGAAGCGGGCCAGGTTACTCGAGGCCTCGGCGGTGGCCACGATGTAGTAGGTCGCAATCGCATGTCCTGCGTTCGGCAGGGCGACCTCCACGACGCGGGCGCCGGCCATTTCGAGCGCTTGCAGCGATTCACGAAACGCCATCATGGTCTGCGCTTCGACACCTTCCGCTAGGAAGGACCAGGGCACGCCGATCGTGAGGCCGCGCGCCCCCGCGCCCAGGGCTAGGCCAAAGTCGGGGACGAGCTCGCTCGCACTCGTGGCATCGAGCGGGTCCGAACCGCACAGGACGCTCGCGCACAAGGCGGCGTCCTCCACGCTGCGGCACAGCGGGCCGACCTGGTCGAGGGAGGAGGCGAACGCCACCAGCCCGTAGCGACTCACTCGGCCATACGTTGGCTTCAGCCCGACGACGCCGCACAGCGCGGCGGGCTGACGGATCGAGCCTCCGGTATCGGTGCCGAGGGCGAGCGGGACGACGCCGGCGGCCACGGCCGCGGCCGAACCGCCAGACGAACCTCCCGGCACCCGCGAGGCATCCCAGGGGTTCCTGGTTTTCTTGTAGGCGCTGTTCTCGGTCGAGGAGCCCATCGCGAACTCGTCCATGTTGGTCTTGC
>JAQBHL010000007.1:0-5208 GCA_032127745.1 Acidobacteriota bacterium
TCCGCGCGTGCAGCGGGGCCCGGACGGTGGTGGCATACAACGCAGGGTTCGAGACGGGGCGGCTCGAGCACCTGGCCCGGAACGTCCCGTCGAGGCGCACGGCCCTGCTCGACGTCGCCGACCGGCTGGTGGACCTGCTCCCCATCGTCCGCGACAATGTCTACCACCCGGACTTCGGCGGTTCCTTCGGCCTGAAAAGCGTCGCGCCGGCCCTCGTCCACGGCCTGGGATACGACGACCTCGAGATCGGCGAGGGGGCCGTGGCGGCGACGATGCTGGAGGGCCTTCTCCTCGAAGAGGATTCGATCCCGGTAACGGAGCGGACGAAGCTGCGCCGGCAGTTGCTCGACTACTGCGAGCGTGACACGTTCGCCACGGTGAGGCTCTACGAGCGTCTGCTGGAGCTGGCGAGGTCCCACCCCGCGGGGCGAGCGAAGAGCCTCCGGTAGCTCATTCAGCGCATCGTCACGACTCGTCGCGGCCGGAGACTGGTGTTCGCGCTAGGCACCGGCTTTCGCCGGTGTGACGAGAGGAGGAGTTGGGGCGGCGGTTGGCGGGGTCCGGGAAGCGGAAGCTGACCAGCCGGGCTCGGCTCCCCGCGTGCCGTGCGCGGGCGGTTCGTCGTACGATTGGGCTGATGACTGTCGCCAACCCGACCCCCGTGCCACGTTCCCTGGCCCGCGTTCTCGAACTGCACGAGGACGAGGTCAAGCGGATCGCCGCCCAAAACGGCGCGACCAACGTGCGCCTGGTCGGTTCCCTCGCCCGGGGCGAGGAGCACGAAGGCTCGGATGTCGACCTGCTGGTCGATTTCAGCCCGGGCCGGTCCCTCTTCGATCATGCGCAACTCGTGGACGAGTTGAAGGCCCTCCTAGGCGTTTCCGTCGATGTCGTCTCCTCTCGCGGCCTCAAGCCCAAGGTCCGGGAGCGGCTGCTGCGCGATGCGAGGCTCCTCTGAGGAGGGAGCGAGAACGGCTGGAGGATGCGCTCGAAGCGATCGACCGCATTCAGAAGTACGTGGCTCGAGGACGGGCAGCCTTTGAGGCCGACGAGTTGATTCAGGCTTGGATCGTCCACCACCTCGAGATCCTTGGCGAAGCCCTGTCCCACGTGCCGCAGAGCGTTCGAGATCAGGCGCCCTTGTTGCCATGGTCACGGGCCACCGGGATGAGGAATGTTCTGGTGCACGGCTACTTCGGTATCGACCTCGACGAAGTCTGGAATACCGCGCTCCGCGATCTTCCGGGTCTACGGGAGCAGATCTCAATCCTGGTGAAACTGCTCATATGACCATGACAAATCGAAAGCCGCGGTATCTGCTCTGCGTGAAGAACGCCGGCTATGAGGCGTCGCTGGAGCGCCGGAAGGTGTATCGGGCGCTGCCCAACGCGAAGGCCCTGAGCCACGGATTGGTGCGGGTGATTGATGAGTCGGGTGAGGACTATCTCTACCCTGCCGATTTCTTCGTCGCGATTGAGCTGCCTAAAGAGGCCGCTCCGGTGTTTGCCGTGGCACAGTCGTAGGCGCCCCGGCGCGCCAATCGCCGCGCGGCCGTAGTTCCTTAGGCTGTTCGTGGATGAGGACTAGTATCCTAGGACCCGCGGAGCGAAGCGATGACAAAACCCGAATCGGTGCCTGTGGCCGTCCATAGCGACCCTCTGATCATGGGAGGGACGCCGGTGTTCGTCGGGACGCGCGTGCCCTTCCAGACGCTTCTCGACTACATCGAGGCGGGCGAACCCCTGGCGGAATTCCTGGAAGACTTTCCTACGGTGAAAGCGGAACTTGCGGTTGCCGCCCTCGAGCAAGCCAAAGAGGCCCTCTTCGCCAGTGCGTATTCTGCTTGACGAGTGCCTGCCCCGGCGCCTGAAGAGGGGGCTATCCGGTCACGAGGTCCAGACCGTTCCCGAGGCGGGTTGGGCAAGTAAGCAGAACGGCGAGCTGCTTGCGCTTGCCGAGGGCCAATTCGACGTGTTCGTCACCGTGGATCGGAATCTCAGTTTCCAGCAGGACCTCGGTCGCTTCAAGATCGCGGTGGTCGTTCTGGTGGCCAAGGGGAACAAGGAATCAGACCTCCGCCCGCTGGTCCCGAAGCTGTTGGTCGCGCTGGCCAGCGCGGTTTCAGGCCAGATCACCCGCGTGGGTGAGTAGACGAAGAGAGCGGTGCCAAGGCTACTTCTACGGCCGTGGTAGCGCGGAGCTTCCCCTTTGGGGAAGCGAAAGCCTGGCCTCGGGCCACGAGTACGTCCACGATCACGTTGTAGTTGCGGACAAGCCGTGGGCTCTGATGTCCCGTTCCGGACGGGCTCGTCCGGGTGCGGTGCGTTCAGGCTGCCCTTTGCGAGTCTTGCCTGCCTTCTTCCCAGCCTCATGAGGTCGCGGAAGGACATTCGTCCCATCGGGTAGGGGGTGCTGAATCCGTCGTTCGGTGTAGCCTTTGTCCATGCGCTTTCCTCGCATCACCGTTCGCGCCGACGTTTGCACGGGCAAGCCCTGCATTCGGGATCTCCGCTTTCCCGTCTCGCGTCTGCTTGGCCTTCTCGCAGCGAATGAGACGCCCGCCCAGATTCTGAAGGCCTATCCGTACCTCGAGGCCGCTGATATCGAAGAGGCCCTTCGCTTCGCCGCCAGCCTTGCCGAGGATGGGACGATCGAATTCGCCGTCGCGTAACGCTCCCGCGTGAAGTTCCTGATCGACATGCCGGTGACGCCCGAGGCGGTGGCCTTTCTGACCTCCAAAGGGCACGACGCTGTTCACGCCTACTCGGCCGGACTTGCGACGGCGACCGATTCTGAGATCCTGGCCGTCGCCCGGCGCGACGGGCGCATCGTCATCACCGCCGACTTGGACTATCCGCGTCTGTTGGCTGCGCATCAGACCGCCGGTCCCGGCCTCGTCCTCCTTCGTGGCGGTTCCTATTCGGATCGCGAGATGCGGTCCTTGATAGACCGCGTCTTGAACCAAAGCGACGAGGCGTCTCTCACGAGCAGCATCACCGTCGTCGACCAGAAGAGGATCCGGCGCCGGAGGATGCCGCTGTGACAGGGTCGGGCTGCTGGGGGACGAGGATCAAGAAGCTGCTCATATGACCATGACAAATCGAAAGGCGCGGTATCTGCTCTGCGTGAAGAATGCCGGCTATGAAGCGTCGCTGGGGCGCCGGAAGGTCTATCGGGCGCTGCCCAACGCGAAGGCCCTGAGCCATGGCCTGGTGCGGGTAATTGATGAGTCGGGTGAGGACTATCTCTACCCTGCCGATCTCTTCGTCGCGATTGAGCTCCCCAAAGAGGCCGCTCCGGTGTTTGCTGCCGTCCAGTCGTAAGCCCCGAGGCTTGAACAGCTTTGCGGCCGGAGTTCCGTAGACTGGGTCAGGACGGTGGCGCCGAGGCGGCGTTCAACGACCTGCTCGTCGAGGATGTCGTTTCTTCGAAAGCCCGCACGTATGAGTATGTCCGGCTTTCGCCGGGGTGACGCTGGGAGGGGCGGCCGGTTCAGGCGTCTGTCGGGTGATCCCGGATCCGAAGGCGCTCAGCCTCGACGATCCAAAGCGTTCCTTCGATGCGCTCGGCGGCCAGCGCTCGGATGGCGCCGTCGAGACACTGCATGACCGCGCCAATTGATTGAGAGATCTTCTCAATCAGCGCAGCAGTGTTCATGGTGATTCCCCTCGACGACCCCGGTCATAGAGTCTTGGCGGCGGCGATTTCGGACGCGAGTTCTTCCGGACTCATCTGGATGAAGGGGATGCCGAGCTTTCCAGCGGACTTGATGAACTCGATGTGGTCGAAGCCAAGGAGTTCCGCCGCCTTCCCGCTGGAGATGGTGGCGCGCCGATACAGGTCGAGGACGAGGGCCTCATGGGTCATCTTCTCGATGGGCAGGCCCTTCATGAGAGCCGCGAGGCTTTCCGGGATCTCGACGGTGACGCTCGACATGGGTTGCTCCTCGGCCCGTATTTTAGGCCGTAGACAGGGGGTCGCCGCCAAGCGCCTGCTACGATCCGTCATCTGCTCCCCGCCGGACACGCCACGCGGCCTCGGGCGGGGTTATTCGTTTACGGCCCGCATGCAGCGCCCAGTCTGCTTGGCCATCTCCCGAAACCTGGCGCCGCCGAGGTACCGGTCGTCGCCTCTTCAGGCGGGGTGGGGCTGCACTTCCTTCAGAACGCGCTTTCCGTTCGCCGCGGCCGCGATCTTGAGGTCGTAGCCCGACTGCAGGTTCAGCCAGAACTCCGCGCTGGTCCCGAAGAAGCGCGCCAGTCGGAGCGCGGTGTCGGGGGAGATGCCCCGTCGCTCCCGGACGATGTCGTTCACGCGGGGTGCGGGCACACGCAAGGCGATGGCGAGGGCGCTGGCGGAGAGGCCCATGGGCTCCAGGTACTCCTCGCGAAGAATTTCGCCCGGGTGAGTTGTGTCGAAGTCGTGAGTGAAGACCTTGGGCGCGTCGTAGCGCAGATCCCAGTGGACCCACTGGCAAACCGCGCTCGTTTCGCCTACGCTTGCTCTGCCCCGCACATCAGCAGCGGAAACTACATCAGGCCTCACCAGCGTCCCGCCACCGCGAAGACATAAGAAGGAGAGTCACAATGACATCAAGAAGAAGGTCGCTCACGGTTTCCTTTGCAATGCTTTCGCTGGCGACTGCGGCCCTTACGGGTTGCGGTTCGCCGGCGCCTCCGACCGGCTCCGAGACTGCAGGCACCCCGACAGCCGCAGTGCCCCAGGAAAGCAAGGTGTCGTGCAGCGCATCGGGACTGGTGATTTTCAACGAGGGCAGGCCCGGCCTGGTGACCGAGCGCGGCGTCGTCGACCTCAGCGCCCTGGTGCGGCCCTTCGGCGGGCACGACGCCATGCAGGCGCTGATCACGCGCTACGAAGAGCTCAAGCCGGAGCTTTTGCGCCTGGCTGCCGAGGGCGCCGCGCAGCCGCTTTCGGCCGTGACGCTCCAGGCGCCGGTGCCACGCGCGAAGTTACTGGCCATGGGCGGCAACTACCGCGAGTTCGGCAACGTCGAGCCCAAGCCGATGTGGGGCTTCGTCAAGTCCACCGACGCCATCCTCGGCTCCGGCGGCACCGTCGTCCTGCCGGAGATCGACGCCAACATCTTCCACCACGAGGCCGAGCTGGTCGTCGTCTTCGGCCGCGCCGGCAGTAAAATCCCCCAGGCGCAGGCCATGGACTATGTCTTTGGCTACACCGCCGGCGTTG
>JAQBHL010000008.1:0-2925 GCA_032127745.1 Acidobacteriota bacterium
CCTGCCTGATACGTCTTCGGCTTCATGTCGCACAGCCGCTGCATGGCGTCGTCAGCCATGAGCATCACGTCATCGTTCATGCACAAGATGATGTCGCCCTTGGCTTTTCTGTACCCGACGTTCTTGGCAGCCGCAGGGCCACAGAAGTACGGCCTGTGCAGGTAGGCGTACTCGGTGCAGTAGAACTCGCAGACCTCCTCGGTGTCGTCCGAGCTGCCATCGTTCACGACGATGACCTCGTACTCAAACGGAGGCTTCTGTGCGCGGATGGATTCCAGGACGCGATTCAGCGCCCACGCCTTGTTGTAGGTGGCGATGACGACGGAGCACTTCACCGTCATGACTTCTTGCCGGCGTAGTAGACGTCCTGCCCGTTGTCGCCGTAGACCGCCCTGCCGACCACCCCGAGAGACGCCATGTGGTCTTGCAACTCGCCACGCTTGACGCCCTGGTAGTAGCCTTGCTCGGGAGCAACATGGACCTCGTGCTCAGGACGGTCCACCGACCCACACGTCAGGATGACAAGCCCATCGCCGGCCAGGTGCTCGACACCGCGCGCAAGCGAGAGCTTCCAGTGCGGGTCATGCTCCAGCATCTCGCTGGAGATCAGCACATCGAACAGCGGCTCATCCAAGCGCAGTTCGTGGCAGACAGAGACGACATCGACAAGCGGGCCAGGTCGCCAGTCTACGCCGACGTACCTCTCGGGCGCGGTGAAGAACTGCCGTACCGTGCCGTTGACGTCGTAGGAACCTAGCTCCAGAACGCGAGCGCCTACGAAACGCTCATGGTGCTTGGCTGCCACCTCCGAGATGAAATGGCACTGCGCTGGGTGCATGACTCTCTCCGTTTCCTGCCGGACGGGCAGGTAGTAAATCCACGCCGTGGTGGAATCTCTGCACGCGCTCCTTGCGCGCGGTCTTCATCTCAGGCAGCAGTTCAGCGATAGCCGCATTCCACAGATCGCTAGGACATGTCTTGCCGCCACGGTTCGTGGTGTCCCACGTCCGCGCTTCGTCAACATCCCACCCAGCCTTGCGGAGCAACTGGATGGTCCTGAAGATGACGAAGGACGGGGCCATTCCAAGAGCAAGGAACTCCCTGCTCTGAGACCAGCCCCCGGTCCACTCGTGGACTTGCCGGATAGCTTCTTGGTCGAGCCTCCAGCGCTTGACCTCGACCGGATCGAGCGCAACCCACTCCGCGCATGCTTTCCGTACAGCCTCCAGCCCAAGCCGGTTCTTGACGTGTACTGCCGGTCCGGGCTGGAGGCTGTTGCTCACGGTCAGACGAGCCAGCCGCTGTACTTGACGTTCGCTTCCTCGTTGCCAAACTCCAGCGTCAGGTCGTCGATGATGACCATCGTGTCGGCGTCCTTGGTCTTGGCGACAGGCTGGAGGTGTGTCCGATCCAGGTACGCCTTGTTCATCGGCATCTTGTCGAACAGCACCAGCATGGCGAAGCTCGCCGTGTTGTTGAGGTCGCGCGAGAGCACCACGTCCACCTCACCGTAGGTGGAGTAATACTTGGTGGTGTTCAGGCGGATCTCGCCGGTCTGCGCGTCGATGTTACGAGTCGCACCGCCCGCAGAGAACAGGTCGATGGCGCGCTTGAGCTTGCTGTTCACCATGCAGGTGAGCACGGGAGAATCCTGGTTCTGCCAGGAGATCTCCAGCATGTCGAGGAAGCGCGTTTCGGTCAGCGACGTGCTGTTGATGGCCGAGACGTTGGTCGTGATGGAGGCCAGCAAGCCCTTCATCTTCGGCACGGTCGAGGCCGTTTCGGTGACCTCGGTGCTGGAGATCAGGTCGAACTCCGTGCTCGCGCGGTGCTCGTAAGAGCGCAGGTTGACCTGGTCTTCCCAGATCGAGGCCACACCGTAGTGGGCTTCCTTCTGCGAGAAGCGCGTGATCTCGACGCCCGTGTGGTTCGTCTGCACGCGATTGCGTGCTCGGGTCGGAGCCGAGACCTGCTGGCCGGTAAGCGCCTTGCCTTCCGTGACAGCCGCCGAGGCGCGCGCCTTGACGCCACGCACCTGCCAGAAGTGGTCACGGTTTGTGGCTGTTGACTGTCCGGTGAGTTCGAAGAACGGAGTGGCGCGCGGATCTTGGTCAAAGATCCGATCCATGATGTCGAGCCTGCGCCAGCCCGTACCTGATGCACTGTATGGGCCGTCGAGTTCGTGTGAAATGCCGAAGCTGGTACTCATTGGATGAAGTCCTTACGAGGTTTTTATCTAGACAGACAGCGCAAGGAAGACGAACGGATGCGGCTACCCGCCGCCGATGTGTCCGTTTTTGACGAGGTTCTGGATGAAGGACCCAAACTCCAGCTTGGACGCCTTCTTCATGGCCTGCTTGTCGCCTTCCGCGCCCCGCTTCCGCAGAGCGGCGATGAGTGAGCTGTCGGCTGACCTTGCGGCCTGGCCGTTGCCCTCCACCGCTGAGTGCCTGGGGTCACTACCCCGTCCACCTCGGTTCTTGTTCAACTTCTCCGCAGCCTCTTTGAACGCTTGCAGGGTCACGAACGTCGTGTCCGAATCCTCGCTGACCGAGCCATCCGACATCCAACCCTGGATGAGTTCGGTGGCCTTCTTGGTCAGGTCGGAATCCCTGTCGATGGCGTCCTGGCCGTACTTGACGACCAGCCTGCGAGCCAGGTCGCTGTTCTTGCCAGCGAGCCTCGCCTGTTGATCCCGCTCTGCGCGGTCTGCTCCCAGCATGGACTCGGACTCCATCCGAGCGATCCTGCTGTAGATGTCCACCAGCGTCTCTTGCGGGTTCTCGATCTTGGCGAGCTCGGACTTGGCGGCTTGCCGCTGCTCGGGCTCCAGATCGGGATCCACTGCGATCTGCTGGTACTCCAGAATCTTCTTCGCCACCTGCTTGAGCTTGGTGGGCGAATCGAACTGATCCAGCCCGGTCT
>JAQBHL010000009.1:0-45250 GCA_032127745.1 Acidobacteriota bacterium
GTTGTTCCGCCGTCTCCATGCGCACGGACCCATCGCCCTGGTCAAGCACGGGTTTCGATTCGGCGGCTCACTCGGTTTCTGGATCCTCACCGCTGGCTACGTTCTGGGCGCCGTGGGTTTCACCTGTCTCCTTCTCAGACCTGGGGCGAAGCGTCCTTGGCAAGCCTGCCGCTCGATCATGACCTGATGGTCCGCCATCGGCCCCGTGATGACCAGATCGCCGATCGGCCCTTCCGGTTGGAGGCGTCGCGGCTTGGCCTGCATCGGTCGCCGCACTACACTGCCACCAGGTCGTAGGGTCGCCGGAAGGAGGCGCCGATGCTTGCAGAGTTGATCCCCCTGAAAGATTTTGAGGCTGCCTCACGGGCGGTGCTGGCGTTCCTGCACAAGCGTCTGGGATTCGCTCTGTGGATGGTCACTCGCACCGAGGGAGAGGACTGGATCGTGCTCCAGACCGAGGACCACGGTTACGAGGTGGGCGAAGGGACGGTGTTCCGCTGGGCCGATTCCTTCTGCTCGCAGATGGTTGCGGGGCGCGGCCCTAGGGTGTCGCCTCAATCGGACCTCGTCCCTGCCTACGCCGCGGCGCTGATCGGACGGCAGGTGAACATCGCCGCATATGTGGGCGTACCCCTGATCCGATCCGACGGATCGCTCTTTGGCACGCTCTGCGCGATCGACCCCCGGGCCCAGCCCGAATCGATTCTGGATGATCAGGCACTCATCGAACTGCTGGCGGCCCTGCTCAGCGCCCTCCTGGTGGCCGAATTGGCGACCCAGAACGAGAATCGGCGGGCGGAAAGGGCGGAGGCCGAGGCCCTCACCGATCCGCTGACCGGACTCTTCAATCGACGTGGCTGGGATCGGCTCCTGGACGCGGAAGAGGATCGCTGCCACCGTTATGGTCATCCGGCGTGCGTGCTGGTTGCCGACCTCGACGGCCTGAAGCGCGTCAACGACGGCGACGGCCACGAGGCCGGCGACGCGCTCATCGTACGGACAGGGAAGTTGCTGCAAAAGGCGGCGCGCTCGCAGGACGTGGTCTCTCGCCTTGGCGGAGATGAGTTCGGGATCATGGGCGTGGAGTGCGACCGCCGTGGAGCCAGGGCCCTGATGGCTCGAATACGGAAGGACTTCGATCGGGCGGGGGTCGGAATTTCGCTGGGCATGGCCACTCGCGATCCCAGGGTCGGCCTCCCGGGTGCCTGGGCGGATGCCGACCAGGCGATGTACGCGGACAAGGAAGCAAGAAAGGGCAGCTGAGCCCCGATCCAGAGACCGGACGAGTCCGGTCGATGGTCCCGGCTCGCGCCTGGACTGGCATGAGCGTCCTTTCCTCCCGCCTCGACCCCGCCGGAATCGGCGGAGTGATCCCCACAAACTCGCGCAAGTCTTAAGATGTCCGTGAAGTGATCACGCGGATCGTGGATCAAGGCGCCGGTCCTGGCCAAGCACGAAGACGAAGACAGTCCCTACCCTTCCACCGCACGTCTTTGGGATGGCGGCGTGATCCGCCCGCGCGATACGCGCATGGTTCTGGGCCTGGGCATCTCCGCGGCGCTCAACGCGCCGATCCCCGAAACCCGCTTTGGGGTTTTCCGCCGGTGACGAGAACCGAACACCAATGATGAAGAACTCTCTGCCTTCCGTGATCGCGATGACGCTGTCTCTGGCTGGAACCCTGAGGGTCGCCGACGAGCCGCGGGTGACTCCACTCTGGCCCGAGGGCGTCCCGAACGCGAAGCCCGACGCCGGAGTCGAGCGCAGCGAGGACGGCCGGGTCTGCAACGTCCAGGTCCCGACCGGCCATGGTGGTTGTGGGATCGGTGATCGGGTCGGGCATCTTTCTGGTCTCGGCGGAAATGGAACGTGTTCCCGGCAGCCCGGGCTGGCGGCTCGGGTCGTGGCAAGACCGCTTTCGGAGCCGCCTTCCGCCGTATCGCCAGACCTAAGGGCGCCGCCGTCGCCGTCTTTGCCACCGCTCGACAACTCGCTCGACTTATCTACCGCATGCTGGGACACGACTATGCCGAGAGGCGATCCGAGCGCGCCACCGCCGCGATCACAGCGGCGGCGGTCGCGACCACATGACTGATAGGATGGTTCCCCGGGGGAACATGGCCGATCGAGCCGAAGGTGATGTCGTGAGCCTTGCCCGATCTGTAGAGCGGGCGCGGGCCTTCGAGTATCTGTTCGACGCGGTCGTCGTCACCGACATGACCGGAACGATCACCTACTGGAACGCGGGCGCTGCCCGGTTGTACGGGTACGAGGCGGCGGAGATGCTGGGGCAGCCGGTGAGCGTTCTGCACGCCCCGCAGGACGTCGACCGCGTGACCGCCGAGGTGTTCGCGTCGATCGACCGGCAGGGACACTGGACCGGCGAGATCCGTACGCGTCGGAAGGACCAATCGATCGGCTGGATCGAGTCGTCCGTGATCCCGCTGCTGGACGACAGCGGCGTCCCGATCGGCGCGATCGGCGTCAACCGGGACATCAGCGCGCGCAAGAGCACAGAGCAGGCGCTGCGCGACTCGGAGGCCCGCTGGCGCGCGCTGCTCGAGGTTTCGCCCGACGCCATTCTGGTCTCCGACCGGACGGGGCGGATCGAGCTGGTCAACGCTAAGGCCGAGAGGCTGTTCGGCTACGGTCGCGAGGAGCTGCTCGGCCAACCGGTGGAGATTCTGCTTCCCGAGCACCTTCGCGACCGGCACCAGGCTCACCGCACCAGCTTCGTGACCACGCCGCGGCTGCGGCCGATGGAGGACCGGGAGGACCTGCTCGGTCGCCACAAGGACGGCCGCGAGATTCCCCTGAAGATCGGCCTGAGCGTGCTCGAGCAGGCGGACGGGATGTGGATGGTCGCGATCTTCCACGACCTCAGCGCGCAGCGCGCCATGCTCGAGCGGATGCGCCTGCTCGGTGCCGCGCTCGCGGCCGCGGCCAACGGCATCGCGATCTCGGACCCGACTGGCGTATGTCAGTGGGTGAACCCCGGCTTCACGCGGATCACGGGCTACGAGCCGGACGACATCGTCGGCCAGCGGCTTTCCAGGCTCAAGTCGGGCGTTCACGACGCGGCGTTCTTCGAGGAGCTGTGGGCCACGATTCAGTCGGGCCGCCCGTGGCAGGGCGAGATCACCAACCGCCACAAGCTCGGCCACCTCTACGTCGAAGAGCAGACGATCTCGCCGGTGTCCGACGAGCGCGGCCGGATCACCCACTACGTGGCGGTGAAGCAGGACGTGAGCGTCCGCAAGCAGATGGAGGCCAAGCTGCGCCAGGCGAACGAGACGCTCCAGCGGCAGCTCGGGGAGATCGAGGTGCTCCAGGTCCAGTTGCGCGAGCAGGCGGTCCGCGATCCGCTTACGGGTCTGCATAACCGCCGCTTTCTCGCCGAGGCGCTCGAGCGCGAGATCGCGCGCGCGGCTCGCGACGATCGTCCGCTCGCGGCGGTGATCGTGGACCTCGACCAGTTCAAGCAGATCAACGACCGCTATGGACATAGCGCGGGTGACGCCACGCTGTGCGCTGCCGCCAGGATCCTCAGCAGCTTGACCCGGACGATCGATATCGTGTGCCGCTACGGGGGCGAGGAGTTCATGGTGCTCCAGCCCGGCGCCGGCCTCGCCACCGCCGTGGAACGCGCGGAGTCCTGGCGTGCCGCGTTCGCCGAGCTCGTCACGGAGGTGGGCGGCATGGCGATTCGCGCCACGCTCTCCGCCGGTGTCGCGGTGCTCTCTTCGCACGGTGCCAGCGGCGACTCGTTGCTCCGAGCGGCTGACCAGGCGCTCTATCGCGCCAAGCAGACCGGGCGCAATCGGGTCGTCGCGTACGATCGACCCTAGAGCCAGAAGCGGGGGGCATAGCCATCCCGAAGCAGCCGGTAGCCTGCCTGCACCAGCATCTGCCGGCAACTGTCGTGCAAGCGGCGCAACTGGCGTAGACTCGCGCCCTCTTCCTTTTCCGTCTTTTCTCGTTCTTCCTGGAGTAGCTCGTTTCTCCCAATTCTGGGAGTCCTTTGCTTTTGGGAGGCCTTTACTCATGTACGGGACGACACCCCCTATGTCGCGAATGACCCTTGTTGTCTCTCGAGTCCTGGCCGGCCTACTCGTGGCCTCGGCCATTGGCCTCACCACGATCCAGGCCCAGATCCCCGGCCGCAATGTCAACATGGTGTCGGGCACCAAGTGGCCGGACGGCGACCCCTACCTGCAGCGTCAGAACGAGCCGTCGGTGGCCGTCTCCACCCGGAACCCGCTGCACCTGCTGGCGGGCGCCAACGACTATCGAACCGTGGATCTACCGTTCGTGGATGGGGCCGACGAGACGGGCGACGCCTGGCTCGGACTCTTCAAGTCTTTCGACGGCGGACAACGCTGGCGGACGACGCTGCTGCCCGGGTATCCGCAGGACTTCTCCGCCGAAGGCCTGGCCTCGCCGCTCCACGGCTATGAGGCCGGGGCAGACCCGGTGGTGCGAGCCGGCACCAACGGTCTTTTTTACTATGCGGGACTGGCCTTCGACCGCGGGGACGGCGGCCGCAGCGCCGTCTTCGTCGCGCGCTACATCGACAACAACAACCGGGAAGACAACTACCAGACGAGGCCGGGGCAACCACCCGGTGACCCGGTCCAATACGTCGGGACGAGCCTGGTGGCCCGCGACAACGGCCGGCGGTTCCTGGACAAGCCCTGGATCGCGGTGGACATCCCCCGGGACGGGCGTACTTGCCGCATCCCGGGAGCCAATGGCACGACACAGGTGATTCCGGCGGGCACCGTCTACGCGGCGTTCTCGTCGATCTACGAAGATCAACGGGGGCTGCGGTCCGACATCCTGCTGTCGCGCTCAACCGACTGCGGCGCGACGTGGTCGACGCCGGCCAAGGTCAACGACAAGAGCCGCATCAACCAGGGGGCGTCGATCGCCATCGATCCGCGCAACGGCAACGTGCAGGTCGCCTGGCGCAAGTTCGCATCAGACGCGACGCCGGGTGAGACCGACGCCATCATGGCGGCCCGCTCGGTTGACCGCGGCCACAGCTTCGGCGCGCCCGGCATGGCCCGCGCCTTTGAGCGGGGCCGCGGCAAGAAGATCGGCCTTGACCCCGAACGCTACTTCGAGCACCGCGGCAAGGGGAAGAAGCCCCACGTCGGCAAGGCCGTCAACGTCGATGCCGACCTCGACTCGTTCGACCAGCCCACCTCGGACATCGACAACTTCCTGATGTTCCGGACCAACGCCTATCCATCGGTGGCGATCGACGGCACGGGGCGGATCTACCTGGCGTGGGCCGAGCGCGGCTTCACCACGTCGCCGCAAGACGATGCGCGCATCGTCATCACCACGTCGCCGGACGGCCGCACCTGGACGGCGCCCACCCCCGTGGCCAGCACCGGCGAGAATGGCCACCAGTTGATGCCTTCGCTCACCTTCGGCGGCGGGCGCCTGGTGCTTGTGTACTACGACCTCCGCGAGGACATCTCCGGGCAGTTCACCCAGCTCATCGACGACCGGAGCGCCATCGCGGCCGCCGGCAAGCGGCACACGCTCGACCTCCGGACCTCAATGGGCCTGCCCGGCGCCACGCCCGTGTTCGCGCCGTCGGTCCGCGTGTCCGATTACCTGGTCGCGTTCAGGCAGGCGCCGGACGGCACGCTGGTCGAAGATCGGCTGCAGTTCAACCCTCCGAACCTGCCGATGTTCAAGCAGGGCACGGCGCCGTTCATGGGCGACTACGTCGATGTCGCGGTGTCGCCCGCGTTTGTTCCCACCGCGTCGGGTGGTTGGGCCTTCAACACGGACGGCCCTCTGCCGGTCTTCCACGCCGTGTGGACTGACAACCGTGACGTGCGGCAGCCTGGGCCGGATCCGGTGACCGGGAAGCCCGATTGGTCCCGGTACACCCCGCCGACGGCGCGCACCGGGTCGAGCGTCTTCGACCCGACCCAGGACGTGTCCGCGACGTGTGACGCCACCTCGACGGGATCGCGCAACCAGAACATCTACACCGCACGTCTGTCGGCCGGATTGGTCGCCGGTTCGCCGGGTAACACCAAGCCACTCAGCACGACGATCCAGCGGGCTTTCGTCGTGTTCGCGCAGAACACGGCGCCCACGACCAAGTCGTTCCTCATGACGATCGCCAACCAACCCCCCGGGGGTCGCGCCTCATTCCGCCAGTTCGATCTCGACTCCGCCGGCCAGGTCCTGGCCCCGCTCGCCAGCCTCATCGTGACCACGCCCGGCCGCTCGACAGCGGCGCGCTCGGTCTACGCCACCTCCTCGGACCCGAAAGCGCAGATCCAGGTGGACGTGGTCGAGGTGCCGTACGGCGGAACGACGCCCGCCGTGCCGCTGATCGACCGCATCATCCTGAACCCGGACATTGCCAATCCTGACATCGCGAACCCCGATATCGCCAATCCGGACATCGCCAATCCGGACATCGCCAACGCCGAGGTGTACAACCCCGACATCGCAAACCCGGACATCGCCAATCCCGATATCGCCAACCCGGACATCGCGAATCCGGACATCGCGAACCCGGACATCGCCAATCCTGACATCGCCAATCCTGACATCGCGAACCCTGACATCGCCAATCCGGACATCGCCAACCCGGACATCGTCAACGTGCGCGTGGCCAACCCGGACATCGCAAACCCCGACATCGCCAACCCGGATATCGCGAACCCCGACATCGCGAATCCCGACATCGCAAATCCCGATATTGCGAACCCGGACATCGCCAATGGCGCGCTGACCGACGTCACCTGGACCATGACCAACGACGGGAACACCACGGCGGCGTTCAACGTCAACCTGTTCCTGTCGCAGCAGACCGACAAGATCTGCCCGGCCGGCGTGAGTCCCACCACCGGGTGCATCACCACGCAACTCGTGCTGCGAAAGGTCTACAACACGCCGGTGGCGACCAACTGCGAGGTGCAACTCCAGGCGCAGAACGTTCTGCTCGCGAACATCCCGAATCCGCGGTTCGTGCTGCCCGGACAGGACCTGCCCGACCAGAACAGCGAAGAGCCCACCAATGCCACGCTCTGGCTGGCGCCGGGTGAGAAGGCGCAGATCACCCTGCGCGTCTACGACCCCACCAAGGCCGGCAACGTGCCCGTGAACGACACCGACCCGTCCACGCCGACGCCGGGGGGTTCGTTCATCGACCCCGTGTTCCTGCCCACGACCACGACCGAGCTCGGTTCGGTCACGCCGGTCGTCCAGCAGCAGAGCGTGGATACCGAGGACATCATCGCGGCCTTCAATGCGGGCGCGCCCGCGCCGAAGCCGCCCATCGTCACGCCGCTCAGCCCACCCGTGCCGTCGGGCGAAACGGGCGATCCCCAGCCCACTCCGGTGTCGATGGCCTTCGTGCAGCAGCCGTCGACCACGCTGGCCGGCGCGGCCGTCACCCCGGCGGTGTCGGTCGCCGTGCTCGACCAGTACGGGTCACCGCTCGCCAGCGCTCCCGTGACGTTGTTTGTCGGCACGAACCCCGGCGGCGCCACGCTGACGGGCAATGCGGCCATATCCGACCTGAACGGCATCGCCGCCTTCCCTGCGCTCTCGCTCGACGCGGTCGGCGTCGGGTATACGGTGGTCGCCACGTCGGGCCAGGCCCTGCCAACCGTATCGGCGCCGTTTGAGGTGACCTCCTCCACGGTCGTGACCAACACCAACGACAGCGGCGGGGGATCACTGCGCTCGGCCATGACCTACGCCAACCTGCTGCCGGGAGTGCAGACCATTACGTTCGATATCCCCAACGAACCCACGGGTCCGCCGTACGTCATCCAACCGACCACGGCGCTGCCGGACGTGACCGATCCCGTCATCATCGACGGCACGACACAGCCCGGCTATGAGGACTCGCCCATCATTGAGATCCAAGGGCCGGGCCCGAGCGGGGGATTCTATGCGGGTCTGAAAACCCTGTCCGGCGCGTCGACCGTGCGCGGACTTTCGGTTACGGGCTTCCGCTTCAGCGGCATCGAGTTGCGGGGCAACCAGTCGCTCGTCGAACACAACTGGCTTGGTATTCGGCCCGACGGCAGCGTGCTCGGCAACGGGTCCGGATCGATGGGCGTGTATACCGTCAACTCTTCGATGAACGTCATCCGGCGAAACGTCATTGGCGGCAACCACTACTCGGGCGTCTTCATCTGGGGCGGCGCGGGCAACCAGGTCCTGAACAACCTGATTGGCACAGACCCGGAGGGGATGGTCGCGTATGGCAACCAACGGGGCGTCACGTTGGAGCCTTTCGCCGGCACGCGGGCGAGCAACACCCTCATTGGCGGCAACCGGATCGCGGGCAACACGGGACCGGGCATCCAGATGAACTGCCAGGGCACGGCGGTCGATCTGTGTGGCGCGCTCAACACCCAGATCGTCGGCAACACCATCGGGTTGAAGGCGGACGGTACGGCCCTAGGTAATGCGATCGGGATCAATGTCATCGATGGACCTGGCACAGTGATCGGCGGGCCGGGCGTGGGCAACATCATCTCCGGAAGCAGGGGCGTGGGCGTCTCCGTGAGGGGTGCCGACTCGACCGGGGTCGTCATCCAGGCGAATCTCATCGGCTTGAACGCGGACGACGTGCCCGTGCCGAATCTCGGCGGTGGCATCTACCTTGAGAACGCCCCCGGTGTGCTCGTCGGGACGCCGGGCTACGGCAACGTCATCAGCGGCAACATGGCCGGCGACGCCGAGACGGGCTACGTGGGAGGCCCGGGCATCTCGGTACACGGCACGCCGGTGCCGATGCCGGTCATCCAGGCCAATCGAATCGGCACGGACCCGACCGGCCAATTTGCGATGCCCAACCGGTTCGAGGGCATCACGTTGACGGGCCCGGCACGGATCGGCGGCGCCGGTGCGGGTGAGGGCAACCAGATCTCCGGCAACGGCGTCCCGGCCGCCGGGCTGGGCACCGGCATCGCGACCTTCGGCGCCGGCGCGGCCGGGTCGGTCATTCAGGGCAACGTGATCGGCCTGGCGTCCAATCCTGGAACACCCGTCACGCTCCTCCCGAACGGCTACAGCGGGATCACGATCTACGGTGACAGCCACGACGTGCTGATCGGCGGCGATGCACCGGGAGAGGCAAACACGATTGCGGGAAATCTCGCGGCGGGCATCGCCCTTTACGGGGGAGGCGACGGAGAGGAAGGCGGCTTGCCGCAACGGATCACGATCGCCGGTAACGCCATCGTCAACAACGGCGGGCTCGGCATCGACCTCGACGACGACGGTGTGACGCCCAACGACCCGGGTGACACCGACCTTGGCACGAACAACGGGATGAACTTCCCCGTGCTGTCGAACGCGGCGAATGGCCTCGCTGCCACCACGCAAGTGGACTTCGACGCCACCAACCTGCTCGGCAATCCCTACACGCTGCGGTTCTTCGCCAGCACGACGTGCGACCCGAGCGGGCACGGCGAGGGCGAGCGCCTCGTCGGCGTGCTCAGCCTCTTCGCCAACGGCACCGGCACGATGGTGTTGAGCGAACTGGTGCCGCTCGGCCAGGCGATCACCGCCACGGCCACCGACCTCTACGGCGACACCTCGGAGTTCTCGGCGTGCGCGACCGTCAGCAGCTCTCTGGCTGTCACGGCGGTGGTTCCGGCTCCGCCCTCGGCCAGCCAGATGGTCACGATTCAAGGAACCGGCTTGCCGCCGGTCGTAGATCCGAAACCGAAGGCCCTGTTTTCACAGGGCGCTACGACGCTGGAGGGATTCGTGTTCTTTGGCACGACGCAGTGGTGGGTCCGTCTGCCAGGCGGGCTCGCCCCGGGCCCCGCCACCCTTCAACTGGCCGACGCGGCTGGCGTCCCACTCACTGCCCCGTTTGGCATGGCCGTGGCTGCCACCCCGGCAGCGCCGATCATCACGGGAATTTTCGCGCTCAACGCGCCGCCGACCGGACCCGGTAGCCAGGTCTGCGGCGGCGGCTTGGCGTCGCCGGCGCCGGCAGCGACGCTAGTGTCTGGACAGGGCGCCAAGGTGGTCGCATATGGCATCGACACTACCGGCACAACGATAGTCTTCACCCAGGGCGCCAGTGTGTTCGAAGTGACGTCGCCCTGTGCCACGTCCGACGGCCAGGGCCTCGGCGCTACGTTCACGGTGCCGCTCGGTATTGTCCCGGGACCGGTCAGCATCACCGTGAAGACCACCGTGGGACCAAACACCAGTGCGCCGTCGGCGGCTGCGATTCTGGCCGTGCTCGCGCCCGCCGTCACCGTCGTCGGTCCGGGTGGCGGCCCCGGCGGTTCAGCATTCGCGACGGTGGATTGCCCCGCCGGCTCGGTCGTGGTGGGCCTGGAGGGCCGCGCGGGAGACGACATCGATGCGACGTCAATCCTCTGTGCGCCGACGCCGGCGCTTGTCCCCACGAGCACGCTCTTCGTGGCCGACGGTGGCGGGGGAACCTCCTACGGCTCGGCGCTCACGTGCGCAGCGGGAGAAGCCGTGACCGGCGTCTTCGGCGCGTCCAGGGGCGGCGCGCAGATCGACTACATGGGCGTCACCTGCACCAACCTGTCGACGAGTGCGTCCCACAACACGGGCACCGTGGGGCTCTCTCAGGATCCGTCCCCGTTTACTTTATCGTGCCCGGCCGGCACGAAGGTGATAGGCGTCGAAGGACGACAAGGCTTGGTGCTGGACCAGATCTCGATCCGGTGCCAGTAACAGCGGCGACGCGGGTCAGCCGCCGTTTTCTTTGATCTTGAGGAAGGCCGCGAAGCTCTCCTTCGCCCCGGGCTCTTGAGCCCCTCCTGCGCCAGTATCCCCGACGAGCGCGAAGCCTGGCCTTTTGTGGGCCACCGACAAGCCTGACCGGACGTTGCTGGCCGGCGGATACCGACCGCGGGCGGAGGTTCTCAAGAACATCCGGGCTGCTAGGACGGCGATCCGACTGCCCGCGCCTGCGTCGGGATCTGGGCCGGCGCCTTCATGGTGATGTCCTGACTTGGTCTGGATGATTCCCTTCGCATCCGTGATGAACGTGCCCGGAAAGGTGACACCATGGACGCCGTGGCCCACCGAGTGACCAAAGCGCTCCTCTTGGGTCATAGGGACAGAATCGGCGTAACCGCAATCGCCGCAAGTTGAATAGAGTCTCGCTGCCGCTTTTAAGGGGGCGGCCAGCCCATGAACCTCAATATCCTGCTTCTCGCGGCTCTCTGCCTCCAGACAACCTCCGTCGCACCGACCGGGGGGCCCGTTGACGACCCACCCGCGGTCTGCGACTCTTGCGAGGGCTGGAACAAGTCTCAAACTCCTTTCAGGCTGCATGGACGCTCGTACTACGTGGGTGTCCGCGGCCTCAGTTCGGTGCTGATACAGACCAGCGATGGCCTGATCCTGCTCGACGGAGGCCTGCCCCAATCGGCCCCTTTGATCGAAGCGAACATCCGAAGCCTCGGGTTCAGGGTCGAAGACATCAAACTCATCCTCAATTCCCATGCCCACTACGATCACGCTGGCGGCCTCGCGCGGCTGCAACGTGACAGTGGTTCGATCGTCGCGGCCAGTCCGGCGGGGGCGCAGGCCCTGCTCTCCGGGCGTCCGGTCCCCGAGGATCCGCAGTACAACGAGGGCAAGGACGGAGGATTTCCGCGGGTGCGGCGCGTCAACGAGGTCAAGGACGGTGAAACCCTGGGCGTGGGAGACACCGAAATCAAAGCGCACCTCACTCCGGGCCACACTCCGGGAAGCACGACCTGGACCTGGGTTTCCTGCGCTTCGGACGGCTGCCTGAACATGGTCTATGCCGACAGCCTGACCCCGGTTTCGAGCGGACCCTTCCGCTTTCTTGGGGACGAGCGCAGTCCGGATGTCAGCGGCGCGTTCAGGCACAGTATTGACACCGTGCGAGGTCTGCCCTGCGACATCATGCTGAGCACTCATCCGGAGGCCTCAGGCCTTTTCGACCGGCTCGAGCGAAGGACGCCGTCACTGGCCGTGGATCCCCTCATCGATCGGAACGCTTGCCGGGCCTACGCGGACAAGGCCAACGGGCTACTCGACGACAGACTCAAGGCCGAGAGGGTCCGCCAGACCAGATAGCGAACGCGGCGCCGTCAGGAACCAGAGTCCTCTCGAAGACACCAGGCGAATCCGGCCAGACCGGGTTTGGCGGCCCCCCCCCGCTTGTCTTACCTGCGCTCTCCGGGTAACCGGGAGCGCTTGCCTTCGGCTTTCTCGACCGCGCCTCCGATAGCATGGGACATTGCTCTCCCGGAGTCTTCGTCCGGGAAATGAAAGAGGCGGAGGCCACATGATTTCAAATCCACCCGACGCGGGCCTCGACACCGAGTTCCAAAGAGGGCTCGGCGCCTTCGATGCGACGATGGTGGTCGTCGGATCGATGATCGGGTCGGGAATCTTTCTCGTCTCCGCAGAGATGGCTCGCGTGCTTGGAAGCCCGGGCTGGCTGCTCGTGTCCTGGCTGGTGACCGGCGCCCTGACCCTGGCCGCCGCCCTCTCGTACGGCGAACTGGCCGCCATGATGCCGCGAGCCGGCGGGCAGTACGTCTATCTCCGCGAGGCCTTCTCGCCTTTGTGGGGGTTTCTGTACGGCTGGACCCTGTTTCTGGTGATTCAGACCGGAACCATAGCGGCGGTGACGGTGGGATTCGCCCGGTACCTCGGTGTGTGGTGGCCCGCGGTGTCCGAGGAGAGCTATCTGATTCCGCCGATTCACCTGACCGAGGGCTACGCCCTCTCACTCTCGACCACCCAGCTTCTGGCCCTCCTGGTTATCGCGCTCCTCACCTGGACGAATTCGCAGGGCCTCAAATGGGGCAGGCTGATCCAGAACGTCTTCACCTCCACCAAGACTGGAGCCCTGGCCGCCCTGGTGGTTCTCGGGCTGGTCGGGGGCTGGGGCAGCGGGGCGGTCTCCGCAAATTTCGCCGAGCCCTGGACCACCCACGCCACCGTGGCGGTCGCACCCGGGTTGACGCCCGACACGCTGTTTGGTCTCTTCGTGGCGCTGTGTGTCGCGCAGGTGGGATCTCTTTTCGCGGCTGATGCCTGGAACAACATCACCTTCACCGCGGGGGAGGTGAAAGACCCCCGTCGCAACATCCCCCTCTCGCTGGTGGCGGGCACTGGCCTGGTGATCGGCCTCTATGTGCTCGCCAATCTCGCGTATCTCGTGACCCTGCCCCTCGATCAGATCCAGAACGCTCCGTCGGACCGCGTGGCCACCGCGAGCCTCGAAGTCGTCCTCCCCGGCCGCGGGGCGCTGCTCATGGCGCTCGGCATCGTCATTTCAACCTTCGGCTGCGCGAACGGCATGATCCTCGCCGGGGCGCGGGCGACCTATGCGATGGCGCGGGACGGCGTGTTCTTTCGCGCCGCGGGGCGGTTGAATGCCGCCCAGGTTCCTTCGTGGGCTCTGGCTCTGCAGGGCGTCTGGGCGTGTCTCCTGGTATTGCCCCGCACCTACGATCCGGCGACCGGCACCTATGGGAATCTCTACGGCAACCTTCTCGATTACGTCGTATCGGCGGCGCTCCTCTTCTATATCCTGACCATCCTCGGCCTGTTCCGCCTGCGCGTGACCCGACCCGATGCGGATCGGCCCTATCGCGCCTTCGGCTACCCCTTCGTCCCCGCGATCTACGTGTTGTCGGCCACCGTTCTGCTGGTGATGTTGTTCGCCTACCGAACCGCCACCACCTGGCCGGGGTTCGCCATCGTGGCTCTCGGCGTTCCCGTGTACTTCATGTGGGGTCGGAACCGCAACTTGTCGAGGTGAAGCGCCGCGGCACCGTCGTCGTTTCGTCATATCCCCGCCACATTTTTCACGGAGTTAACGCGCCCGCACCCTCCCGTTCTCCTGCGGCCCCTAGCCTCGGTCTCGCCTTGAGCCTTTCCTGAGGACCGGGCAAAGAAACGGAAGGAATCGAAGAACCAATGAGAACCGCCATTCGCCGCATTGCCGCCGCCCTCGCCTGCTCGCTTGTCCTCTCCAGCTTGGCGGCGGCCCAGGGCTTCTTCTACAAGGAGGTGGCGAAGGACGGACGAATCCATGTCTTCAACCTCGGGGCTGAATATGAGCGCTGGGCCGCCACCGGGGAGACCGGTCGGGCCATCACCCGGCTCAACTACGGGCCCGGCGGCGAGACCGTGGTCTTCGACTCGGAAGAGGCCATCGACCTGTACAACTTCAAGCACGAGATCGCCGAGGTGGTGACGAAGCCGAAGGCGCCTCGCCTGGAACTGGTCTGGCGAGACGGCAAGACCCGGATCACCACCGATTCGGCGTACCTCGAGATGTCCACTCGGCTGCAGATGCGCTACACGCATGAGTTGCCCGACGACTCCATACAGCTCCCCGGTACCGACGGCCCGGGAGACGACAAGGGCTCCTTCCGTATCCGGCGCGCGAAGTTCAAACTCGAGGGCTGGGCGCACAAACCCTGGCTGAGCTATGAATTTCAGATCAACATTCCCGGGGTCGCCGGATCGAATGCGGGAGCGATTCTGGAGGACGCGTCCGTTGACCTGGACGCGACCAAAGGCAGGAACAAACTCCGGATCAAGTTCGGCCAGTTCAAGCCTGGCTTCGGCCGGCAGGAGATGACGTCCTCGGGCTCGCAGAGCTTCGTGGACCGCTCCGAGGTCTCGAACCTCTATGCGCGGGGCCGCGAGACCGGTCTCGCCCTTTGGGGAACCACCGCGAACAACAAGATCGAGTGGCGGGCGGGAATCTCGAACGGCAACAGCGTGACTCGATCCGCCAACGACAACGACGCGTTTCAGTACAACGCCCGGGTCATGTTCCAGCCCAGCGGTCGCCAGTCCCTGGTTCAACGGGGGTGGGTTTCCGGGCCCTTCTACTCCGAGGGGGACTTCGAATCCGTGGACTTCCCGCTCTTCGCGGTGGCGGCCAACTTCGAGAAGAACGACTTCTATCGCACCACCACGGGCAACGATCTGAAGGACATGGTCTACGGCCTCGACCTCGTCTACAAGTACAAGCGCGTCTTCGCCACCGGCGAGTACTACTGGCGCGAACGAACCCCCGAGGCGGGTTCGAAGTTCCGGTCTGATGGTTTCTTCGCTCAGGCG
The DNA here is from genome assembly GCA_032127745.1 of Acidobacteriota bacterium. Classification (GTDB taxonomy): domain Bacteria; phylum Acidobacteriota; class Vicinamibacteria; order Fen-336; family JAGNNV01; genus JAGNNV01. The sequence goes on from JAQBHL010000009.1 coordinate 15,118, forward strand.
ACCTACCTCCTGACCTCCCGCCGGAACTGGGAAATTGGCGCCCGCTACGGCCGGCACGACCCCACGAACCAACTGAGTTCGAACCTCCGCCAGGAGTGGCGTGGTGTTCTTTCCTACTACTACGCGCGTCACGCGGCCAAGCTCCAGGCTGACTTCGGCCGGCTTCAGAACGAATCCGGCAATGGCGGCAAGGGCATCAAGAACAGCGAGTTGAGAGTCCAGACCCAGATCGTCTTCTGATCCCCGGGCCCCGCGAGAGTTAACACGGAACTAACCCTCGCTTAACTCTCCCTTCCCGCGCGGCCACTAGCCTGACTCTGCCCATCCCAGGCCCCATCTCCGAAGGTGACTGATTCAATGAACCACATGCTCCGCATCGCCTCTCTCTTTCTCCTGATCCCGGCCGTCCCGGCCGCGGCCCAGCAGATTCAGGTCGATCCGGCCCTTCCCTCCTACCAGAAGGTGAGCGGGGTCTCCGGAAACCTCAACAGCGTGGGCTCGGACACCATGAACAACCTCCTGACCCTGTGGGCGGAAGCCTTCACCAAGATGTACCCGAACGTGAAGGTTCAGGTCGAAGGCAAGGGTTCCTCCACCGCCCCGCCCGCCCTGATCGCGGGCACCGCCCAGTTCGGCCCGATGTCCCGGGCCATGCGCTCCACCGAGATCGATCAGTTCGAGCAGAAGTACGGCTTCAAACCTCTCCAGTTCCGCACCTCCTACGATGCCCTTGCCGTGTACGTGAGCAAGGACAACCCCCTGGAGAAGCTCACTCTCTCCCAGACGGACGCCATCTTTTCGAAGACGCGCCGCCGCGGATACAAGTCGAACGTCACCACCTGGGGGCAGCTCGGGCTCACCGGAGACTGGGCCAATCGACCGATCAGCCTCTATGGCCGCAACTCGGCTTCCGGGACGTACGGCTTTTTCAAGGAGCACGCGCTCAAGAACGGCGACTACAAGGATCAGGTCAAGGAGCAGCCGGGCTCGGCCTCGGTGGTCCAGGGCGTCACCGGCGATCGCTTCGGCATCGGCTACAGCGGCATCGGCTATCGCACCTCCGGGGTGAAGTCGGTGGCCCTGGCCGAGGCCGAGAACGGCGAGTTTTCCTCGGGCAGCTACGACGATGTGAAGTCCGGCAAGTACCCCCTCAACCGCTTTCTCTTTCTCTACGTGAACCAGGCCCCGGGCAAGCCCGCCGACCCCCTCGTGCGCGAGTTCCTGAAGCTGATCTTCAGCAAGGAAGGCCAGCAGGTCGTTCTGAAGGATGGCTACCTGCCTCTTTCCGCCGACATCGTGAAACAGGAGCTCGCCAAGATCCGTTAGGCCTGGGCGGGGTATCGAGGGCGGCCTCCCCGAACCGTCCCCGCAGAGGTTCATTGCCATCAGCCACACTCACATGAAGGACGCCACTCCCGAGACGGTCAGAGATCGGATGCAGGCCGCTTCGGAGCGGATTGCCCGGGTCAAGTTGTGGGACCGCGTGGCCCGTGGCGTCATCACCACGGGCGGTCTGGGCATAGTGGCGAGCGTCCTCTTCATCTTCCTCTTCATCGCCGGTGAAGCCTGGCCCCTGTTTCAGCCGGCGAGCGCGCCTCGCCTCGAAGACTCGCCGAACCCCTCGGCGCTTCGGGGGGCTCTCACCCTTGGCTCCGACGAGTATCAGCGCAAGCTCTACGGCCTCCTGCCCAAGGGAACCCTGACCCTCGCCAACATCGCTGCCGGAACCCTCGACAAGGAGGAAGAGGTCCCGGGCCTGGACGGCGCGACCCTCACCGCGGCCTCCCGAAACGCCACCGGGACCCTTCTCACCGCCGGAACTTCGGATGGCCGGGCCGCCCTGATTCATCTGCGGTTTCAGCCCCAATACGAGGACGCGAAACTGGCCGACGTCTCCAGCTCGATTCGGATGGAGCCGCTGGTGGAGATCGATCCGGCCCATCGCCCGGTGCGGCTCGTCGATGGGCGGGAGCGGGAAGACACCTCGGTGCTCGCGGCGGTGGTCGGGGAGAGGGAGATCGTCGTCCTGCGCCGGACTCCCGATGACACCGGATACGAGCGGCAGATCCTGGAGGTCGGCCCATCAGAGCGCATCACCCACATCAGCCTGGGCCGCACCGAGCATCTGGCCGCCGCCACCGATCGCGGGGGGCTCTATCTGTGGGAGCTCGATTCGCCGATTCGCCTGGTCGACAACCGTTCGCTCGCCCCTTCGAAGGTGACCGCACTGGCCTGGGCGAATGCGGACATCTCCCTTCTGGTGGGCGACGACCAGGGCGGCCTGGCCGCGTTCTTCCGTGTCCGCGTGAACGACGATGATCCGGAGCCGACCCTGGTGCGGGCCCACGTGTACGAGAAGCAGAGTGCTTCGGTGGTGGACATTGTGCCCTCGGTTCGGGACAAGAGTTTTCTGGCCGTGGGGGAGGACTCTTCGCTGCGTCTGCTCCACCTCACCTCGGAGCGGGTGGTGGCCACGCTGGCCCCGCCCGACGCCCCCATCGCGCGCGCCGCCATCGCGCCCAAGAGCGATGGAATCCTCGTCGCCCTCACCGACGGAAGGCTGGCCCGCTATGGCCTGAGCGCGCCCCACCCGGAAATCTCGGCCACCGTCCTTTTCGGCAAACCCTGGTACGAGGGATATCCCGAGCCCGCCTATGTCTGGCAATCGACCGGATCCACCGACGAGTTCGAACCCAAGTTCAGCCTGGTTCCCCTGATCTTCGGCACCATCAAGGCCACGGTCTATGCGATGCTCTTCGCGGTCCCCATCGCCATCCTGGCTGCGCTGTATACCTCCCAGTTCGCGCACCCCAACATCCGCCAGAAGATCAAGCCCACGGTCGAGATCATGGCCGCGCTCCCGAGCGTGGTCATCGGTTTCATCGCCGGACTGTGGCTGGCCCCGCGGATCGAGGAGCAGATCGTGCCGGTTCTGCTGATGTTGGTCCTGCTTCCGGCTCTCGGAACTTCGGGAGTGTTCTTCAAGGAGGCCCTGCCCCGAAAGCTCCGCCTTCGTCTTCGCCCCGGGACCGAGCTTGCGGTGGCGGTGCCGTTGTGCCTTCTCGGAGGACTGCTGGCTCTGGCCGTGGGCCCAGGGCTGGAGCGAATCTTCTTCGGCGCCGACTTCAACGGGTGGCTGGTAGGGGCCACCGGTCTCATCTACGACCAGCGGAATTCCCTGGTGGTCGGACTGGCCATGGGCTTCGCGGTCATCCCCATCATCTTCACCATCACCGAAGACGCGTTCTCCAGCGTGCCCGCGAACCTCACCGCGGCCTCCCTGGCCCTGGGCGCCTCTCGCTGGCAGACCGCGCTGCGGGTGGTTCTGCCCACCGCGAGTCCGGGAATCTTCTCCGCGGTGATGGTCGGCTTCGGCCGCGCGGTGGGAGAAACCATGATCGTCCTCATGGCTACCGGCAACACCCCGGTGATGGACTGGTCGATCTTCAACGGGATGAGAACGCTCTCCGCCAACATCGCGGTGGAAGTCCCCGAAGCGCCCAATGGGGGCACCCTCTTTCGCGTCCTGTTCCTGGCCGCCCTTCTTCTGTTCGCCATGACCTTCGTGGTCAACACCGTGGCCGAGGTCGTCCGTCAGCGCCTGCGCGAAAGGTACAAGGCGCTGTGACCGTGAAGGCGAAGGTGAAGCGGTCGCGCCCGGCCGGCGAGTCCCTGGTCTGGTTCACGGCCAGCGCCCTGGCCCTGTGCCTGGTGCTGATCGGCGGCCTCGTGGCCGTGATCCTGGTCAATGGTCTCGGCTTCTTCTGGCCGCGGCCGCTGGTGTTGTTCACCCTCCAGGACGGCTCCTTGCGGCTGGCCGAGATTTCCGCCCATGAAGGCATTCCCAATCCCGGCCACCCCGACCACATGCTCAAGCAGAGGACGCTGCTCAAAGTGGGCAACCGGGATCTGCTCGGCGCCGATTTCGAGTGGATCAACGACGCCGACATCGTGAAGACGGAGGAGCCGGTGGGGGCCTGGTTCGTCGAACGCCGCGAATACGGACCGTTCCTCGGCTTTCCGGTCCGGATGGTCGAGGGCGAAAAGGAGCTCGCGGCCTCGACCGAGGCGGTGGCCGCACTGCTGAGCGAAAGACTCGAGACCGCGGAGGCCGACCGAGCGACGATTCGCCACCTTGAAAAAGACGAGATCGGCGCCATCAATGCGCGCATCGAGCGTGCTCGCCTGGCCGCCAAGGGCCTGGAGGTGAAGGCCCAGGACGGAGCGAGCGACCCGCGCCTGATGGCGGAAAGGCAGCGTCTCGAAGAAACGGTGGCCGCCCAGCAGCAGCTCTACGAGATGAAGCAGGAAGAGCTCAATCGGGTGGTGGAGAAAGCCGCGGCCGCGAGCCTGGTTCTCCGTTCTGCGTCCGGGGAAGAGAAGGAGCTCCGGCTGCTGGATGTCTATCGCGCCTACCCCGCGAACACCCTCTCCTGGTTCGAAAAGGTCTCGATCTACGCCGGTCGCCTGGGTGCATTCCTCTGGGACGACCCGCGGGAGGCGAACACGGAGGGGGGCATCTTTCCCGCCATCTTCGGAACCGTGATGATGGTGTTTCTCATGACCCTGGTCGTGGTTCCCACCGGGGTGCTGGCCGCCCTCTACCTCAGGGAATACGCGGCCCAGAGTTTTCTGGTGCGGCTGGTGCGCATCGCGGTGAACAACCTGGCCGGCGTTCCCTCCATTGTCTTCGGCGTTTTCGGCCTCGGCTTCTTCGTTTACCTGATCGGCGGCAGCATCGATCGCACTTTCTTTCCCGAGGCCCTGCCCACCCCGACCTATGGAACCGGCGGCATCCTGTGGGCCTCTCTCACCCTGGCCCTGCTCACCGTGCCCGTGGTGATCGTGGCCTCGGAGGAAGCGCTCTCCGCGGTCCCGCGATCGATCCGCGAGGCCTCTCTCGCCCTCGGCGCCACCAAGTTCCAGACCATTCTCCGCGTGGTCCTGCCCTCGGCCGCTCCGGGAATTCTGACCGGCCTGATCCTGGCCATGGCCCGTGGCGCCGGCGAGGTGGCGCCCCTGATGCTGACCGGGGTGGTGAAGCTGGCCCCCGACCTTCCCCTCGATGGAACGTTCCCCTTCTTCCACCTCGACCGCAAGTTCATGCACCTGGGCTTCCATATCTACGACGTGGGATTCCAGAGCCCGAACGTGGAAGCGGCCAAGCCCATGGTCTACATGACCACCATCCTGCTCCTGCTCATCGTGGTCCTCCTCAACCTCACCGCCATCGTCGTCCGCAACCGGCTGCGGCGCCAATTCCAGACTTCCGCCTTCTAGTGTCGAATGTCCACCCGACCATGAACCCCGAACGCGAGAATCCCATCCGGATCCAGACCGAGGTGGCGCGCCCGCAGAGCGAGCCCGCGCGCGCGGGCGGGACTCCCGCTATCGTGGCCGAGAAGCTCAATCTGAGCTACGGCGCCAATCATGTCCTCCACGACATCTCGCTCGAGGTCGAGGAGAAGCGGGTCACCGCCTTCATCGGCCCATCGGGCTGCGGCAAGTCGACCTTCCTCCGCTGCTTCAACCGGATGAACGACCTCATCGACAACGTGACCATGTCCGGCAAGCTTCAGGTCCGGGGGATCGACATCAACGCGCCCAGCGTGGATGTGATCGAGGTGCGCCGGCGGGTCGGCATGGTCTTCCAGAAGTCGAATCCGTTTCCGAAGTCCATCTTCGAGAACGTGGTCTACGGCCTGCGTATCGCCGGCATCACCGACAAGGCGACCCTCGATGCCGCCTGCGAGAAGAGCCTTCGGGGAGCGGCGCTGTGGGATGAGGTCAAGGATCGGCTCCATGACAGCGCGCTGGGGCTTTCGGGCGGACAGCAACAGCGGGTCTGCATCGCCCGCGCCATCGCGGTCGAGCCGGAAATCGTGCTCATGGACGAGCCCTGCTCGGCCCTCGATCCGATCGCCACCCTCAAAGTCGAAGAGCTGATCTACACCCTCAAGGACAGCTATACGATCGTCATCGTCACCCACAACCTGCAGCAGGCGGCCCGGGTCTCCGACCAGACCGCATTCTTCTGGCTGGGAAAGCTGGTGGAGATGGGCCCCACCGCGCAGATATTCACCAATCCCCGGGAAAAGCTCACCGAGGACTACATCACCGGAAGGTTCGGATAATGGAACGCCACCATTTCGAGGGAGACCTCGAGGCCCTCAAGCGCTGCCTTCTTCAAATGGGATCGTTGATCGAGGCCCAGACCCAAAAGGCCCTGGTGTCTCTGATGGAGCGACGGGTCGAAATCGCGCGCACCGTCATCGAAGGCGATGCCGCCGTGAATCGTCTTCAGATCGAGATCGATGACCGTTGCCTCAAGATGCTGGCCCTCCAGCAGCCCATGGCCACGGACCTGCGGCTGATCACCTCCGCCATGAAGATGGGCGCCGACCTGGAGCGCATCGGCGACCAGGCGGTCAACATCGCCGAGACCTCCCTCCGCCTTCTCGAGACCGCGCCTCTGAAACCCGTGATCGATATTGCGGAGATGTCGGAGATTGCCCAGAAGATGACCCGCGATGCCCTGGACTCGTTCGTGCGCCGCGATGCTGGCCTTGCCCGCGACGTTCTCTCTCGCGACGACAAGGTGGATCAGCTCAAGGACCGGGTGTTCCGCCTGCTCCTGACCCACATGATGGCAGACCCGGGAACCATCGAAAGAGCGCTCGGACTCATCCTGATCAGCCGCAACCTCGAACGTATCGCCGACCACGCCACCAACATCGCCGAGGAAGTGATCTTCCTGGTCGAGGCCAAGGACGTCCGGCACCATCACTCGACGGAGTAAGTTTTCGGCCGGCGGTTTTGGCCCCGCTGGTCACGTTTCCGATCAGAAGGGGGGCGGGAAGTTCAGGACCGGCCCGCTCACTCGCGGCGAATACGCTTGGCCACGCCCTGCAGCCAGCCCTGCATTCTCCCCTGCCTGTCCTGACGATCCTTGTAGGTTCGCTCATACTCCCACTCTGGGAACCTCAGACTCGCCTCCGATTCGGCCTTTGCGGGTCGATCGGCATGGAGCCGAGGATCGTGCGGTTGAGACGGGTCCGGTTGGGAAGAGTCAGGGTCCCCCTCGAGGTCCGAACCCGGGGCGCGAGAGCGGGGTAGCGGAGAGTCTGGAACCGGCGGCCCCACGAAGAGGATCTGCAACTCAGCGATGCGCGCCTCCAGAATTGCGCGCAGAGCCTCCCAGGCTTGAGCCGCCTTCAGGTGATGGGCCGACTCCCGCGCACGCCCTTCGAGCGCGGCCGTCAGGCTGGCGCTCGCCCTTTCGGCTGCTTCGGAACTCGCCCTCTCCCTCTCGGCCGCTTCCTTCAGTCTGGCCTCGACCGACCGGAGATGGGTGTCTGCCTCGGCCAGGCGCTCGTCCGACGATCGCACGGTCTCGCGCAGCCGCTGTTCAGCCTGACTCAAAGCGACTTCGAGGCGATCTCGTTCTCCCGAGATCCTGGCCGTGTCCCGCTCGACCTCGGTCAGGCGTTCCGCCCGGGCGGCCGTCTCCCGAGCTCCCGCCTCTGCCTTCTGTCTTTCCCGGGCCAACTCGTCCTGAACCCTCTGAACTCGAGCTTCATGATGTGTCTCCCGCAGCTGGGATTCCCTGGCCGCTGCCCTGAGTCTTTCGGCCTGCTCCACGATCTCGCGTTGCCACGCCAGCGCACGCTCTTCGGCCAGCCGCATGGTCTCGCGATGATCCGCATCCATCTGTTGAAGGCGGCCCCTCAACTCATCGCGCTCGCCGATCGTCTCCGCCTTCTCACTTTCAAGAACTATGAGACGCTCGAAAAGCGCAGCCGCCTCCTTCGCCCGGACCAGAACCGCGGCGTCTCTTTCCTCGCGGAGCTGGTCGATTTCCGCCTGCAGGCGAGTCGCGAGCACAGCCTGAGAGGCCTCGAGCTGTTGCGCTTCCTTCGCCGCGGCCAGGGTGAAAGCATCCAACTTCGACTGCCCTGAAGCGGCCGTGGCTTCCAGGCGAGATATCGTTTCAGCCTTCTCACGATCGAGTGCGGACACTCGCTCACTCAGCGCCGCCTCCCGTCGCCCGGCCTCTTCGAGCTTCTCGATCAGCAACGCGGAGGCGCGCTGTTCCGCGAAGCGCAGCGCTTCGCGATGGGTGTCTTCCTGCCGGCGCATCCGGCCTTCGAGGTCGTGGATCTCGGCCGCGCGCGCGGCCTTCTCTCCCTCCGCTTCCAAAAGCCGGGCCGCGAGCGCCGCCGCCTCCCTGCCCCGGGCCTCCGCCTCTGCGGCCATCTGCCTCAAGGCTTCCTCCGCCTCCGTTTGAAGCCGGATCACCAGGGCTTCATGGGCGGTCTCGAGCCGGCGAGATTCATGGGCCGACGAGAGGGCCGCGGCCTCGAAGCGCGACTGCCATCCGGCCAGCGCGGTGTTCAATCGGGCAGCCTCTTCGACCTTTTCGAGCTCCAGGGCGGCGGTTCTCCGCTCGGCCACCCGCAGAGCCTCGCGGCCGCTCTCTTCCTCCTGGCCCAGTCGAGTCAGGAGGTCGTCGCGCTCACTCCGCGCCGCGCCCCTCTCGTTCTCGGCCCGCACTATCCGCTGCTGAAAGGCCGCGGCCTCGTCCTGGTGGCGCTTCGCCGCTTCCTCGGCCCGCCCCCGGACCTGCGCGCCCTCGGTCTCGAGACGAGCGACGATGTCCGCATGAAGAGCTTCGACCCGCCCCGCTTCCGCGGCCGCGGCCGCCGCCCCCGCGTCGATCCGCGATTGGCTTTCCGTTTCCAGGGCGGACAGACGTTTCGCGAACGAGGTCGCCTCTTTGGCCCGCGCCTTGGCTGCCGTCTCCTTCTGCCCCTTGAGCGCCGCGACTCTTGCCTGGAGCCGCGCGAGGAGGACGGCATGGCGGACTTCAACGCGCTGCGACTCTCTCGCCGCCTTCCTCGTGAGGGTGTCGAAATGCGCCTGCCTGGCGGTCTCGGCTCGGGTCATGCGTTCTCTTTCCCGAGCGTTCTCCTGGGCCAGGGCCTCCGCGCGTCCTTCGAACCGCTGTTGCGCCTGACCATGGGCCTCTTCCCTTTCCGCCAGGCGGGCGGCGAGGGCGTCTCGCTCTTTGGCGAGGCCTGCCCTCTCCGTCTCGATGACGGACAGACGCTTCTCGAGCGCGATCTCCCTTCCCGCGTGCTCACCGGCCTCAGCGTGGTGAGCTTCAAGACGCTCGGCCTCTCGAGCCGCGGCTTGGGCGGCGGCGTCTAAACGCGCCTGTGATTCCACGAGCGTCGCGTTGAGGCGGGAGACTTCCGCCGCGTGTTCCCGTTGCGCGGCCAGTGCGCGCTCTTCGGCGCGGCGCAGGGCCTCTCGATGACTCTCCTCCGCCAGACCTGCGTGGGACACGGCGTCGTCCCGACTGGTGAGGAGGGCGTCCTTCTCCTTTTCAAGTTGAGAGATCCGTTCGGCCAGGGAAGCCGCGGCTCGGGCATGATCCTCCCCGGCAGCCTTCGCCTGTCCGACAAGCAGGGCGAGCTGATCCTCGACCCGCGCCGTCAGGGCCGTGTGCTGTTCCTCCTGGTGCCCGGGTTTCTTCATCGCGGCCCGGGTCGCGGCCTCGAGTCGTGCCTGGCCCTCCACGGCCGCCGCGTTCAGCCGGGCGACCTCGAGAAGCAGTTCGCGCTGCCTCGAGGCAGCCCGCTCCTCGGCCAAGCGGAAGGCCTCCCGATGGGCTTCATCGGACTGGCCCAAACGCGAGGCGACCTCATCGCGCTGCGCCACGGTGGCAGAGTTCAGGGCGTCCAGCCGGGTGGTCCGGTCCTCGAGGCTCGCGATCCGGGCCAGCGCTTCGGTTCGGGCGTCCTCGAGTATGACCGCGTGCGCGACCAGCGCGAGGCGCGCCTTTTCGGCCTCGGCCGCGGCGAGAGAGTGTGCGGCCGAATCGCGTTCTCGCTCCGCCAGCGCTTCGGCCAGTCGCCGGAGGGCCTCCTCGCGACCCTTTTCGGCGGCGCCCATCTGCGCCTCGAGCCGGGCCAGGGTCTCGGCCTGCGCCTTCGAGAGTCGAGCTGCTTCTTCTTTCGCCTGCTCCTGGGCGCGGTGAAGCTTCGCTTCCGGTGCGGCGAGGTCGTCTCGACTCTGCGAACGAAGAACTTCACTCCTTTGGCTGGCGAGTTCGAACGCCTGAGCCGCGACCTGGCTCTCCCTCTCCGCCAGCGCGGCCTCCCATTCCGCGGTGAGACGAGCCTCTCGCTCCGCTCGCGCGGCCAGGCTCCGCTCGAGATCTTCGTTTTCCCGCCGCGCCTCGTCCAGAGCGGCCATGGCTTCGCTGTGCTGCGCGGCCTGCGCCGCCCCCATCGACTGCGCCTCGCCGAAGCGGGCCTTCCACTCATCGATGGCTCGTTGCGCCTGCGCCAGGCGCTCCACCCCCTCCGCCCGAATGGACTCGGTCTTCGCCTCGAGCCGGCCAAGCGCCACTTTGTGCTTCTCCTCCAGTTCGGCGAGGCGAGCCAGCCAGGAGCTCTTTCCGCGAGGTGGAGGGGCGGGGAAGGGCTCGGGCCTTTCCGGATCCATCGCGGCCGGCTCTCCCGGCTCGGAGCGAAACAGACGCTTCCAGACATGTGAGATGACCGCGCCCCGGACCGGCGTTTTCGCCCCCGTCCGCCGGGTCTCGGTCCACTCCGCTTCGTCTCGGGCAAAAGCGCGTTCGAGGATTATCTGGAGGGCCTGCTCGTCTTCGGCCAGGCCTCGGGGGGTGGCGTCAAGGATGCCGTCGTTGGCCCCCGCGCCGGCCAGACAGAACAGCTTCACTCGCTGAGCCAGCGCGGAGTCGCGGGTGAACAGCGCGGTGAGTTTGGCGCCCTCGAAAGCGGGCTCGTGGTCAAGGCTCACGATCGTCACCGTCGCGGCCCCCTGGCCCCTGCGGGCGAGCTCAAACAGGCCGCCCAGGCACAACTCCACGGTTGGAATTCCCCGGGCGCCAAGGGCCTCGAACCATTCGTTGGGGACCAGCGCTTCCGGCCGGTGAGTCGCCACTCCCCAGATGTGATCGGCGCTCGAACCCAGCCTCCGCAGGGCCAATCGCAGTTCCTCGCTGTCGTCCAGAGGAGCCGGCTCCGGGACGGCGCTCACGAGCGCGCCGACCGCGGCTATGAAGGATGGCGAGCCCTCTCGAATCAGCAGTCTGGTCGGCCGGGCCGCTCCGGCGATGAAAGCCGAAAGCAGGGCGAGGCTCGGCGAGGGCATCCACAGCCCCTCCGTTCGCTTGAGGTATTGCCCGAGTCTGTGCGCCGAGGTTGTGGGCGATGGGACGAGAACGCCTGTATTCATGTCTCGGCCCTTGTATCACATTGGCTCGGAGAAAATATGCGACCCTTTCCCCCCGGGGCCCGTCAGCCCCTGGATGGATGAAGGCGAATAATAGGCCGATGGCGCGATCGGATGAGAACCGGGCCGGGGGAGCGCACCCGCGCCGCTCGACTGTGGGTTCGGCGTCATCCTCCGGTTAGAGGGTTAGAGGATGAAGAGCGTGAACACTTCGATCCGGGCCGCAGGGCGAGACGGCCCGAGTTCGCGTGAGCCCAGCCCAGTTGACAGGATTGGCCGGGGAGGTTCACAATCCGGTCCCTCGTGAGTCATCACTCTCCGGTTCTCCTGGTTTCGCTTTGGTGGTGGCGGAGCTTTTCGTGCGCCGTGGGAGGAGCTCTCCACTGATTCCCCGCTGATCCTGGAACCGAGGATCCTGAGGAGCCCCCGAAGCGCAGAGCGCCCGGGGGTTTTTTGTTTCTTCCCTCCCTGCTTCCCAACCTCTCCGAAAGCCAGCATGAACCTGATACCCATCCTCGCCAAGGCCGTCGACCGATCGCTGTCGGAAGCCGAGGCGCGCGAGGCGGCCCTCGTTCTGATGACCGGCGAGGCCTCCCCGGCCCAGGTCGGAGGATTGCTCATGGCCCTGCGTGTGCGCGGCGAGAACGGCGCCGAGATCCTCGGGTTTGCCCTCGCCCTGCGTGAGATGGCTGCCGCCTTCCCCCTGGCCGCCGAGGGTCTCATCGACACCTGCGGCACCGGCGGTGATGGTCTGGCCACCCTGAATGTCTCCACTCTTGCCGGCATCGTGGCCGCCGCGGCCGGGGCTCGGGTGGCGAAACACGGGAACCGCGCGGTCTCCTCTCGCTGTGGAAGCGCCGACCTCCTGGAGGCGCTGGGGGTTCGGATCGACGGGCCGCCTTCCACCACCGCGCGCTGCATCGAAGCCACCGGTTTCGGGTTTCTGTTCGCTCCGAACTATCACCAGACCCTGCGCCACCTCGCGCCCATTCGCCGCGAGCTTGGGTTCCGGACCATCTTCAATCTGGTCGGGCCGCTCGCCAACCCGGCCCGGGTGCGGCGTCAGGTGCTGGGCGTTCCCACCCCGGCCCACCTCCGCCCGGTGGCGGAAGCGCTGCGTGCTCTGGGTGCCGAGCATGCCCTCGTGGTTCATGGGTCGGACGGCAGCGACGAAATCACGCTGTGCGGTCCCACGGCAGCGATCGAGGTGAAACCCGAGGGCCTTTGCGAGCGAACCCTCCATCCCGACGAGGCCGGACTACCGGTGTGTCGCCCCGACGATCTGAGCGGGGGTGACGCCGCCGAAAATGCCGCCCTCGCCCGCCGGGTCCTGAACGGCGAGAGAGGGGCGACCCACGACGTGGTGGTCCTGAATGCCGCGGCCGCCCTGATGGTGTCGGGACGGGCAAGGACCCTGCGCGAGGGAGCGGAGATGGCGAGAGACGCCCTGCTTTCACGTCGCGCCCGATCGGTTCTCGACCGGCTCACGGAGATTTCCCTGGAGGCCGCGTGACCTTCCTGGATGATGTCTTGATGGCCAAGGAGCGCGAGATCGCGGCCCTCCGTCTCGCTCCGCCCTCCCTCCCGCGCGACCCCCGCCCGCGGCCGGGCTTCCGCGAGGCGCTTTTCCGCCCGGGGCTTTCCGTTATCGCCGAGATCAAGAGAAGGTCCCCCTCGAAGGGCTCGCTGGCTCCGGACCTTGACGCCTTGAAGACCGCTCGCGCCTACGCTCGTGGAGGCGCCTCCGCCATCTCGTGTCTGACCGATGCGACGTACTTTGGCGCGCGCCCGGGCGACCTGGAGCACGCCGCCTCCGCCGGTCTGCCCGTTCTCCGCAAGGACTTCGTCATTGATGAAATCCAGATCGACGAGAGCGTGGCCATGGGGGCCTCCGCGGTTCTTCTGATCGTGCGGATTCTTGAGCCGCCTCGTCTGGCCGCGCTGGTCAGGCATTCGGCCGCGCACGGCCTCGACGCTCTGGTCGAAGTTCACGACGAGAGCGAGATCGACCAGGCTCTGGACGCTGGCGCCACCATGGTCGGGGTGAACAACCGGGATCTCGGCACCCTCGCGGTCGATTCCGGCCGGGCCCTGCGCCTCAAGGCGCGCATTCCGGCCGGGGTTCTGTCCGTGGCCGAGAGCGGAGTCAAGACCCGGGACGACGTGAAGCTCATCGAGGATGCCGGCTTCAGCGCCGTGCTCATTGGCGAAACCCTGGCCAGAAGCTCCGATCCGGCGGCGAAGCTCAGAGAGCTCCTGGGCCGGGCCCATGGAGGTCGGTCATGACCTGGATCAAGATCTGCGGCATCACCTCCATCCCCGACGCGGAGGCGGCCATCCAGGCGGGTGCCTCGGCCATAGGCCTCGTGTTTGCGACCTCACCCCGTCAGGTCACCATCGAACGCGCGAGAGAGATCGCCGACGTCGCCCAGGGCCGGGTCGAGATCGTGGGCATCTTCAGGGAACCGGCCAACCTGGAAGAGATCCACTCCGCCCTTCGCTTCGACCGGATTCAAGTCCATGCTTCCTTTCCGCGCCGCGCCGCGCTTCCTCTCATCCGAGTGGTCAAGCCGGATGACCTCGAAGGAGACGCCCCGGAGAGCGACGAAGAGATCACCCTGATCGATGGGAGCGAGGGTCGTGGCCTCGCCTTCGATTGGTCCCGGCTTCGGTCGCGGACCGGCCGGTTCGTGATCGCCGGAGGTCTCAACCCGGAAAACGTCGTTGACGCGATCGCGGCGGCTCGTCCCTTCGGCGTGGACGTGTCCTCCGGGGTCGAGAGCCGTCCGGGCCGCAAAGATCCGGCCACCATGGTCCGTTTCATCCAGGCCGTCAGGAGAGCAGATGCAGAACGTCTCTAGACCGGGTTTCTTCGGCGTGTATGGGGGCCGCTTCGTTCCGGAGACCCTCTCGGGAGCGCTCGATGAACTGGCGAGCGCCTACGACAAGGCACGTGCGGATCGGGTCTTTCAGGAGAGGCTCCAGGATCTGCTTGCCAACTACGTGGGCCGGCCGACGCCTCTCTTCTTCGCGGAAAGACTGACCGCTCACGCGGGAGGCGCGCGGATCTATCTCAAGCGCGAAGACCTCAATCACACCGGCGCCCACAAGATCAACAACGCCCTCGGCCAGGCTCTGCTCGCGCAGCGTCTCGGGAAAGCAAGGATCATTGCCGAGACCGGCGCCGGACAGCATGGCGTGGCCACCGCCACCGCCTGTGCTCTCCTCGGCCTGCCCTGCCGGGTGTTCATGGGTGAGGTGGATGTGGCGCGCCAGCGCCCCAACGTGCAGCGCATGAACCTCCTCGGGGCCGAGGTCATCCCCGTCGACTCCGGGAGCCGGACCCTCAAGGACGCGATCAATGCAGCCATGCGGCAATGGGTCACGGACGTCCGCGACACCCACTACCTGGTCGGGTCGGTGGTGGGGCCCGATCCCTTCCCTCGCATGGTCCGCGACTTTCAGTCCGTGATCGGCCGCGAGACCCGCGCCCAATGCCTCAGCCGCTTCGGCCGCCTTCCCGACCTGGTGGTGGCGTGTGTGGGCGGCGGCTCGAACGCCATCGGCATGTTCCATCCCCTGCTTGAAGATCCGATCTCTCTGGTGGGGGTGGAGGCGGCGGGCCACGGTCTCGAGACCGAGCAGCACGCGGCCACCCTCACCAAGGGGCAGCCGGGCGTTCTCCACGGCGCCCGCACCCTCCTCCTTCAGGACGAAGACGGACAGATTCAGGAAGCCCACAGCGTTTCCGCCGGGCTCGACTATCCGGGGGTGGGGCCGGAGCATGCGTACCTGCGCGATACCGGTCGGGTGCGCTACGAGAGCGTCACTGACGACGAGGCGCTCGGTGCCTTCGATCTGCTGGCCCGGCTGGAAGGCATCGTGCCTGCGCTCGAGTCGGCGCATGCGGTGGCCTTCGCGGTCCAGGCCGCGGCCCGCCTCGCCTCCGACCAGGTCGTGGTCGTCAATCTCTCCGGCAGAGGCGACAAGGACCTGGACCACGTCATGAATCTGGGACGCGAGGTGCTTCGATGAGCATGGCCCAGGTCTTTCAAGCCACCCGGTCTCGCCACGAGATCGCCCTCATCCCCTACGTCACCGCCGGCTATCCGACCAGCGAAGCGTCGCTCGACTTTGTGCACAAGGCCGCGGATGCGGGAGCGGACGCGGTGGAGATCGGGCTCCCTTTCTCAGATCCGGTGGCCGACGGTCCCACCATCCAATTCGCCTCCCACCAGGCCCTTCAGGCCGGTTTCAAGACGCGTCCTTTCCTGGAAGCCCTCGCGACCAGGAAGCGGCCGTGCCCTCTCATCGTCATGACCTATCTCAATCCCCTTCTCGCTCTCGGTCCAAACGCCTTCTCCATGCTGGCGGTGGCGGGAGTCTCCGCCGTGGTCGTGCCGGACCTGCCCGAAGAGGAAGCCGGCCCGCGGAGAGCGGACGCGGCCCGTTTCGGCATTGATGTGGTCCTGCTGGTCGCGCCCACCAGTTCGGAGGAAAGGCTGCGCCGGATCGGTTCCGCCTCCCGGGGTTTCGTCTACGTGGTGGGGGTGGTGGGGACCACCGGCGCTCGCCGCGCCGCCGATCCGGAGTTGCCCGCGATTCTGGACCGCGTGCGCGTGACCACCACCCTGCCCCTCGTGGCCGGCTTCGGTCTTTCCGATCCATCGCATGTCCGGGCCATCACCGCCCATGCCGACGGCGCCATTGTGGGCAGTCGACTGGTGGATGCCATACGCCACGGCGAAGACTTCGAAGCACTCGTCCGTTCCTTCAAACAAGCCTCCCGGAGACCCTGATGCTGATCTGGCTGAGGCCCGGGAGTTGACCGGCCTGCCCCTGGTGACCGAAGTGATCGGGGTTGAGTCCTTCGAAGCGGTCGAAGCGGTGACCGATGTCCTCCAGATCGGCGCCCGCAACATGCAGAACTATCCGCTGCTGCGTCGCGCGGGCAAGAGCCGCAAGCCCATCCTCCTCAAACGCACCGAGCCGGCAGGCGCGCTCGTGGCATGAGCGTCGCCCACCTCCGTCTTCAAGCCGCGGCTCCCGCCCTGCCGGGATTCGCCCGGCTCTATGCGGGCGACACCTACGCCTTCTTGTGCGAGTCGCTCGGGGAGGCGGGGCGCAACCGCTTCTCGTTCTTCGGCGGCCGCCCGACCCTTGTTCATCGCTCTCACCCTTCCGAAATCACGATCGAAGAGATCGCGACCGGCGCCGTTCACACCGATACCCGCGACCTCCAGGATTCGATTCGCGTCCTTCTCAACGAGGCTGAGGCTTTTCCCGTAGTCGCGCCTTTTTCCTCCGGAGTGGTGGGCTATCTCGGCTATGACATCGTCCGCCGTTTCGAGCGCCTGAAGTCCTCGCCTCCCGATCCCCTGGGCGTGCCGGACAGCATCCTGATGGTGCCATCGGAGATCGTGGTAGTCGATCACCAAAACGCGACCACCGACATCGTCGTACACGGATCCGGCTCCGGCGAGCGGTGCGCGGAGATTCGTTTTGAGCTTGAACATTCCCAACCGGCCGAACCCTTCAGGCGAAGGGAGCGGGACGCCGCACCCCTTCGGGCCGTGACTCCCCGTCCCGATTTCGAGGCCGGCGTCGAGCGCATCCTCGAACATATCCGGGCCGGCGACATCTTCCAGGGCGTTCTCTCGCAGCGGTTCGAGGCCCCCTTCGAGGGCGACCCGCTCGATCTCTACAGCGCCCTGCGCGAGACCAATCCGTCCCCCTACATGTATTTCCTGAAGTTCGGTGCGGCCCATGCCGTTCTTGGCTCGTCCCCCGAGGTTCTGGTCAGTCTCGAGGATGGAAGGGCCATGACCCGCCCGCTGGCCGGAACCAGGCCGCGCGGGGATTCAGCGGAAGCGGACGAACGTCATGGCCAGGACCTGCTCGCGGATGAGAAGGAGCGCGCCGAACACGTCATGCTGGTCGACCTCGCAAGAAACGATCTCGGCCGGGTCTGCGAGTACGGTTCGGTGAAAGTGACCCGCCAGTTCGAGATCGAACGGCATGCGCGGGTGATGCACATCGTGTCGGAAGTGGAGGGACGACTCCGAGCGGAGAACGACGCTCTCGATCTTCTCCGCGCGACCTTCCCTGCGGGGACGGTGACCGGCGCGCCGAAGATCCGGGCCATGGAGATCATCGATGCCCTCGAGCCGGTTCGGCGCGGCCTGTATGGCGGCGCCATCGGCTACATCGATCCGGCCGGGCGCATGGACCTGTGCCTCGCCATCCGCAATCTGGTGGTGCACCAGGGCCGCGTCCTGCTGCAGGCGGGAGCGGGCGTGGTCGCGGACTCCGATCCCGGGCGTGAGTACGAAGAGACGAAGCACAAGGCCTCGGCGCTGGTTCACGCGCTGGAGGCCTGCGCACGGGCCGAAGCGCGGGGGTCCGGGGGGCAAAGCACGGCGAGCGAATCTGCGTCTGCGGCCCCCCAGCTGGAAGAAGCGAAGGCCGAATTCACTTCGGCCGAAGCGCGGGGGTCTGGGGGGCTAAGCACGGCGAGCGTTCCGCGTCTGCGGCCCCCCAGCTAAGAAATGCTCGCAGTGATCGACAACTACGATTCGTTCGTGTTCAATCTCGTCCAGATCCTGGGCGCCATGGGCGAGGAGATTCGCGTCTTCCGCAACGACGCGATCGATGTCGAGGGCCTGAAGGCCCTTCATCCACGGGGCCTGGTTCTCTCACCCGGCCCGGGGCGACCCGAGGACGCGGGAGTCACCATCGCGGCCATCCTGGGCCTTTCCGCGCGTATCCCGACGCTGGGGGTCTGCCTCGGACACCAGGCCATCGCCAGTGCGTTCGGAGGTCGCGTGGTGCGGGCCGGTGAATTGCGACACGGCAAGGCCTCTCCGGTGGAGCACCACGGCCAGGACCTCTTCGAAGACCTGCCTTCGCCCTTCTTCGCGGGCCGCTATCACTCGCTGGTGGTGGAGCGGGCCACGCTGCCCTCCCAGATCCAGGTGACCGCCTGGACGCCAGAGGGTGTGGTCATGGGGATGCGTCACGCTCAACGCCCCCTGTTTGGAGTTCAGTTTCATCCGGAGTCGGTTCTCACCCCCCAAGGACACCGACTGCTCGGCAATTTCGTTCGACTGACCCGAGCCGGGAGCGTCTGATAGAGGGGAGACGAAGGGGTTCTAAGCTCCAGCCCTCCCATGTCCGGGTCTCCCGCCAGCCCCTCTCCTTCTCCTCCTCCTCGGGAGGCCTGGGTCCGCGAATGGATGCTTCGGCTGAGTTTGGTGGTGGTGTCTCTCGTCCTCGTCCTGGGAACGGCCGAGGGAGTCGCGCGAGTCCTGAGGGCGCGCCAGCAGGGAGGGAAGGAAGGTGGCGAAGATGCCCGCTACAACGAGTACGATGCGCTTCTCGGCTGGCGCAAGAAGAAGAACGCCGCCGCGACCTATCATCGGCGGGAGTACACGGTTGAGGTACGGACGAACTCTCAGGGACTTCGCGACCCGGAACGATCAGTTGAACCTCCGCCCGGCGTCTTCCGCGTTCTGGCCTTGGGCGATTCCTTCGTCGAAGGGTATACCGTGGACCTGGGGGAGACCGTTACCCAAAGGCTCGAGCATCGACTCGGTGAGGCCGGGTGTCGCGCCGAGGTGATAAACGGCGCCACCGCGGCCTACAGCACGGACCAGGAGTATCTCTTCTACCAGTCTGACGGCGCGCGCTACCGCCCTTCACTGGTTCTCCTCTTCTTCTACTGGAACGACGTGCTCTATTCCGATCGTCAGGACTATTTCGGAACACCGAAGCCCGCGTTTGAAATGGGCGGAGGCGCGCTCAAACTGCATCGCTATCCGGTGAAGGAAAAGCCGACGGACCCGCCCGCCCCGGTCGCGGACCAGGCTGCGGACGCGCATGAGGGTTTCGCCCTTCTTGACCTGCTGAAGGAGAGGCTCTTTGTGGGAGCGCCTGCGGCCCACGACGCTCTGGCGAGACTCGGGCTCTGGAAACCCATTCCCAAAGTTCCGCCCCGCCTGGAAATGCTGGTCTACGACCAGCGCAATCTGGCCCCCATCGAGGATGCCTGGGAGAAGGTCGGAGTCATCGTCGCCGCCCTCAGGGACCATGTGCAGGCCCATGGTTCCAAACTGGCCCTGGTCTACATTCCGGCCCGAATGGAGATTCAGGAGGCTTCATGGAAGGTCACGAAGCAGCTGTACCGCCTGAATGATGGAGCCTGGAATCTGGACAAGGTGCGGGACAGGATCGAAAACCTCGGCGCCTCCCTCGATGTCCCGGTCATCGATCTCAGCCCGGCCCTCAAGGCCGCCGATCGGACCTTCAAACCCACGTACTTCACGTTCGACGGCCACTGGAACGCCCGAGGTCATGACGTTGCCGCGGGGGCGGTTTTCGACTGGATGAAGCGCGGCGGGTCTCTCCCGTCGATCTGCGGCGGGACCTTGCCCCTGGTCGGTTCGTCCGGCGCGGTGGAGGCGCCGGTTCTGAGCGAGTCCCGCTAGGCCGGACCAGCCCGCAACCACTCTCGACCGGACGGGTTCCCCTGTTCCGGGGAAGAGCCGCGATCCCCTCTGGAAGTGTAGCCTTGAGAATCGCCAGGACGGCCCCACGGCGGAAGGTGCGTGCCCAGGTGTTTGGAGGTCTCTCATGAAGTTTCGCTCGTGCATCCTTCTCGCGGGTGCGTTGACCCTTGGGCTCGTTTCCTCTCACCGTGCGACCGGCCAGGATCAGAAAAGCCCGCCCCTCACGTTCGGAACGGAGGTCAGCATCGTGGCTGTTCCGGTCTTCGTCACCGACAAGGATGGCAAGACCGTCCCCGGCCTGACCGCTCGGGACTTCGAGGTGGAGGACGCCGGGAAGGCCGTGACGGTTGAAGGTTTCCTCGCCGTCTCGGGTGAGGGCCCCGCCCAGTTTCCCACCGGTGCCGGAGGCAGCGCAGCTCAACTGTCCTCCCGCCGGCAATTCATCCTCCTCTTCGATCTGGCCTTGTCCCGGTCCGTCATCATCGAGCGCTCGCGAGGGGCCGCGCGCACATTCGTGGAAGGTGAGGTCAAGCCCGGAGACCTGGTCGCGGTGGTGGCGGCCACCCCCCAGGGGATGAAGTCTCTTCTGGGCCTGAGCCCGGACCGCGGTCAGGTCCTGAGGGCCATCAATGCCATCGGCCGCGGGGACGTGGCGCGCAATCGAGACCCTCTGGGACTCCTTTTTGACGCCAGCATGGAGACCGGCCTGGTCTCCTCCTCCGACGCGGACGGGCGCGAGGGCCTCGCCGATGATCAGGGTCGCGCGATCGCCCTCATGCTCATGCGCCAGCAGCGCCAGGCCTACGCCGCTCAGATCAGCCAGTTCCTGGGCGCATTCCAGGCCATGGCCCGTCAGCTCGACTCGATCCGCGGACGCAAGAACGTGATCCTCTTCTCGGAGGGGTTCGACACCACCATCATCTCCGGCGCCCAGGGCAATGAGAGGGGACTGGCCTCGGAGGCCTCCGTCCGTGGCGAATTGTGGAACGTGGACAGCGACACCTACTTCGGCTCGGCCACCGGTCAGGACGCGCTGTCCGGCCTCTTCCAGACCATGCGCGGATCCGATGTGGTGATCCATTCCATCGATCTGGGCAGCGCCGGGACCGACACCATGGATCTGAGCTCCCAGGAAGGCTCCGCCTTCAATCCGGTGAGCGGCCTCGATGCCCTCGCCACTCTCGCCTCCAACACGGGCGGGCGTTTCATCAAGGGCGTTACCGACATCGATTCCGCCCTCGTGGACATCTCGAATGCCACGAAGGCCTACTACGTCATCGCCTTCTCGCCCCGCTCGTCCGAGGTGGGGAAGTCGCGGAAGCTGAAGATCAGCGTGAAGCCGCCGGGTCTCAAGGTGAGCCACCGGCCCACGTACATCCTCCCCGATCCGAAGAAGCCCGATCTCAACCGGCAGGTGCTCCAGGCCTCGGAGATCATCGCCAAGGGGATTTCGGGAGGCCCCATCGTGCTCTCGGCCTACGCCTTACCCTACCTGTCTCCTCAAAACGGCATCGGAGTGCCGGTGGTGATTCAGATTCCGCCCGCCGCCTTCACCGAGTCGCTCAAACGCAAGCAGATCAATCTCGAGCTCTTCGGTTATCTGGTCGATGACCAGGGAACGGTCAGCGATTACTTCAAAGCCACCCCGGCCCTCGATCCTTTGGCGCTCGGCCCCAAGCTCAAGTCCGACGGCCTCCAGATTCTGACCACCTTTGGCGCGGCCGCCGGGAAGTATGAGGTTCGGCTGCTCCTGCGCGACCCCGCAACCCAGAAGTTTGGCGCCTTGAGGCTGCCGGTGGTGATTCCGGACTTTGCGACCTCCGCGTTCGTTTCCTCGCCGATGGTGACCGGGGATCCCTTCGCCCGGGTGGCCCTGCCCACGGTCACGCAACACCGGCCGAATCGTGAGATCCCCTTCCGGGTCGACGAACGTCCCTTTACCGTGGAGGCGGACCCGGTCCTGAAGAAGGGGACGGCGCGGGAGATCTGTGTCTTCAAGTCCCCCTCCGACGGCAAGGCCGACTCACTCCACGTGGTCCTGATCGGCGCCGATGGAATCGAGAAGCCCCAGAAGGCCGAGGGACTGAAGGTGGTGCGCGACGCGGATGGCTTCGATCGTGTTGTCTTCTCGGTCTCTCCCAAAGACGTGCCCGAGGGCGAATACATGATGAGGGTCACGGTGGGTTCCACCACCTCGCTCGGCACGTCCATGAGGGTGCAGTAGCCGAAGCCTGAAAAGTCCGGCGACCAGACGCCGTGGCTTGCGCGCGAAGGAAGAGGGACTAGAGCCCGAGAGACTTGAGGTGCTCGCGCAGGGCGGGCCCGAGATCATCACGCTTGAGGGCCAGATCCACCGTGGCCTTGAGGAACCCGAGCTTCTGCCCGGCGTCGTACCTCATGCCCTCGAATTCGTAGCCGAGGAGCCGTCTCCGGGCGCTCAGGGCACGAAGGCCGTTGGTGAGTTGTATCTCGCCGCCCCGATCGCGCGCGGTGACGGCCAGGTCTTCAAAGATGTCCGGGGTCAGAATGTATCGGCCCATGATGGCGAGATCGGAGGGTGCTTCCTCCATCTTCGGCTTTTCCACCATTTCCTGGAGCACCCAGACCCGTGGATCCTTCGTGTCCTGTTCGCCCCGGATCACCCCGTAGGCCGAGATGTCCTGGAGCGCCACCTTCAACAGGGCGATGACCGGGTCGCCGGTACTCTCGAAGACCTCGATCATCTGACGCAGCGCGGCCTTTCCGGGCGAATCGATCAGATCGTCGGGAAGCATGACCGCGAACGGCTCGTCGCCTACCAGGGCGCGGGCGGCCAGCACCGCATGGCCCAGGCCGAGGGGTTCCTTCTGCCGAACATAGGAGACCGAAGCGAGGTCCGAAACCTTGCGAGCCTCCCGCACCAGGTCCAGTTTCCCGCGCGCCTTGAGGGTCGCTTCCAATTCGTAGGCGATGTCGAAGTGGTCCTCCATCGACGACTTCGAGCGCCCGGTCACGATGATGATGTGCTCGATGCCCGAGGCCACCGCCTCTTCCACCGCGTACTGGATGATCGGCTTGTCGACCACGCACAGCATTTCCTTGGGTATCGCCTTGGTCGCGGGGAGAAACCTGGTGCCGAGGCCGGCGGCCGGGATGACGACCTTTCGAACTTTTTGGGGCATCCGGGGGAAAATAGCATCGCTACACGCCAAGCGTCACGGGTGACGCGCCCGGCGTAAGCGGACTCCGGAAGGAAGACAACGTGCTCGAACTGCGTTACGTGGCCGATAACAAGGAGATCATCCTCGCGATGCTGAAGGATCGCGGCGATGACCCCGGGAAGGTCTTTGCCACCGCCGACCCTTGGGATCTCGACCAGAGTCGTCGGGAGATCATCCAGAAGGTCGAGGCCTTGCGACATCGGCAGCGTCTGGCCGGCGAGGAGATCGCGCGCCGTGGCAAGGCCAAGGAAGACACGAAGGAACTGAAGACCGAGATGAAGGCGGTGTCGGACGACATCAAGGCTCTGGACCTGGAACTCGGCGCGACCGAATCCAGGCTGAACGACCTCATGCTGCTTCTGCCGAATATTCCCGACCCCACGGTGCCGCGGGGCGATGCCTCGAAAAACGTGGTGGTGCGAACGGTGGGAACGCCTCCGATCTTCGACTTCGAGCCCCGGCTCCACGGAGACCTGGGCGCCGCGCTCGGGATCATCGACTTCGAGCGCGCGGCCAAGATCTCGGGCGCGCGCTTCTCGAGCCTGTGGGGGACGGGGGCCAGACTCGAACGGGCGCTGATCCAGTTCATGCTCGATCTCCACACCAAGGAGCGCGGCTATCTGGAGATCATTCCTCCCTACCTCGTGCTGGGGGAAACCCTGGTCGGCACGGGACAGCTTCCAAAGTTCGAGGCCGATCTGTTCAAGACCGGAACCAGCGACCGCGAGCTCTATCTGATTCCCACCGCCGAGGTGCCTCTCACCTGCCTCCATCGCGACGAGATCTTCGAGCCCGTGGAGCTGCCGAAGAAGTTCGTGGCTTTCACCCCCTGCTTCCGGTCAGAGGCGGGTTCTTACGGCAAGGACGTGCGGGGGCTCATCCGCCAGCATCAGTTTCACAAGGTGGAACTGGTGAAGCTCACCGCGGCCGAGAACTCGATGGATGAACTCGAGTCGATGGTGAGCGACGCCGAGGAGGTCCTGAAGCGCCTGGAGCTGCCCTATCAGGTCGTGCTTCTGTCCACCGGCGACATGGGTTTTGGTTCGGCCAAGACCTACGACATCGAAGTCTGGCTGCCCGGCCAGAGTGCCTATCGCGAGATTTCGTCCATTTCGAACTGCAAGGACTTCCAGGCCCGGCGCGCTCAGATCCGTTACCGGAAGGAGCATGGAGCCAAGCCCCGCTTCGTGCACACTCTGAACGGCTCCGGCCTGGCCGTGGGACGGACCATGGTGGCGGTCCTTGAGAACTATCAGCAGAAGGATGGCACGATCCTGATTCCGAGAGTTCTGCGCCCTTTCCTCGACGGGATGGAGTTGATCGAGCCAAGGGGAACCGCCTGATTCTGTTAATCTTCCCAATGTACGGAAGCGCACAGTGCGGGACGCCCTCAAGCTCTATTCTCATCAAGAAGTCCTAGGGCATTTGTTCCCCTCGGCTGCCTTTCCAAAATTCGTGGAGAAACTTCTAATGAAACACAAGACCCTGCAATCTCTGAGCGCCCTCGCCCTCGCGGTTGCCGCCACGTCCGGCTTTGCCCAGACCGCCCCCGCAGGCACCATCGAGCGCGGCGATGTCAAGACCTGGATCATCACCGTGGACGGCAAAGACTACGAAGCGCGTCCCCTGACCCCGTCTTTCTCGGGCTCGTCAGGACTGTTCGCCCTCTCCAACGCCTATACCGTGGCCAAGGGCAAGACCTCCTTCAGCCTCTACCGAAACAATCTCGACCGGAATCCGAAAGATCTCGATGCTTCGACCATCGGCGTGACTCTCGGCTACGGCATCTCGGCGAAGGCCGAGATCTTCGGCACTTTCGGATTCCAGCGAAACAACGTGGACCGGCTCACCGACCCCGGGTACGTCAACGATTTCCCCAACGCGGGCAACCAATCCAGCTCGCCCGGCTGGCAGACCGGTGCTTCGGACGCGATCATCGGCCTGAAGTACAAACTGCTCGATGACTACGCGGGCGACGGCGTGGGACTGGCCCTTCAGCCCACCATCAAGCTGCCCACCGCCTCCTTTGACAACGGTCTCGGCACGGGCAAGGTCTCCCTGGGTCTCGACCTCCTTCTGTCGAAGTCGCTGGACGGCAAGGCTGAATTGCATGGCATGGTCGGATACAAGACGAATGGCGACCCTGATGGCTTCAATCTGGGGAACGCCTTCCGTTGGGGCGCCGGTTTCTCGGCCCCCGTCTACAGCCGGGTTCAGGTCCAGGCTGAGGTCACCGGATCCAGCTATTCGGGCGGAGATTTCGAGCAGATCAACCCGGTTGATTTCATCATTGGCCCCGCCTTCTTCTTCGGCAAGGGCTTCTTCGTCCGTCCCGCCTATTCCCGAAACCTCCACTTCAGCACGGGAAGCAGCTCGTCGGCCACGAAGAGCGGCAAGATCCTGTCCATCGGCTACGCTGCCGGCGCCGCGGGCCGCGAAATCTACGTGCCGCCGCCGCCGCCTCCTCCTCCCGCGCCACCGGCGCCCCGGGTGGAGAACCGTCCCCCGACCGTCTCGCTCGACGCGGACAAGACCAACGCCATCACCTGCGACACCGTGAACTTCCGGGCCAACGCCGCCGATCCGGATGGCGATACCCTGACCTACGCCTGGACTACCTCCGCCGGCCGGACCGTAGGCGAAGGAGCCAACGTCACCCTCGAGCCCGGCTGTCTGCCCGCGGGCACGGATGTGGTGGTGACGGTCACCGTCAATGATGGCCACGATCACTCCGCTCAGGCATCGCGCCACGTCATGATCGAAGAGAAGGCGAAACCTGCGACGGTCGTCGCCTCCGTGGGCCCGTTCCCGAGGAACGGCACGCGTCTCAACAACATCGACAAGTCCGTGCTCGATGACATGGCGAGCCGTCTGCGTCAGGATCCTGCCGGCCGCCTGCTCATCGTGGGCCATGCGGACAAGGGCGAACGCAACCCCGACGTCCTGTCCCGAAGGCGCGCTGAAGCGGTGAAGGACTACATGGTCAAGGAGCGCGGCATTGATGCCTCCCGGATCACCACCCGGGGCGCCGGCGCTACCGGCGACCGCAATGCTGAACTCACGTTCGTGCCCAACGGCGCCGACATGCCGGGCATGTAACCACGGTTCAGGCCCTGGAACCAGGGCCCGCCCGGAAAGGGGCGCGGACATCGACTCCATCGTCGATCTCCGCGCCTCTCGTTTTTAGGAAAGGCCAGGGCCTCCGACTCATCTCGGGATCAGGACAGGGACCTTGGGTTCAGGATTCTTTGATGACGAGGATGAAGTTTCACCGGGTCTGGGCCGGGTTCGGCCTCCTGGCACTGGCCGGGCTCGCGCCGCCGGCCCAGGCGGCCCTGCGCTTCCGCCCCATAGGTCCCCAGGGCGGCGATGTCCGATCGCTGGCTCAGGATCCAAGCGATCCCCGGCGGGTCTACGCCGGGACCGCCGATGGAATCATCTACCGGTCCTTGAACGCCGGGGTGTCCTGGACCAGGCTCGAGCCCGGATTCCCCCGTCGCGGGGCCAGTCTCGACGACCTTCTGGTGACGGATAGCGGCATCGTCTTCGCCTCCTTTTGGAACCTCGACGACTCCGGGGGCGGCATCGCTCGAAGTTCCGACCATGGAGTCACCTTCGCCATGATCGCCGCCGGCCTCGAAGGCGAGGCGGTGCGGGGCCTGGCCCGGGCGCCCTCGAGTCCCGACACCTTCGTGGCCGTGACCAGGAGCGGCGTCTTTCGTTCTCTCGACGCGGGAGATTCCTTCGCCCGGATCTCCCGGCGCGATCATCCCGACCTGAGGCTCATTGGCTCGGTGGCCATCGACCCCCGGGACGAAGACCGGATCCTGGTGGGAACCGCCCATCTGGCCTGGCGAACGGACAACGGCGGCCGCACCTGGCGCCCGATCCAGCAGGGCATGGTCAACGATTCCGACGTCATGACCCTCACCCTCGACCGGCGCGAGTCCTCCACCGTCTTCGCCACCGCCTGCACCGGCATCTGGCGATCCACCAACGCGGGAGTTTCGTGGCGTAAGGTCCTGGGCATTCCGTCGGTGAGTCGGAGAACCCGCGCCTTCGCGCAGGACCACAATCGCGCCGAAACGTTCTATGCGGGCACCACCGATGGCGTCTACGTGAGCGAAGATGACGCCCGGACATTTGTCCGCACCAGCGCCCCGGGCCTGATCGTCAACGCGCTGATTTCCCTGGGAGGAGGCCGGGTGCTCGCCGGGGTCGAGGGCGAGGGTATCCTGGTGTCGACCGATTCTGGCCGCACCTGGCTTCCCTCGAATGACGGGTTCCGGGAAAGGCTGGTCCGGCAGATCGTTCCGGACGAGCCGCGACACCGGCTCCTCGTCATCACGGGCGCGGACGGATCGAGAAACGGCGCCCTTTTTGAACTGGATCGACGCCTCGAGGTGTGGCGCCGAGTTGAGATTCCCGAAGGCCGGGAAGTGCGACAGGTCGCCGTCCTCGACGGAGGCCAGATGATTCTGGGCACCGACGACGGCGTGTTTCAAGGCTCGCCGGAAGGCGCGCCCTGGAGGCGCCTTCCCCTGGTCGAGGGCGGCGCCGACGCGCATCCCCATGTCCTCGACCTGCGGATTCGCGGCTCACAAGTCCTGATCGCCACCGAACAGGGTCTGTTTGCCAGCCAGGATCGAGGAGCGACCTGGACCCAGACGCGTCTCGGCTCCAGTCGTTCGGTCGAGTCCGTCGCCCTCGCGTCCTCAGGTCGGGTGGTGGTCGCGACCCCCCTCGCGGTCTGGGGGTCCCTGGATGGAGTCGCGTTTCAGCCCACCGCGCCGGTCGGGCTTCGGGGACTCAAGCGCCTCGTCTTCGCGCCCGGGAGCGACCAGAAGATCTTCGCCGCCACTTCGTACGGCCTGCTCCTCAGTCGAGACGCCGGACGCACCTGGTTCAACGCCAGCACGCCTCTCGACCGGGTCACCGGACTGGCCCAGCACCCGAACGGGAAAATCGTGTTCGCCGCTGATGCCGACATCAAGACCGTCTTCATCTCGGAGGATGCTGGAGCCACCTTCTGGCCGATCAAGGCCCTGGGCCTTCCCTCCCAGCGCAGCTTCGCTCTGGCCATCGAGACGCCCGTGGGCGAGGGCGGGGCTTCCCGTTTGATCGTGGCCGCCTCCGGTGGCGGCCTGCTGGAGGCTTCGCTCGACGACCTGGCGGCGGCTTCAGGGGAAAGGCGGTAGCCTTCGCACCAGCATATTCATGAGGTCCCTGATTTCGACCGTCCTTGCCGTCGCCGCCTTGTCGTCCTTCGGCACGGCCGGGCAAGCGCTCGAGCGCGCATCCACGCGTCAGGCCCCGGCCTCGACCGACCTCGCGGGCTACATCGCCAGTCTTGAAGAACCCGGCCGGGCGGAATGGCAAAAGCCTGATGAAGTGATCGGGGCCCTGGACCTCCGATCCGGCCAGACCCTGTGCGACGTGGGCTCGGGGCCCGGCTACTTCGCCCTTCGCGCCGCCCGGCGCCTCGAAACCTCGGGGTGGGTCTATGCCGAGGATGTCGAGGCCAGCATGATCGACGCGCTCCGGGACCGAGTGAGTCAAGCGCGCCTTTCGAATGTGACCCCGATTCTCGGGCTGCCCGACGACCCTCTTCTCCCGAAGTCCGCCTGCGACGTGGTTCTGATCGTGAACACCTATCACCTCTTTCCGAACGGCCCGGCCTTTCTGCGCCGGCTGGCCAAGTCCCTCAAGCCCGGCGGGCGGCTCGTGAATATCGATTTCCACAAGCGCGAGACGCCGCAAGGGCCCATCGTGGCTCGACGAGTGGCGAAGGACGCTTTTCTGGCCGATGCGTTGCGGGCGTCATTCACCCTGGCAGGTGAGGAGACGTTTTTGCCCTACCAGTATTTCGTCGTGCTCAAGCCCATGCGCTGAGGAGGCGTTTCGCCGGCTCTTCTCCGCCTACCATGCCGGCTTGAGAGGAAGGGCATCGAACCCCGCCTTCCACACCCGGCGAAGACGCTCCGCCGCCCGTGTCCTTCCCAAGTTCCGCGGGGTCGTAAAGATTGACTTTGTGGTGAGCGCCGCCGACGCTCAAGTCGAGTTGGAGGGCCGGCCGATGGAAGGCGGAGACCTTCGGAGCCAGCTTCGCGAGAATCTCGAAGAAGCGCTCAGCGGTAACCGTCCTTCGGATGGCCTCGATCGCCTGGTCGCCCTCTCGCGCACACCCAGGCCCCTCAGGCATGGCGAAGACCGGCCACGAGGCCTCGTTCTCCGAGCATCCACCATTCTAGGCAGCCGGCGGGTTGACGCGGTCGAGGATAACGATGAACAGGGTCGCGAGGGGGCCAATCAACAGCGAGACCAGAAACCAGGCCAGGCCGCTTCGGTTCTTGCTCTGCGCCAGCCCAGCGTTGATGAGAGCCAGCGTTCCCCAACCGACAAACCACTCCTGCTTCATGTTGCCTCCCTCTTGCGAGCGATTCTACTTGGGTCCTCCGCGAGCAAAGACGGCACATTCAGCACCGAATGCCGACCGCAACGCATCAAGGATGCCGAGCGACACGCGCTCCAGGGCGCGGCACGCGTCCGCCCAACACCGGGCTTCACCTGAAGGGCGCGCCTCAACGACTGGCCCCCGACGAACGGCTTGGGCCACACCTCCGCGCCTTGTCTGGTGCAAGGCCTTGTTAGCCGGCCGCTTAGGATGACGGGAAGCCATCACGCCTCTTTCTGATCACGTTCATGGACGGCAGGCACCTCTCCGTGGCGCAGGGGTTGGGACCGCTTCCACTGAGCCTCGAACTGATCCTGGGTGATTCCCTCGCCCGTGAAGTCGGCCCACTTCATGTTTGTATCGCACCAGAAGCCATAGTTTCTTTCATCGGGACCAGCCAGGACAGGCTCGCCGTCCTCGCCCAGGCCAACCTCACGCCAGGGCTCCTCGCTCTCATCAAACTCCACCAACCATTCACGAACCAGATGCATCTTCGATTCGTAGTCCGGATTTCCGAGTGGGATGAAGAAGAAGAGGGCTCGAAAGACCTTTGCCTTCAGGGGTCGCTCTTTGGGCCAATCCGTTGCCAACTGGGTGCGTAGGTAGCGCATCTTAGGCCCGGCTAACACCGGCGTTCACCGGCAAACGCCGCGCCGTGATTACCACCAGCCGAATCGCGACCGGCAGACGTTTCGCCGCTTCGGATC
>JAQBHL010000010.1:0-3204 GCA_032127745.1 Acidobacteriota bacterium
CGTCCGCTTGACCCTGGAGTCCCAGTCAACATCCGGCCTCGTGCGAGTCTGCACCTCGGCCGACCTAGACCGCGAGGTGTGCTCGGTCCCCGTCGAGATACGCTGAACTTTTCGCGTGCCGAGCCCGTATTGATCATTGGAGGTGGTGAATGATCGAGGATGACATCCAGTTCCATGCGGCCCAGTTCCATCCGTGGCCGCGCATCCCGCGCCTGAACCGCGACATCGTGATCACCGAGAAGATCGACGGCACCAATGCAGCGATCCGCATCGACGATGACGGCTTCTTCAGGTTCGCGCAATCCCGCTCCCGCGTCATCACGCCCGAGGACGACAATTTCGGCTTCGCGCGCTGGGCTCACGAGTCCGGAGTGAAGCTAGCCGAAATCCTCGGGCCGGGCCTCCACTTCGGCGAGTGGTGGGGCGCAGGGATTCAGCGCAAATACGGTCTCACGACACAGGCTTTCTCGCTTTTCAATGCGCCAAGGTGGCGCGACCTCGACGCGAACGTCTGGGGCATCCCGGTCCAAGCCGTGCCGATCCTCTACGAGGGACCGTGGTTCACCGTCAACAACGAGTGGGCTCCCAACGCCGCGCTCCGAGACCTCAAGGCGGGCGGCTCCGCAGCCGCGAAGTTCGACAAGCCCGAGGGCATCGTGGTCTGGCACCAAGCCTCCGGCGTGTCCTTCAAGGTGACCATCGAGAGAGACGACAAACCAAAGGGAGAAGCATGATCAGAGACGAGGCGAGAGACCTGTTGCTCGAAGCGATCGAGGCCCAGATCAGTGTCATCGAGAACGCGAACGACAGACGTATCCTCGTAGAGGCCGAGGTCAAGTCGCTCAACGCGCGGATCGCTCGCGTCGAACGCTTGAAGGCTGCTATCTGGCTCACGCTGGGCGAGGACGGCGTAGACGTGAACGCCGAGCTGGCGAAGCGCAAGGCGGCCCGGTGAGAGAAAGCGAACAAGGCGACGAGCGCCTGAACCATGGCGAGAGAGAAGTGAAGGTCTACGTCGTCCGCATTCACAATCCCGGCCAAGAGCCGCAGTTCGTCTCCGCGTGGCCCGACAGCTATGCCGCGAAGTTTGAGGCGCTTCGGTGGGAGACCGACTCGAAGATCCCGCACGACTACATCGATGGTGTGCTGATCGCCAAGGTCCAGGGCGAGCCCGAGGTCGCGGAGATACCGTTTGGAAAGTGGGGCGGCAGGCACGATCTCTTCGACTCCGAGGTGCTGGCCGGCGTCAAGCGTGGCCTCTCGCGGTCGAGCGAGCTGGCCGCGTGGCTCGCGCTCGGAAACGATGATCTGCGGGCGCTGGAGCGCGCGCTGACCCGCCTCAAGGCGCGAGGTATCATCGAGTTTGCCGGCCAGGGCCAAGGATGGAGGGTCAAGTGAGTGCACGCTGGCTGCCAAAGCTGTACCGGACAGGGCCAAGGATGGAGGGTCTGGAGATGCTCCCAATGAAACGGTGCCACGGAGTTGTCCACCTGGAGAGCGGTCGCATCGAGCTACCCAAGCGGCGCTACCTCGTCACAGTCACGTCAAAGCCGAAACGGCGTGCTATCCTCGTCGAAGCCATGGACCCAACCGACGCGCTGAACATTGTTCGGCACGAGAACAAACTCAGGCCCTCAGACACGCTCGAACACTACGACATCTCTTCCCTCTCGGGTCACTACGACATCTCGGGAGGCCGTTCCTGATCCCGCCCATCGTCAACTACGGGATCGAGTCCAAGGTCAGGCCGCCCAACGGTCGAGTCGCCGCGTACAAGTTCGCAGGGTTCAACCCGAAGTTCCACATCATGGATGATGGAACGCTCGACAAGCTCTGGGAGCGAGTCAACATCGCGCGAGTCACCATTCCCGCCCCGCTCGCGCTCTCGTGGACCGACACCGTAGCCACGCGGATCGCCTGTCACATCAAGGTTGCCGGCACGCTCTCCGACGCGCTGGTCGAAATCCACAGGGCGGGGCTGTGGGAGCATCTTCAGACTTTCGGTGGTGGCTTCAACTTCCGAGCGATCAAGGGGTCGAGCGCACTGTCGCTTCACTCGATCGGCCTCGCAGTGGACTTCGATCCCGTCGGCAACCCGTACCGGCAACCGACGGCGCTCTCGCGCTTCGCGTCGTGCGCCGAGGGCATGAAGGTGGTGGACGCCTTCGAGCGCCACGGCTGGTATTGGGGCGGACGCTTCATGGGGAACCCCGACGCGATGCACTTCCAGTTCGGTACGGGTTGCTGAATCCTCGCCTCTCGAAGAAGCACATCCTGGCCGAATTGGCGCGGTCAGGGGAGCCGATCATGGAGCCGATCAAGGTCTGGTGGTACGAGGGCGACAGCCGGCTGTACGCGGAGCCCGGCTCCGACCTCGGCTATATCGCGTTCTTGCTGAACCCAGTGGTCACGCTGCGCGCAGATCAGATCCTCGCCGCCGACAATATGGTCGAGGCCCTCCTGGCGACTGGCCAACTGGTGTTGTTGGGATAATGCCCTGTCAAGGGATTAACCCTAATGTACAAGACAGAAGCTGCCTCCTGGCGACTGGCCAACTGGTGAGATCGGAGGAGTAATGGGGTTGGGGTTTCTCGCGTTCATCGTATGCGCCATGCTGGTCTTCTTCTACCTCTCCGGGCCGCCGCCTGGTGTGGACCGGCACTTTCGCGGAACCGACCGGCGAGGCAGCAACCATGGCCGTCGGAAGGGTGGACGTCGACGTCGAGGTCGCTGGTGAGCCAAGGTCAAGCCGGGTCCGAGGAATCCCGGCGTGTACCCTGCCCGAGGTGTGGCGCGGGTCTGGGTCGGCCGTGCCGCACGGTACAGCGTACCGCCGCGTCGTCGCTGGCCTACGAGGCGCACCTGGCACGGGTGCGCGCAGCCGAGGCGTGGGCATGCCGCGAGAGGATGCTGGACGAGATCCACGCGCGGACCCAAGCGGAAGCCAGGGGCGGGGAGTGACCGTGGTCGCCCCTTGTAAAGCGCGCACGGTGCGCGAATGAGCGACACGAACCGCACCATCGCGGAGAGGCTGGCGGGGCCTCACGATCTAACCTGTGGTCCAGACAGCGGGCTGAATTGCGTGTGGGAAAAGCGAGTCGCCGCCATCGAGCGGGCACTCGACCTTGCCGGGAGGGGGCTTCGGCTCGTTCTTAGGGAGCGGGCGCTTCCCAGCGGATGAGATCAAGACCGAGGAGCTGAGCG
>JAQBHL010000011.1:0-23401 GCA_032127745.1 Acidobacteriota bacterium
CCACGGGCACGCTTCCGCGTCCGGCCGCGCCCACCGGCGTCGCCCCGCGTCCGGCCGCGCCCACCGGCACCGCCCCGCGTCCTCCCATCAAGCCGGTGGGCACATAAGCCATGGCCATGCCCGAACTGGAAAGACTGCTGCGCAAGATGATCGAGGGCGGAGCCTCCGACCTGCACCTGGTGGTGGGACGTCCCCCTCTGCTTCGAACGCGCGGAGAACTGGTGGCGATGGACGAGCCTGTCCTCACCAAAGAGAGCTCCGAAGCCATCATCACCGAGATCCTGGCCCCGGCGCAGAAGGAGAGGATCTACGCGAACCTGGACCTCGACCTCGCCTACGAACTTCCCGACGGCGCGGCCCGGTTCCGGGTGAACGTGTTGTGGCAGCACCGGGGCATGGGCGCGGTCATGCGGGTCATCCCCACGAAAATCCTTACCATGGAGCAACTGGGCCTGCCGCCGGGAGTGCGCCAGGTCACCGAGACCCGGCGGGGCATGGTTCTGGTCACCGGGCCCACGGGCTCGGGAAAGTCGACCACTCTGGCCGCCATGATCGACCACATCAACGAGACCCGCGAAGCCCACATCATCACCATCGAGGATCCTCTGGAGTTCGTTCACCCGAACAAGAGGTCCCTGATCTCACAGCGCGAGGTGAAGTCGCACACCAAGTCGTTCTCCTCGGCCCTCAAGATGGCGGCCCGCGAGGATCCGGATATCGTCCTGGTCGGCGAAATGCGGGACCTCGAGACCATTCGCCTGGCCCTGGCCGCGGCCGAACTCGGGATCCTCGTCTTCGGCACCCTGCATACGAACTCGGCTTCCAAGACCATCGACCGGATCATCGACGCGTTTCCGTCCGACGAACAGCCCCAGGTGCGGGTCATGCTGGCCGATTCGCTCAAGGCCGTGGTCGCTCAACAGCTTCTGAAGACCGCCGACGGCCAGGGGCGCTGCGCTGCGAACGAGGTCCTGGTGTCGACCTCGGCGCTCTCGAACCTCATCCGGGAAGGGAAGATTTCGATGATCAATTCGATGATCCAGACCGGGGCGTCGCTGGGCATGCAGACCATGGATCAGGCCCTCGCGCGGTACGTGAAAGAGGGCAAGATCAGCCCGGAAGCCGCCTACGAGAAGGCCATCGACAAAGAGAGCTTCAAAAAGCAGATGGGGCCGGCAGCCGCCCCCGCGGCGGCCCCTCCCCCGAGGCCCGCTCCGCCGGGAGCCGCTCCACGGTAACGCCGACGCGCTTTGCCAGATGCATCAGGGTTTGAAAGACTAGGCTCCTCAGGATGGCTGATCTCGATTTCGAAGCGCCTTTCGCCGACGGTCTGAAGCGGCTCGCGGAGTTGCGCGCCTATCCCGGCGACCCCGGGAAGGAACGCGAGGCCGCGGCTTTGAAAGCCAAGCTGGACCGGGACCGGCGCGAGGTGTACGCGACCCTCACCTCCTGGCAGCGGACCCTGGTGGCCCGGCACCCGAACCGGCCCTACACCCTCGACTACATCGGCGCTCTCCTCACCGAGTTCGTCGAAGTGAAAGGCGATCGGCGGTTCGCGGACGACCCGGCCATCATCGCGGGCTTCGGGCTCTTTGGCGGGCAGCCGGTCTGTGTGATGGGTCATCAGAAGGGCCGGGACACCAAGCAGAAGATCTACCGGAACTTCGGCATGCCCAAGCCCGAGGGCTATCGCAAGGCCATGCGCATCATGCGCATGGCCGAGAAATTCGGCCGCCCGATTCTGACCCTCGTTGACACTCCCGGCGCCTATCCCGGCCTCGACGCCGAGGAGCGCGGCCAGGCCGAGGCCATCGCCTTCAACCTGCGTGAGATGGCCAAGCTCACCGTGCCGGTGATCGTCACCGTGGTGGGCGAAGGCGGCAGCGGCGGCGCTCTCGCCATCGCGGTGGGCAACCGGGTCAACATGCTGGAGAACTCGGTCTACTCGGTCATTACCCCCGAAGGCTGCGCGTCGATTCTGTGGCGAGACGCCGGGCGGGCCTCCGATGCGGCCAAGGCCATGAAGGTGGCCGCGCTCGATCTCCGAACCCTCGGGCTGATCGACGAAATCATCGAGGAACCGCCGGGCGGCGCCCATTCCGATCACGACGCCACCTTTGACGCGGTCCGCTCGGTGCTCGCCCGACAGCTTGCCGATCTCGGCGGCAAGAGCGTCAGGGAACTGCTCGACGAGCGATACGACAAGTTCCGGGCCATGGGCCGCATCGGCCAGGACCTGGTTGAAGGGTAGCGTCCTGCCCCGTGGGTACGCGTCACCTGGAAGCGCCGATCCATCCCGGGTCGCCGCGTTGCTGGTCGTTGCCGGCATCCTCCGAAGGGCGGCCTGATTCGCGATGACCATCCATGTCCGGCTGTTCGCTGCCATTCGGGAAACCCTGGCGCGCGACCACGTCGAGTTGAGCCTGCCCAAAGGCGCCACTCCCGAGGACGTGTGGCGCGAGCTTCTCCGACTCGATACTCGCGGTGGACTGGCTGCGCGACGCGAGAACATCGCCGCCGCCATCAATCGCAAGTACGCGAAGTTCGATGCGCGGTTGTCGGAAGGGGATGAGGTCGTGTTCATTCCGCCGGTGAGCGGGGGATAGGGCGTCCCCCTCAGCCCGCCGCGCCGCGATCGTCGTTTCAGTTTACGGGGGGCCCCGGAACCCGGCGGGTGGCGCCCTGGAGACCCGGTTCCGACCTTTTGAGGCTGGGGACGCCGGGCGGGCCCCGGTGAAGAACCCTGGCCCCGTTGCCGCGGCATCGGTGGTTGCCGCCGGCCGGGGCTAGACTTCTTCATCTATGACGCGGTCGCGCCCCAGGGAATCCGATATCTCGCCCAATCGGTACATCGAGAAAGTGAATCGGGCCACCGGTCGCGAGATTCCCGGGCCCATCGATCCCGATGACCTGCTCGTGCACGCGCACCGCGATCAGAACCCCATCGAGGTGGCGGCCCAGGTCATCGCCTCGGGCTTCATTCGGGCCACCGGCCGGGAGCGGGCGGTGGGGCGCGGCCTGAAAGCCATCAACGAGATGGCCGGCCGGGGCGCCGAGTTCGCGAGCCTGTTCATCGGCGGACGGGCGTTCGAGAAGAAGGCCAAGGATCTCCTCGGCGTGGTGTCGCGCGATTACTCATTCCGGTTCCACGAGCCCAAGCACCTCTCGCCGGTCCAGATCGAGCGCCTTCTGGCCAAGGCTCGCAAGGACGCGGCGAAGAAGCTTTTCGCGCGCGGGGCGGACCCGAAACTGCACATCCTGCTCACCGGGGCCACCGGTTTTCTGGGCAAGGAGATCCTGTTCCAGGTCGCCCGCGATCCGCGTATCGCCCGGGTGAGCGCGCTCGTGCGCTCGGAGACGATCACGGACCGAAAGTCCGGCGAAGTGCTCCGGGTCGTCGGGGCCGCGGAGCGAGGCGCCCTGCTGTTGCGCCGCGTGGCCATCCCCGAAGGAGCTCACCGCAAGTTCGATTTCGTTCAGGGAGACATCGAGCAGCCGAGCTTTGGGCTCTCGGCCCGGGATCGCGATGCGCTGTCCAGGAGCGTGACCCATGTGATCCACTGCGCGGCCTCGGTTTCGTTCGACGACCCTTACGAGGCCTCGTTCCGGTCAAACGTCCTCGGGTCGATCAACGCCCTGGGCTTCTCTCTCTCCCTCCAGTCGCGCCGCGGCTCGCCCTTCGTCGAGCACGTGGCCATCGAGACCTCCTACATCCACGGCCGCAAGCGCAACGCCATGGCTCAGGAGGAGGCCCTGGTTTTTCCCCGCCACTTCTACAACAATTTCTACGAGCTCACGAAGGCCATGGCCTCGATGGAGACGGACCGGCACCTGATCGAGAAAGGGCTGCGGGTGGTTCAGCTCCTGCCCTCCATCGTCATCGGGCACTCCGAAACCGGGAATAACCGGGGCGACACGAAGGTGGTGAACGCCCCCGTCAACGCCTTCGGCCGGGCCAAGGAGATCTCGGACAAGCTCAAGGACGACATCGCGGGCCGGCCCCGCCGGATGCTGCTGCAATGGGCGGGCGGCCAGTTCCCGGGGGACCCGACCGCGGAGCTCAATTTCGTCCCCGTGGATCGCGTGGTTCAGGGCATTCTCGCGAGCCTCACCGTGCCCGAGGCGATCGGCACCCGCATCCATCTCGCCACCGACAATCGGATCCGTTCCGACGATGTCGTGCGCACGGTGCGGGAGGAACTGGGGGTCAACGTGCGCCTCTCCGATCCCACGATCTACCGGAACATCACCCTGCCCATCGTGAAGAGCGTTCTCACCCGCCTGGGCGAAGACAAGCTCGCGAACGCGCTCGAAAAGCTGGGCGCCATCTTCGGCGGCTACGCCGAGTGGGGGCAGCCCATTCATTCCGTGGGCAACGATGTCCGCCTTCTTGGCCTGCCCATAAGGCGGCCGGATACCGAGAACGCGTTCCGGATGCTGTGCCGCCACAATCGCTACGTCCAGCAGTACGGCCGGGTGCGCGACGCGGACGAGATCGCGCGCCGGGAGCTCGTGTGGGAGCAGGCCCTGCAGCGGATCGAGGTCGGCAGCGGGCATCAGGCCGGCGCCCTGCGCCCGCGCGAGTTCAGGGAGCGTCTCGCCGAGGAGCTGGATCTCGAGGCCTTCACCTTGAAGAAGCATGAACCGGCGCCGATGCGCCGGGCTGCCCGTCGCAAGCCTGCATCTGGCAGGCGTCCCGTCCGAAAGGCCGGCTAACCACTGGAGACAACCATGGCTCAACAAGTTCTCGGCGAGGCCCTGAAGAAGGGCGAAGCCATCTTCCAGAATGTGTCTGCCCGGCTGTTGGAGAAGCCGGCGGTGGCCAAGGCCTTCGAAGCGGCGCTGGTGGGGAAGAGCAAGGTCGATGAGGGGGTGGCGATGGCCCTCAAGCGCATGAACGTGCAGACCCGCGGCGAGTTTCGCGGCCTCAAGGCCCGCGTGGAAGCCCTCGAGGCGCAGGTCGGCGAACTTCGCCAGATCCTGGACGCGCTCCAGGCCGCGGCGGCCAAGCCGGCCGCGGCTCGGCCTTCGGGAAGGGCGCGACCGAAGAAAGCGTCCCGGAAGGCCTGAAGGGAGGACGATCATGGGTCGTATCGCCATCACCGGAGCCTCATCGTTTCTGGGCGAACGCTTTCTGCGCCGTCTGATCCGCGAGGGGCACGGCGACGACCTGGTGGTCATCGATGTGGCGGAGCCTTCCATCTCCGAGGGGGCCATCCGCTTTCGCAAAGTGGATCTGACCGAGCCGGCCGCCGATCAGGCCATGCTCGATCTGCTCAAGGCCGACGGCATCGAGACTCTGGTGCACCTCGCCTTCTTCACCAACCCGCGCCGCGACACCACGAACGCGCACGAGCTCGAATCCATCGGCACCCTGGCCGTCCTCGCCGCCGCCGCCGCGGCCGAGGTCAGGAATGTGGTCATGCGATCGTTCACCTTCGTCTACGGGGCGCAGGGGCAGAACCCGGCCCTGATTCGTGAAGACACCCCCCTTCCCCGTCGGGCCGCGCTGGGGTGGCTGCGCGACAAGGTGGAGGCCGAAGAGCACGCGGCCTCGTTCGCGAAGCGCTATCCGGAGATGTCCGTGCGGGTCCTGCGCTTCGCGCCCCTGCTCGGGCCCGGCGTGCGGACGTTCTACAGCCGCATATTCGATCGACGGCTGGTTCCCACCCTTCTCGGCTACGACCCCCTGCTGCAGCTTCTTCACCCCGACGATGCCGAGGAAGCCCTGGTCCGGGCCACCTTTTCCTCGACCCGGGGCGCCCTCAACATCACGCCTCGCGGGGTTCTGCCTTTGTCCACCGCCATCCACCTTTCGGGCAAGGTCCCGGCCCCGGTTCCGCATCCGGCCGCCTACTGGGCGGCCGATGCGCTGTACGCCGCCGGCCTGGTGGAAGCGCCCTCCGGCTTCATCGACTATGTCCGCTATCCGTGCATCGCAGACGGAGCCAAGGCGGAGCGCGTCCTCGACTTTATGGCCAGGTACTCGAGCCGCGAGGCGCTCGACAGCTACCTCACGTATCGGTATCCCGCCGCCCGGACCGTGGCGCCCCGCCCCGATTCCGAAACCGTGGCGGATGCGGGGGAGTCAGAGGTCGTCTGGAAGGTGAAGCAATGAGCGCCGCGCCCCGGGCCAGGGTTCTGCCCTTCGAGACGAAGGCCACCCGCGCGGGCAGGGCCCGGCGCGGGAAGACGGTCGAAGCGCGCGAGAAGGAGGATCTCAAGAGGCAAATAGAAGAGCTCGAGGCGAAGCTTCGCGAGGCGGAGGCTGAGTCCAGGATGCCGGAGAGCCTGGTCATCGAGATCACCCGGTTGTTCACCCAGGGGCTCAAGGGAGTTTCGTGGGACCGGGTCGCCCGCGTTTTGGCCGCCGCTCATTTCGCGTGGCACTCCGAGGAGACGGACGAATTCGGCTACGACCAGAAGTTCACCGAGACCCTGCGCCCCTTCCTCGAGTTCATGTACGCGGTCTGGTGGCGGGTCGAGACCACGGGTATCGAGCGCGTGCC
This sequence comes from Acidobacteriota bacterium, assembly GCA_032127745.1. GTDB lineage: Bacteria > Acidobacteriota > Vicinamibacteria > Fen-336 > JAGNNV01 > JAGNNV01. Next base: position 6,510 of record JAQBHL010000011.1, read on the forward strand.
CGGTGCCGGTCCCACTCTGGTGGTGGCGAACCACTCCGGCGTCCTCCCCTGGGATGGCCCGATGATCAACGTCGCCCTTCGCCATGAGCATCCCGCGCGCCGTCACTGCCGGATGCTGGCCCTGGATATGTTCGCTCTACTGCCTTTTCTCGCCCCCCTTCTGTCGCGGAGCGGGGCCATTCGCGCCAACCCCGAGAATGCCATTCGCATTCTGGAGCGCGGCGAACTCGTGGGCGTTTTCCCCGAGGGCGTCAAGGGTGTGGGCAAGCCCTTCAAGAACCGATACCAGCTCGCCCGTTTCGGCCGCGGCGGTTTCGTGCGCATCGCCTTGAAGACCGGAGCCACCATCATCCCGACCGCGGTGGTGGGCGCCGAAGAGATCCATCCCAATCTCGCCCAGGCGAACTTCATCGGCCGGCCGTTTGGCCTCCCCTACTTCCCGCTCACCCCCACCTTCCCCTGGCTTGGACTCCTGGGGACCATTCCCTTGCCCACGAAGTGGTCCATCGACTTCGGCGAGCCGCTCGATCTGTCGCGCTATCCGAAGGATGCGGCCGACGACCCGATCCTGGTGAATCGCCTGTCCGAGCAGGTTCGGCATCAGATTCAGACCATCATCGATGGACGGCTGGCCCGTCGCCGGTCGATCTGGTTCGGCTAGTCTGGGATCGGTGGTCGGCGGCCGGACCGGCGGCTTCTGGTGGTGTGTTTCACAGTTGCGACGACTTAACGCCTTTCCCGTCACCCCGGCGAAAGCCGGGGTCCAGGCCCTTTCCCGATTCCCAAGCCGAAGCCCTGCCCGCGAACATGCGTTTAAGTGCCTGGATTGGCCTGGACCCCGGCTTTCGCCGGGGGGACGGATGGCGAACCGCCAAGTCTCGGATCTCTTGATTCCCAAGAGTGTTATCGAGGATAAGACTCCAACAGCATGGAACGCATGACTAGTTCGAGGGAAAGGAGAGAATCTCGCCCCCGCCTATCGCGTGGCGGTGAGGGAACGTTCGAGCACGTCGAGGGTGGCGGCCAGGATCTGGGCGCTCTGGGCCTTGTGCTCCTCCGCCGGCTTCTCGTAGAGGGGGGCGACCTGCGGGGTCGCTCTGAGCCGCACCCCGTGCCGGGCCAGGGTCTTCTCGATCTTCCCCTTCTTGTCGCGCAGGGTCTCGAGGGCCGACATCCGGCCATGGCGGGTGAGAGCCTTGCGCGCGCTGTACCTCATGATGTCGTACCGGAACATGGTGAGATCGTTGCGGGTGGGCTGGAGAACGAGGATGTCCACCTCAGGGTGCTCGGTCCGATACCGGTCCATGCCGTACTCGAAACGGCGGTGGATCAGGATCCGGAGCACCTGCCCGAGCACGGTGTCGACCCCATGACCGGACAGGGGGCCAAGGGAACTGCGCCGGGCGCGGTTCAGAATCGGGACCATGGGGTTGACGCAGATGACCAGATTCGCGCCCTGGCGGATGGCGAGATTGATGTGCGCGGTCTTGGTCACGCCGCCGTCGACGTAGTCCTTGCCCTTCAGATGCACGGGCCGGTAGAGGCCGGGGAGCGCGGTGGAGGCCTGCACGGCTTCCGAGATGGTCACCGAGCAGTGTCGTTTGTCTCCGAAGGCCACGGTTTCGCCCCGATCGAGATCCACGGCCACGATGCGCAGAGGGGCATGGAGTTCCTCGAACTCGTTGGTCTTGGCGAAGCGGACGAACAGCTTCCGCAGAAACTCTTCGACGCCGGAATTGTCGAGGAGGCCCGGGGGGATGACCTCGAGAAAAGGGAAAAGGATATCGCGCGGTGACGCGGAGTCGCCGGAGAAGAGGGCCTTCGCCGCGGTCAGGGCCGCGGCGGGGAAGCGCAGGGCGCGCCGCGCATACTCCGAAACGCCCAGGCGGAAGAGAGCGGCCCCGGGCACGCCGAAAGGACTGGCCCCACCGGTGGTGATCTCACGGTAGATCTCGGCCGGGCTGAAACCGGAGGCCAGGAGTGACGAGACGAAAGCGCCCCCGCTCACTCCCACGTAGAGGTCGAGCCGGGTGAGGTCGAGATCGAGGGTCTCGTCCAGAGCCTTCAAACACCCGATCTCGTAAAGGGCGCCGGTGACGCCTCCCCCCGCGCAGACCAGGGCGATCTTCGACCTTTTGGGGGTGCGTTCTCGGGGCCTCTTCATCGCAGGCATAGCCTAAGCGGAAACCTGGGCACTCCGTGCGGACGGCGCCGGGTCTTGAAGTCGCCCCTGCGACTAGCGCCGCTTGAGGCCGTCAATCTTGCGGGACAGCTCTTCCACCCTTCGAGCCAGGAGGTTGATCTCGGAACGAGTCGGGATGTTGAGGGAGGCGAGAGTGGTCTTGACCCCGTGCTCGACCTTGCGCCCAAAGCTCTTCCGCTCCTTCTCCACCCGGGTCCCGAGTTCCGAGACACGCTGGGCGAGATCGTGGCGGAGGGCCCTGGTCTGCTTCGAGAGATCGCGCCCGGTCTTGTTGACCAGGGCCTGAGCTCGCTTGAACGCCGGCTTGCCGCTCTCGATGAATTCCTTCACCCGGCTTTCTGCGGTCTTCTCGGCGGCCTTGAGGGAGGCCTTGACCTTCCTGGCTTCCTTGTCGAGGGTGGTCTTCTCCGGTGCTTTGCGGGTACGACGGGTGGACTTGCGAGGCATGATCTTCTAACTCCTTGATTTGTGCGAGGACTTGCGGCGAGGCGCCTGAACCTTTCCGGGCGCAGGCAGAGAGGGGATGGGGCCGGCTTTCGGCCTGGCCACCATGGTTTCGAGCGCTTTCAGTTCGCGGGCCAGGCCCCCGATGGTGCGCACCGCGCGCCCTGGACGCAGGGCGTCCATGGGCTTTCGGGTCGCGGCCTCCGCCGTCTGAACCCCGCGGTGGATGGCATCCTCCACTTCCTTGCGAAGGTGGAGGGCTTCTTCGATTCCCAGCCGGCCGCGGGCGACCAGCCGGGTGGCGATGGTCTCCGCCTCCTTGCGGGTGCGCTCCGCGAAATCCCTGACCGGTGCCGTGGCCTCCGGGGTCAGGGCCTTTGACCCGCCCGCGAGCCGGACCAGGGTTTCCATGAGGCCCACGGGCAGAGACTGTGCGCGGCGCTTGATGAGGTCGACCAGGCCCAGGGCCAGGATTCTCGGAGTGGCGTCTTCGCCGTCTGGATGCTGGACCACCCGGACCGAGTCCCCCGCGATCACCAGGTCGGCGATGTCGGAGAGAGAAACATATCGGCGGGCGCTCGGGTCGTAGAGCTTCCGGTTGGCATGGCGGGTGATGAGGCGGGGCATGAGACGACCCGAGAATAACGCAGCGCGTTATTCATGTCAAGCCATTTGACGCGATGCGTTCTAGCGCAGGTTCAGGCCGCCGGCCCCGTGGGTGTTCGTACTCTTCGACTTCAGGTGCCCGAGGAGGATTCCGACAGAAACCGCGATGGCCATGGTGAGGCCCACCAGCACGAACGACCCCACCAGGATCTGACCGAGTTCGAGGCGGGGACGTTCGATCCTGAGCCAGGTGATGACTTCCCCGGGTTTGAGGGAAGGGGTGGGGATCGGGGCGGTCGCGCGTTCGAGGGCGGCTCCGGGAGTCGCGGGACCGTTGGCCTCGATCCTGTCCTGGAGGGGGCCGGGAGAGGATCCGGCGAGCGGGGTCGAAGCGGGGTCTGGGATCACTGGGCCGAGTCTAGTGGGAGGCGGTGGCGCGGGCCATCCACGCGGCCTCCGGGCTCAGGGTCAGGGCCGGGGCCGGCCCGCCACGGGCACGCGCACGCCCTGACGGCCATCCAGCCGCGTGTTCTGGGAGCGGTTCAGCTGGCTCAGGTACGAACGCACGCCCTCGAGCAGGGCCGCGGCCAGCTTCTCCTGATAGGCGTTCGACTTGAGCCAGCGCTCTTCTTCGGGATGGGAGATGAAGCCCACCTCGGTGAGGATACTCGGCATGTTGGCTCCGATCAGGACGTAGAAGGGCGCCGTGTGCACACCACGATCCAGCAACCCCTTGAAGGAAGGAGTCAGGCCGCTGACATTGCTCTTCTGAATGATGCCGGCGAAGTCGCGGCTCTCGTCGATCTTGCTGTTCGTGGCGATGGCCTTGACCAGATTGTTGAGATCCTTCATGGTGGCCTGGGAGATGGCGTTTTCACGCGCGGCCAGCTCCTCCGCGAAAGCACTCTTGGCGAAACTCAGGTAGTAGGTCTCGAGCCCCCGTCCGGTGCGGTTCCGGGCGGAGTTGATGTGCACGGAAAGGAACATGTCCGCGCCGGAAGCGTTGGCGATGGCGGTTCGTTCCTCGAGGGGAATGAAGACGTCCCGGTCGCGGGTCAGGACCACATCGGCCCCGAGCTCGGTGCGGATCAACTTCTCGAGCTTCATGACGATGGCGAGGGTGACGTCCTTCTCCTGGGTGCCGCCCCGGCCGATGGCCCCCGGATCGTGGCCTCCGTGGCCGGCGTCGAGGCAGATGCGTCGCGCCCCCAGGCCGAGCTGGCGAGCGAGGGAATAAGTGCCGTCACGATTCCTCGCCGGCGGGACCGGCGTCGCGGTGGGGACGGGCGTGGTTTCTCCACGGGGAACCGGAGTGGGCGCCGGGACGGGGGCGGAAGAGAGCGTCGTGCCCGCCGCCTCTGGAGAGGCGGCAGAGGGGGCGGAGGCCGCGGGGGCGGGAGTGGAGTTCTCCACCGGCTCGAGCAGAACGGGCATCGGCTGCGTCACCAGGACGTCCTCCATCGGCTCGGGGGTCGCATTGGGCGCGAGCGCGGTCGAGGAGACGCCCGGCGGGCCATCCGGCCTGGGCTCTCCGCCGCGGGCGGTGCGAACGCCCTTCTGCGAGTCTCCCTTGATGTCGATGACCAGCCTTGCCGGATCCTGGAGGAAGAATATGTTGTGCTCCGTCGCTTCCTCGAAATCGATGACCACCCGAACCACGTCCTCGCGATTGAGGCCGACCCGGATCTGCTGGAGGAAAGCGCTGCCCACGGGGAAGGTCTTGCCGACCAGATTCGGGTGGAGCCTCGTTCCGAGGAGATCGATGAACAGGCGGGCGGGACTCTGCAGGCGATCCTGCTTGATCTCCACTTTGCGGTCGAGGTCCACGACCACGCGGGTGGAGGTCTCCCCGCTCCAGAATCGAATACCAAAGACCTGCACGGTTCCCCTGACCCTGGAGGCGGCGGCAGTCTTGCCTGGGGCCGCCTTGGGACGGGCCACCGCCCGGCCCACCGCGGCGGCGCGCGTTCCGTCCGGATAGGCGGCAATATACTTTTTCGCCACCTCTCCGGCTTCCTTGCTTCGCTTTCGTTCGGTCAGGATTTCATAGGTGTTGTAGAGCGCCGATTCGCCCAGGCTGCTCCCCGGGTATTCGCTCACCAGCAGCGCATAGGATTCGAGAGCCTGATCGGAGTAGCGCTGGTTCTTGAAGCGCGTCGCCATCGCCCTCTGCAGATCGCCCGCCTTCAGCAGGGCGTCGTCGCAGTACGGACTGCGCGGATACTCGTGAACCACCAGGCGATAAGCGCTCACCACCTTGTCCCACTCGTTCCGGCGGGCTCGCATCCGAGAGGAAGCCCTCAGAGACTTCGCCAGCCGCTCGGCCACAAGGTACAGCGATCGATCCGGCTTGGAGGGAGGAAGGGGCGCGACCCGGCTCTTGGCGGCCGCCGAGGACTTCTTGGAACTCGATTTCGATGAGGTCTTTGGTGTGGCGGAAGGGTTTGCAACGGCGGCGCTGTTCTGGGCCATGGAAGACGCCGCTTCCGCCGCTCGGGTTGGGGATATCAGCAGAGGCGCGGCCCAGATGAGGACGGCCAGGGCGGCGGGCATGGCCTGGAGGGATCTCACGTCTGCCTCGAATCCAGGTCGGAAAAGTAGCTCTTCGGCACCAGGATCTCTCGCGGCCTGGCCCCGTCCGCCGGGCCGATGATGCCGTCCTGCTCCATGAGATCGATGAGCCGCCCCGCCCGGGAAAAGCCGATCCGGAAACGCCGTTGCAACATGCTGGTCGAGGCCTGGCCCTGCTCGACCACCAGGCGTGCGCACTCGTCGAACAGGTCGTCGCGATCCTCGGCCCGCGCCTTCTCGGCCGCGGAGGGCTCGGTCCGGCCCACCGTTGTGTCATAGGTGGGCTCGCCGGTGGTGCGCAGGAAATTGGTGATCTGCGCGATTTCCTTTTCGGAGACGTACGCGCCGTGCACCCGAACCAGCCTCGAGCTTTGAGGGGGGAGGAAGAGCATGTCGCCGCGACCGAGCAACTGCTCGGCGCCGCTCGCATCGAGAATGGTGCGCGAGTCCACGCGGGCGGAAACCCGGAAGGAAATGCGGGCCGGGAAGTTCGCCTTGATGAGGCCCGTGATGACATCCACCGACGGGCGCTGGGTGGCGAGGATCAGGTGAATGCCCACCGCGCGGGCCATCTGGGCGAGCCTGGTTATCGACTCCTCGACGTCCTTCGACGAGACCATCATCAGGTCGGCCAGTTCATCGATCACGATGACGATGTAGTGAAGCGGGGTCAGGCCGGATTCCGCCTCACCGTCGCTCTTGATGATGTTGTTGAACTGCTCGATGTTGCGCACGCCCTCGGCGGCGAGGATGCGGGTGCGCTTGTCCATCTCGCCCACCGCCCACTTGAGGACATTGGCCGCGAGCTTGGGTTCGGTCACCACCGGGGCCAGAAGGTGAGGGATGCCGTCATACACCCCGAGCTCCAGCCGTTTCGGGTCGATCATGATCAGCCGGCACTCGTCGGGGGTGGTGTGGAAGAGAAGGCTCGCGATGATGCAGTTGAGACCCACGCTCTTGCCGGTTCCGGTGGCGCCCGCGATCAGAAGATGGGGCATGGTCGCGAGGTCGGCGATGTAGGTGTCGCCGGCCACGTTCTTGCCCAGGCCGATGAGCAGGCGCGCCGATGACCGCCGGGCCAGGTCGGAGTCGAGGACGGCGCGCAGGCCGATCATCTCGCGCTCCTCGTTCGGAATCTCGATGCCCACCGTGCCTCGCCCGCCCATGCGGTCGATGCGGACCGACTCGGCCTCGAGGGCGAGGGCGAGATCGTCGGCCAGGGACACCACCTTCGCGTACTTGACTCCCGCGTCGGGCTTGAACTCGTACGTCGTCACCACCGGACCGGGATGGATTTCCACGATGGAGCCCGCCACCCCGAACTCCTTGCACTTCGCCTCCACCACCCGGGCGCGGTCGGTCAGCCTCGTCCGGTCGAAACCGGTGGAAAAAATGGGAACGTCCAGCAGGCTGAGAGGCGGGAGGGCATAACGCCCGCGCCGGAGAGCGGATCGCGCACTCTGGACCTCGGGAGAGAGAGCTTCGCGACCTCTTCGCAGGGAGGCCCGGGATGGCGCTTCGATCCGTTCCGAGGAGGAGGCCGCGAGGAGGCCCGAAGCAACACCTTCGGAAATCATCGAGGTCTGAAGGGGCACCACCGAGAATGGCGCGGCCGGCCGATGCGCCGGCGCGAATGGTTCGTCCCTGGCCGCCGGCATGGCCGGCGGCGCGGGCGTGCCCGGGTGCAGGTCGAGATCCTGGAAGGGCCTCGAGAAGCGGGAGACGGGGGAGGTGGCCTGCTCGGCCGGACTCGAACGAATGGAGAACGGTGGAGCCTCGGGCAGCGGATCGAAGACTAGGGGCTGGAACGGCGCCCGCCCCGCGCCGGACATCTCGTGCAGGGGCAGGTCGATGAAGGGGGCCTCGGCCGGATCGATGGCGGGGAGTTCCTCGGCCGGGGCTTCTCCCTGCGTCCTGGCCGCATGCTTCCTGATGACCTGCTGCCGCTGATGCTCCTTCCTCCTCGTTTCCTGCCAGTGGGCGAAACCAACCTGGAGACCGGTGAGGCGGGCCGAGATCCAGCCGATCAGGGAGGCCAGAAAGGCGGAGAACGAGAACTGAGTGGTGAGGATCAGTCCCAGGAAGAGCGACAGACCGAGGACCACCACCGCCCCGAAGCGCCCCACGCGCACGCTCAGGAAGGAGGCGAGGATCTCGCCCACCGCACCTCCGGCGCGGATTTCCTGTCCGGAGAAGGGCACGGTCTTGAGGGCGATGAACGCGAACGCGGCCAGGGAGAGGAGGAGAGCCAGAAGACCCACGCTCTTGGTGACCGCGGCTTCCAGGTCCTCGCGCCACAGGAGCCGCCAGCCCGCGATCATGAGTCCGATGGGCAGGACGAAGGCCGCGATCCCGAAGGCCTGGCCCACGGACAGCTCCGAGATGAAGGCGCCATAGCGACCGATCCAGTTCCTCGGTTCGCCCATGGCGCCGGTGCTGAACCAGGGGGTGGGATCGTGCGGGTCATAGGTGGCGAAAGCCAGCAGGAGCATGAGGCCGAAGCCCAGCAGACAGGCGCCCTTCAGTTCGGGCCAGAGCGAGCGAGGGCTGGGGGACATGGCCTTCAGACCTCGACCAGGATCGGGGCCACGATGGGCCGGAGTTGAAAGCGTCGCCGCAGCAGGCGGGACACATCGGTTTGTATGGTGGCGCGCAGACCATCGGTGGATGTTCCGGTGGCGCAATCGCGCACCGTCGCGTTCACGGTCTCCCTGATTTCCGAGGCCACCGGGCCCGCCAGGGCGCCGTCCAGAAAACCGCGTGAGACCAGTTCGCACGGGCGCGCCCACCGCCCGCTCTCGGCGGAGACATAGACGATGGGGCTGACGAAGCCGGCGGTGGAGAGACGATGCCTCTCGCCCAGGATGTCGTCCGAGAGGTCGGCGAAGAGTCCGGCGCCGAGGCAGCGCTTCTTCAGGTCGAGGTGATCCTCGACCCGAGATCCGGTTTCGTTCACCCGCAGGACATCGCCGTTTTCGATGACGTGAGTCCGCACATCGCCTTGAAGCGCCGAATCGACCAGCCGGGCGTGGGCCGCGAGCATCCTCAACTCGCCGTGGATGGGGACGAAGATCGAAGGCCGGACCACTCCGGCCAGTTCGCTCAATTCGTCCTGGGCGGCGTGGCCTGAGACGTGAACGTGCGCGCAGCCACCGTGGATCACCCGGGCGCCGGCGCGGATCAGCTTCGACATCAGACGGGAGACGATCCGATCGCGGCCCGGAATCACGCGGGAGGAAAACAGAACCAGGTCTCCCCGCTGGATCTTCACCAGGGGATGGTCGCCCGCGGCCATGCGCGAGAGCGCAGATCGGGGCTCGGCCTGGGAACCGGCCGCGAACACGAGCACCTTCAGGCCCGGAGTGGCGCCCACGCTCGCCTCGTCGAGGGGAACCACTTCGGCTTCGATGGTGAGATGGCCGAGATCGCGGGCCAGCGTCGCGTTCTCCATGATCCGCCGTCCCGCGAAGGCCACCTTTCGCCCCTGGCTCCCGCCCACCCGGGCGATGCGCTCGATGCGGGGAATCGAAGACGAGAAGCAGGTCGCGATGACCCGGCCCTCCGCCTCGTCGAAGGCGGATTCGATGCCGGGGATGACATCGTCCTCGTGGCCGGTGACCCCCGGGATCTCGGCCCCGGTCGAATCCCCGAACATGATGTCGACCCCGCGGCGACCCCATTCAGCGAAGGCCTCGAGGCTGGTTCGGTCGGCTATCGGCGCCGTCTTCGCGAGTTTGAAGTCGCCGGTGTGCAGGATCACGAGTCCGCCGCACTCGATCACGAAGGCCACCGCACCCGGCGTGGAATGGGTCACGGGCAGCGAGTGGACCCGGAAGGGGCCGGCTTCGATCGGCGTTCCCGGTTCGATCTTCCGCAGGTCCGCCTCGACCCCTGCTTCGATCAAGCCGCGTTGGGCCAGGCCGAGCGTGAAGGGCGTGCCGTAGACGGGCGCGGGCGACCAGTCGAGGGCCTGAGCCAGGGAGCCGATGTGGTCCTCGTGGCCATGGGTCAGCAGAATCGCCCTCATCCGCCCGGCGCCCAGACGAGGGTAATCCGGAACCATGCGCTCGACGCCGTTATCCCACTCGGGGAACATCTGGCCGGCATCGATGAGCAGGCGATCCTCGCCCGTCTGAAGGAGAAGCGAGTTCATGCCGAACTCGCCAAGGCCCCCGATGGGGGTTATCCGGAGATCGGTGTCCAAGGGTTCTCAGCTGATGTCAACGGGCGCGGGCAGGACCTCAGCCAGTCGGGCGAACTCGGCGACCGTAAGTGTTTCAGCACGACGGACTTCCGAGATTCCGGCTAACTTAAAGTAATGCTTGAGGTCAGGATACCTAAGTCTAAGATTATTTTCAATGGTTCGGCGTCTGCGGGTGAACGAGAGCCGGACGAGGGACTCATAGGCGGGGAAGTCGACCACGGCGTGCCGAGGCTGATCGAGGAATCGGCAGCGAATCACCGCTGATTCCACCCGGGGTGGCGGGTAGAAATCGGCCGGCCGCAGGCGCTGAACGATCGAGACATCGCTCCAAAGAGCGTAGAAGACAGACAAGATGCCGTAGGCCTTCGAGCCGGGCGGCGAAGCTACCCGTTCCGCGACCTCTTTTTGGAGCATCAAATGCGCATCCTTGAAGTGGTCGTGGTGTTCCAGGATGCGCCGGAGCAGCGGGCTTGAGATGGCGTAGGGGAGATTGCCCGCGAGCCTCGATCCCCGGGGAACGAGCGCGCGATAGTCGACGCTTTTGGCATCGCCCAGGACGATGGTGACGTTCGAGGGAACCTGTCCCTTCAACTGGTCGACGAGTCGACGGTCGATCTCGATCGCGGTGACGGCCTTGCAGTGATGGGCCAGAAGAGACGTGATGGCGAGAGCGCCGGGGCCGATCTCCAGGAACTCATCGTCGGGCTGCGGATCGATGAGATCCACGAGTTCGTGAGCCGGTTCGTGGCGGAGAAAATGCTGGCCGAAGGGAGGGGGCATGAAGGAGACGACATTACTGTCCGGGGATGGATGGAACGAAAGTCCAACCCGCCCCGGGATGCGCGAGAATGCTCCCTCATGAAACACGGCGGCTTGGTTACCGGCCTCTTCCTTCTCTTGCTCGGCTCGATGGGCTTCGCCGCACGGCTCTGGTCCTCGACCTTGAACTTCGACCCCGGCTTCGTCTTCAGCCACACCCCGGCCGAGACCGGGCCGCCGCTCACCTCAGGCGTGACCCTGATCCTGGTGGATGGTCTTCGGCTGGATGCTTCGCGACGGATGCCGACCCTGAACGCGCTCCGGGAGAGCGGCGCGGACATCGAGGCCCGGGTGGGAACGCCGTCCTTTTCCCGGCCCGGGCGGGCCACCATCGCGGCCGGCGCGCCGCCCGACATCCACGGCGTCACCACCAACCGCCAAACCCGAAGGCTCACCATCGACAATCTGTTCCGGAGGGTGGGCGCGATGGGGGGAACGTGCCGGGTGGCTGGCTCGAGGATCTGGCCCAGCCTGTTCGGGGACGACCTCGTAATCTGCGGCGTCTATCGGGAGGCCGAGGCGAAGGAGGGGCCGGGAGCCTTCTTCCGCCAGGCTCCGGAAGTCAGAGCGTCTCAGAGGGACGGACTCGCTTTCGTCCTGCTCCGGCCCGCGACCCTGAGAATCGCGGACATTCTCTCCACCGACTTCGCGGCCCACGAGTACGGGGGCGCATCCGACGAATACGCCGCGGAGGTGGCGCGAACCGACCACGATCTCGCAGAGGTGGTGGGCCGTCTCGACCTGTCGAAACAGACGCTGGTGGTGACCGCCGATCACGGGCATCGGGATGCCGGAGGTCATGGTGGAGAGGAGCCCGAAGTGCTGGCCATCCCCATCGTGATGGTCGGCGCGGGCATAAGGCCTTCCACCAAGGGGGTCGCGAACCAGGCCGATCTGGCGCCCACCATCGCCGCCCTCCTGGGCACGGCCCTGCCCGCCGGGAGTTCGGGGCGCCCGCTGGTCTCGGTTCTGGCCGCGGACGACGCCAAACTCGAACTGGTCCGGAGGGCTTCCGCGGTTCAAGAGGCGGCGTTCGAGCGGGCCGTGGCCGCCCGATTCGGGCATCCGGCGGGAGAGGACGGCGAGCGGGCTTCGCTGGCCTCGAGGGATGCGTACCGGGATGCGGAAATGTCCCGACGCCTCCCCTTGGCGCTGGTCCTGGCCATGGCCGTCCTCCTCGTCGCCCTGAGTGCGGCCCTCTTCGCTCGACCAGACGCCATGGGCGTGGTCACCGGGGTGCTGGTCGCGGGCCTCACCTTCCTCGGATTTGAGCGCTGGCTCATGCCCTCTCTGTCGTTCTCGGCCATCAACTACGATGAGATGCTGGTGCGTTTCTTTGCCCGGATCATGGCCGTGGCCGCTCTGGGCATGTTGACATCGATGACCTCCGCGGTGCTGGCGGCCCGGTTCTTTCGCCACCAATGGGGCGAGAAGCCGCCTTCCGGGCTGGCCGGCGTGGTGGGCCTCCTCGGGAGCGCCGCTCTGGCCGAGGCCACCATCGCCGCCTGGCTGCATCACGGATTGCTGCTGCCGCTGGCGCTTCCGGGCCCCGACCGGATAGTGGAGGCGTTCGCGCTGGCCCTCTCGACCACGAGCGTCGCGCTCACCAGCCTGGCCGCGGTCGCCATTCTCAGGGCGTTGGAGGCGCGGTCGCGCGCCCCCGGCGCTCGACCCACTCTGTTCCGAACGTGAAGGGGAGCAGGCGGGGCCGGTGGTGGAAGCGTCGGTGGGGACGGGCGGAGGCAAGATCGGCATCGGGCGCTGCCGTCAATTCCTTGAACCAGGGAGGGGCCGACATCACATATTCACATCGCGCTGGAGCGCCAGAACCTGCCGGCCGGGGGCGCTAGGCCAGGATACGGCCTGACATCCGCCTTCGAGAACGGGTACTATGTGGATGCAAAGCGATCTGATTCGAGACGAGCTCATGCCCGCGGTCGATCGCGCTGCCCGGTGGCTCAAGGGCATTGTCTCTAGAGAGGTGCAGGACATGACTCGCCGAAAGTTCCCATATCTCCTGGCCCTCCTGGTCTTGAGTCCCGCCTTCGGACCGGCCGAAGAATATGCGATCGATTATCAAGTCATAGTCAATGCCTCCAACCCGACCCGGTCACTCACCCGGGACCAGGTCCGAAAGATCTTCCTGAAGAAGATGTTGCGGTGGGACAGCGGCACACCCGTGGCGCCGGTCGACCAGGTGGCCAGTTCGCCGGTGCGTGCCGTATTCACCAGGGTCGTGCATGAAAAACCGGTGAGCGCCATGGTTTCCTACTGGCAGCAACAGATCTTCACCGGTCGCGGCGTGCCCCCCCCCGAAAAGGCGAACGATGCCGCGGTGATCGCCTTCGTGAAGGCCCAACCCGGCGCCATTGGCTATATCACCGGCGGGAAGTCGGCGGGTGGCATCAAGCCCCTGAGCGTCCGCTAGAGAAGCCCCAAGTGGCCCGGTTCCGTTTCGATTCCCTCGGTTTCCGCTACAAGGTTCTGCTTCTGCCCGCCCTGGCTTCGGTCGGGTTCCTTCTCACCCTCCTCGTTACCATGGTGCTGGGCGCGCGCTCAGCGGAGAAGCTGCGCATCGCCGAAACCGGGCACCGCCCGTCGCTGGAGATGAGCCGGAACCTGGAGTCGATCCTGTCCCAGATCCAGCGCGGCCTTCAGGACGCCGCGGCGGCGTCGAACGCCGACTTCGGTTATGACCTCGGTCCCATGAAGCAGGAGTTCCTCGAGGCTCTGGCCGCGGGCAGAACGAACCCGGTGGTGGACCAGGCTGAGCTAAAGGAGATGGAGGCGGCGTTCGGCCGCTACTTCGAGACCGCCACCCGGGTGACGCGTCGGATGATCGAAAACCCCAGCGACGGCGACCTGACCGCGGCCCTGGTCACGATGCAGGAACAGTACCGCCATGTCCGCGACACCCTGTCGGTCCGGACCGAAAGGGACCGCCTTGGGATGCGGGAAGCGTTCGAGTCGGCCCTCCAGGCCCAGGACGCGGCGAAGTTCTACGTCATCGCCATCATCGTTCTGTGTCTCGCGGTTCTGGTCTGGGTCTCCCTCCGGGTCAGCCGGGCTCTGGTCGACCCGGTGGGAAAGGCGGTGGCGGCGGCCCACCGTCTTCGCGACGGCGACGTGACCGTTCGTTTCGAGACCCGCTCCACCGACGAAGTGGGACAGCTGGTCCAGGCCCTGGCGGGGGTGACCCGCTACGTTCAGGACATGGCGGAGGTCGCGCAGAACATCGCGGAGGGAGATTTGCGGCGCCGTCCGAGCCCCCGATCGAGCGAGGATCGCTTCGGTCTTGCCTTTGGCGAAATGACGAATCGCCTCGCCGGAGTGTCTCGCGACCTCAAGGTCCAGGCTGCAGGCATCACGGCCGCGGCCCGGCAGGTGTCCTCCGCAGCCGGCGATCTCTCCGCGGGCACGTCAGACGTGGCCGCTTCGGTGGAAGAGACGTTGTCGAGCCTCGAACAGATGCGGGCTTCCATTGCCGCCAACGCGGGCAACAGTATCGATATGGAAGAAATGGCGGGCCGCTCCGCCGCCGACGCGACCGAGAGCGGACGGTCGGTGGACGACACCGTGTCGGCCATGCGCGAGATCGTCCAGAAGATCACCGTCATCGAGGAGATCTCGCAGCAGACGAACCTTCTCGCTCTGAACGCGGCTATTGAAGCGGCCCGGGCCGGAGAGCATGGGCGAGGGTTTGCCGTGGTCGCGGCCGAGGTGCGGAAGCTGGCCGAGCGGGCTCAGGCGGGCGCCCGGGAGATCGGCGATGTCGCCGCCGGCAGCCTCGAGGTGGCGGAGCGGTCGGGCGCTCAACTGAAGGCGCTCCTGCCCATCATCCTCAGAACCGCGCAACTGTGCCAGGAAGTGGCCGCGGCCTCGCGGGAACAGCAGTTGGGCGTGGAGCAGATCGCCCACGCCATGTCCCGGGTCGATCATGTCACCCAGCGAAATTCCGCCTCCGCGGAGGAACTCTCGGCCACCGCCGCGGAGCTATCCGGTCAAGCGAGCGTCCAGCAGAAGCTCGTGGCCTACTTCAGGGTCGCCGACGACGACCGCCCGTCTCGCCCCTGAACCAGGCGCGGACGCGACGCTCGGGTCCGCACTATCTCTCGAGGATCAGGCGGTAACGGGTCGGGCCGGGAAGAAAGGGGGTTTTCTCGCCCCTCACCCAATCCTCATGACCGGCCCCGAAGTAGGGCGAGAGGGGGTGCGAACTCTGGCCCGTGGGCATGTGGAAGAGCCCAAGGGCCTCCTGGCCGGGTGAGACGACGAATCGTTCCGAGGCGCCATTCGTGGGTGAGTGAACCCGCGGCATGTGATCGTCTCCGGGCAGGGGATCCTTCGGCATATCGAGAAAACGCGCGAGAGCGGGCACGGCGCGGGAAAGGGGATGCTGGATGCGGGCGGTGTTGCGCTCGCCCCACGTCCTCTCAGAAAGCTTCGCTCCATCCTGGGTGAGGTCTGTGACCACGGCGCGGAGAGCATCCACGAGCAGCTCTTTCCAGTCCGCGTACTTCGGATCGAGAAGGTGCGCGGGCTTTGAAGAGAGAAGGGCCCACACCGGCCCCTCGCTCTGCCAGACCCGGCTCTGGCGGAACGAGGGGTCCATCCTGACCGCGGGGGCGGTGAGGGGCGAAAGGACCCGGTCCGATACCGCCACCCGGAAAGCTCGCACGATGCGGAAACCCACCGAATCGACGGCCGCCCTCGCCCCCCAGTTGGCGATAAACGTCTTCGCCTCGCGAAGCAGGGGGTCTGCGGCCACGGTCGAATCGTCGAGGGTGTCGAGGGCCAGCTTCTGCCAGCGGTCCAGGAAGAGCGCGCGGTTGTCGAGCTGAATGTCCATGAGTTCGGACGCGGAAAACGTGTCCTTCGCGAAGAGGTCGTCCCTGATCTGCTTCGCTCGGGCTCCGAGCGGGTAGTTGCCTTCGCCCAGGATGGCGAGCATCGGACCCGAGACCACGCGGGCATTCGCGGTCCACAGCCGTCCCGCCGGAGGATCGATCACCTTGGGCACGTCCTCGCTGGCCACGTATCCATCCCATCGGCGGGCCGGATCCGTGCGAGTCACCGGCAGCCGACCTTCGAAGCCCACCCGTTTCGGGATGCGTCCGGCCACCGTCCAGGCGATGCGACCGTCGCGATCCGCCATGACCGCGTTCTGCGGGGGCGCGCCCGCCCGGTGGGCCACCTCCACCGCCTCTTCGATGGTGTTTGCCCCTTCGATGTCCAGAAGTCTGAGATTGACTGCTTCGGGGTCGTGGGCGGTCCATTGGTAGGCGCGCAACTTTCCGTTGTGATCGCGGTCGATGACCGGACCCCAGATCGTGTTCAGGATTTCGATCGTTCGAGAGGCCGCTCCCTTGACCTGGATGGTCTCGGTGGCCCGAGAGAACTCCTTCGGGCCGTCCGCGGTGAGGTAGGTGTTTGGTGGCGCTCCGGGTTCGATGATGACGAGGTCGTTCCAGTCGGCCTGAGTGTTCGTGAATCCCCAGGCCACATGCCCATTGCTTCCGGCCACGATGCCCGCGGTGCCGGGGAGAGAGACGCCGGTCACCGAACGCTCTTCGCCCTCGGAATCCGGGAAGACGAGGCGCAGGCGGTACCAGATGTTCGGCACCGCGATATCCAGATGCATGTCGTCCGCGACCATGGCCGCGCCGTTGGTGGAGTGCGCGGCGTCGACCGCCCAGTTGTTGCTGCCCACGAAGGGCAGGTTGTCCTCGGGCGAGAAGCGGTCGGGGGAAGGGTAGCCGTCCGCCACCTTGGCCAGAACAGCGTTATTTCGGGTGTCGAAGATCTCGGGCCCGGGAATGGCCGCGGTAGGGATCGGATCGCCCACGATGGGCGCGTCCCACTCCATGGTGCCCCGGGGGGTGAGGAAATCAAACATCGCGGGAGGCAGAGCGTCGCGCATCACTCCGAGCGTGCTCTCCCTTTCTCCTCGAGACTCATGGAGAGTGAGGAACATGGCGAGGACGCAGAGCACCGAATCCTCCGATGTCCATGGCCGGGGGTCGGCGTTCAGGAGGAGATATTCGT
>JAQBHL010000012.1:0-19208 GCA_032127745.1 Acidobacteriota bacterium
GGCGCGCGTCCAGAGAGTCCGGCTTTTCGGTAACCGCTTTCGAGTACTCCAGGGTGGCGCGGTCCCAGTCGCCCAGCCGTTCCGCCTTCTCTCCCTGGCGGAAGGCGGCGGAGGTGGCGCAGCCCTGCAGGGCGAAAACGATCAGGCCCAGGGCCAGGAGTGTGGTCCGTCTCATCATGAAATCACCTCAACGCCCGTAGGGACGTCGAATCGGAACTCTGAGTCCTTGAGCCCCACATTCTCCCTGAAACCATCGAAAACCATGCGGCTCGTCGACCCTTCCGCGTCCTGAATCTCCAGGGCCAGCAGCCGCAGTTGCGCGTCCAGGACCACCGCGATCCGGGTCACGTTGGCGTCCTTCTCGTCTTTGGGGACCAGAATGAGCTTTCGCCCCAGAGCATCCTTCTCCTCGCCCACGCAGTTGAAATGGTCCAGCAGACGGCCCTCGGCCAGGATCCGCGCGGTGGCCCGCTTGTCGCCCCGCTGGTTCTGAACCATCACCTGCTTGTCGCGAGGCACGTAGAAGTAGTAGTTGTCTCCATCCGCGACGAAGAGCTTCCGGTCGGGTTTGAGGTACTCGAAGAGCAACCGCGTGGGGCGTTTCACCTTCACCGTGCCGGACTCGACAATGGCCCGGCCCAGGGCGCCCGAGCGGTAGGTCTGGGTGAACTTCGCGGTGAAGTCCTTGATGGTCCGGCTCCGGGCATCGAAGGCCGCCAGGAGGGACTGCGGGTCCTTGGCCAGGGCCACGGCCGGGGACGGGACGGCCGGGATCTGGGCCGCAAGGGACGCGGCCAGAGCCAGGGCGAGGATCACGCGGGCGATGATAGACGAGGGGGGTTTGCAGGGGTCTCGCCCATTAACTGCTTCACCAGGCTCGACTCCCGGGAGTAGAACCCCTGGGTGTGGTACGAATCGCGGAATTTGTAGTGGGCATAGTCGAGGTGATGAAGGACTTCGTGAAGCAGGGTGCGGAGGAAGGTCTTGAACGCCACCACTTTCCCAAGCGCGGCGGTTCTCATCCACACCTTGATCTGGGGTTTGCGGCCCGGGGCCACCGTGTACAGGCCGTGAAGCTCGCTTCCCTTGCGCCGCGGCCGCTCGGCCAGGACCAGCACGTTGACCTCGGGCACGCGCATCAGTCTGGTGATGCCCAGAACCAGGGCGTCCGCGGCCGCGGCCACCGCACGGTGATCATCCCGAAGCAGCGCCTCTCTCAGAATGGGGAGGAGCGGCTGCAGGGTCTCGGGGTTGGGGAGGGCCACTTCGCGAACCGCGTCGCTCGCGAGGTACGCCCGTTTCGCGGTGACGGAGAGGCGGTCGAAGTAGGCGAAGGGCATGCCGAAACCGGTGGTGAACGAGGTCGAAGCCTCTACTTCGTTCCGAACAAACGGTCGCCCGCGTCACCGAGACCAGGCAGGATGTAGCCGTGGTCGTTGAGCCTCTCATCAACCGCGGCGGTGATGATGGGAACGTCGGGGTGGGCCGCGGCCAGATTCGCAACCCCTTCCGGGCACGCGAGCAGGCACACCAGGCGAAGCGATCCGGGCTTGCTCTTCTTCAGTCGATCCAGAGCGGCGATGGCGGAGTTGCCGGTCGCGAGCATCGGATCGCACACCAGGACATCGCGGTCCTCGAGCTGCTGAGGAACCTTGTAGTAGTACTCCACCGCCTGGAGCGTCTTGGGATCGCGATACAGACCCACGTGGCCGACCCGCGCCGAAGGCACGAGTTGAAGCATCCCGTCTACCAGGCCCTGGCCGGCGCGCATGATGGCGATCAGCACCAGTTTCTTGCCCTCGAGTTTGTGGGCCTTCATCTCCATCAGGGGCGTCTCGATCGTCTCCTCGGTGAGTTTCAGATCGCGCATCGCCTCGTAGCCAAGAAGGAGCGCGATTTCGGAGAGGAGGGCGCGGAACTGAACCGTGCTCGTCTCCTTGCGCCGCATCAGGGTGAGCTTGTGCTTGATGAGTGGGTGATCGACAACGGTCAGGTTTGGGTGCATGCTCAGATTCTCCCCAGGGTTCGGGTTCGGGCCACGATACTAAGTGCGTTCCGGACAGGCGAAAACAACCGGGAACATCGGCTGGCTCAGTTCCGTTCCTTCAAGCGAGGAGCGTCATGGCTGAAATACTCAACGATCTGAGGTTCTCGGTGCGTCAGCTCAAGCGCAGCCCCGGCTTCACCACCGCCGCCGTGCTGGTTCTGGCTCTCGGTATCGGCCTCAACGCGGCCATGTTCGGAGCGTCCTGGTCGATGGCTCTGGCGGGCCGGCCCTTCGAGAACCCGGACGAGATCGTTCAGCTCTATTCGCGAAAGGCCGGCGAGCCCGGCTCCTATCGGCCTTTCTCCTGGGCCGGCTGGCAGGAGATCGCGGCGCGGGACGATGTGTTCTCGGGCGTTCTGGCCCATCAACCCGGTCTGGTGGGGGTCAACGAGCAGGAGCAGGGCGGCGAAGCGCGCCGAACCTTCTCCGCCATTGTCAGCTCGAACTACTTCAATGTGCTCGGAATTCATCTGATCGAAGGGCGCTCCTTCACCGCCGAGGAAGATCGTCCGGGAAGCGAGATACAGGTGGCGGTCGCGTCCTACTCCATGTGGAGGCGAACCGGATTCGATCCCAAACTGGTTGGCCGCACGATTCGGGTCAACGAGCGCCCGTTCACCATCGTCGGCATCACGCCGAAGGGTTTCACGGGGACGATGACCATGTTCGGGCCGGAGATCTACTTTCCGCTCGGCGTCTTCGACACCCTCACCAACGACTTCGAGGGACAGGCCAATCGCGCCCTTCAGAAGACCGACGCCTTCACTCTCTTCCTGGTCGGGCGCCTGAAACCGGTGATGTCGGTTGAGAAGGCTCAAGCAGGGCTCAAGCTCGCGAGCGCCGCCGTCGAGCGAGCCTACCCCGTCGAATACAAGGGTCAGGAGTTCTCGGTTCACCCTCTGCCCCGCTTCGGCACCAGCACCGCGCCGATGAGTGAGGGCGTCATCGTCACCCTCTCCATCGTCCTTCTCGGCATGACCGGCTCGGTGCTGCTCATCGTCTGCCTGAATCTCGCCTCCATGCTGCTGGCTCGGGGCCAGGCCCGTCGTCGCGAGTTCGCCATCCGTCTGGCCCTCGGCGGAGGCCGGGCCCGCATCGTCCGGCAACTGCTCATAGAGGGTCTTCTTCTCTCGGTGGTCGGCGGAGGCCTCGGCATCTTCCTCGGTATCTTCGCCCTCGACTCACTCCTGGCGTCGCTGGTCTCACGCCTGCCTATCTCTTTGGGACTGGACGCCGCCACCTCTCCCGCCATCGTGGGCGGGTCCGCTTTGTTCTCCGTCCTGGCCACCCTGCTCTTCGCCCTCGGCCCCGCACTCCGTCATTCCGGAGCGGACATCCTGGGCGACCTCAAGCAGCAGGCGGGAGAGGAGCCCGTGACCAGGCGCTCGCGTTTCCTGCCGCGACATCCTCTGGTGGCCCTTCAGATCGCCCTCTCGCTCAGTCTTCTGATCTCCGCCGGCCTGTTTCTTCGCATGGCCCGGCAGGCCTCTGACGTCGATCTCGGCTTCCGGGCCGACGACACCGTGGTGGTGGAGGTCGATGCCGGTCTCGCCGGCTACGACGAAGCGCGGGGCCTCGGCCTCTACGCCAGCGTCCAGGAGCGATTGCGAGCCCTGCCCGGAGTGCGCTCCGCCAGCATCGGAGCCACGCTTCCCTTCGGCATGGTCAGTCTGGGCGAGAGGGTGCGCCGAGCCGGGACGGCCCCGGCCGAGGGCGCGCGACCACAGACGCCGGCCCAGGGTCAGTCATTCGGTGCGGGCTGGAACGCTGTGGGCGCCTCCTACTTCGAAACGATGGGCCTGGCCCTCAAGAGCGGGCGCTTGTTCACCGATGCCGAGGCTCAGCGGTCCGGCCCTTCGCGGGTGGCCTTGATCGACGACGTCCTGGCCAGGCAACTCTGGCCGGAGGGCGACGCGGTCGGCCGGTCCATCGAATTCGAAACCCGCAACCCAACGGAACCGGCCACCGAGGTCCTCGAGGTGGTGGGCATCGTCCCGGCGGTCCGCACCAACTTGTTCAGCAAGACTCCAGGCGGCGCCGTCTACGTTCCTTTCGCTCAGGCGTACCGGGGGAATGTCCACTTCCACGTCCGGCCTCTGGATGGCGTTTCTGCGGGGATGGTCGATGCGGTCCGGCGGGAGATTCAATCCGCCGCGCCCGGCCTCCCCATCTTCCAGGCCAAGACCTTCGGGGACCATGTGTCGTCTTCGATCGAGTACTGGGGCGTGCAGACCATGGCGAATCTGTTCGCGGCCATGGGCATGATCGCCACTCTGATCGCCCTGGTCGGCATCTATGGCGCCAAGTCATACGCAGTGATGCGGCGCACCCGGGAGATCGGCATCCGCCTCGCCATCGGGGCCACTCCCAAAGGGGTGCGCCAGATGGTCCTGCGCGAGGGTCTGCGCCTGGGCGCTACCGGGGTCGGTCTGGGACTGGTCTTCGGACTTGGCATGGGCCGGGTGCTCGACTCGGTCTTCGCCGACATGGGCGGGTTCGATCCTGTGACCTTCACCCTCGCGCCCCTCCTGGTCATGTGCGCCTGCCTGGTCGCCTCCTGGCTTCCGGCCCGGCGAGCGACCCAGGTGAATCCGGTCACCGCCCTTCGGGCGGACTGAGTTCGAGCCTTTGGAAACCAGGCGAAGTTCGAAATATTTCCCTGGTCCCATGTAACCGAACCGGGGTTTTCGGGTATTCCATTCAAGCGCCATGGAAAACATCGAAACCCTCTACCGCAGATACGCCAACGCCTGTTTCGAAGGGCTTGACGCCTTCCAGACGCCTGACCTAGTCTGAGCTTGTTTCCGTTAGGGGTGTCCGGCCCGGGGCCGGACTGAGATCAAACCCTCTAACCTGATCTGGGTCATACCAGCGTAGGGAAAACGGAGTGAAGACAACTTCCATCGTTCTGATCGGCCTTTCGTTCCTGCCCGTCATCGCCTATGCCGAACCGCAGTCGGCCACGGCGGAATCCAAGGACAAGCCGCGCCTCCCCGTCGTGGTCGAGGAGATCGTGGTGTCCGCGACCGTGGCCGAGGAGGGGCGTGATCCGGCCAGCGTCGCCACCCTGAGCCGCGAGGAGATCGCACTCCGGAACCGGGGCCAGGACATGGCCATGCTGCTGGCCGAGACGCCGAACGCCTACGCCTATAGCGATGCGGGCAACGGAGTCGGGTATTCCTATCTGAGCCTGCGCGGCTTCGATCAGCGCCGCATCGCCGTCTATGTCAACGGCGTGCCTCTGAACGATCCCGAGTCTCAGCAGGTGTACTTCATCGACCTGGCCGACCTCGCCGACGACCTGTCCTCCCTCCAGGTCCAGCGCGGGACGGGCACGGCCCATTATGGATCGCCGGCCGTGGGCGGGGTGGTGAACCTCGAAAGCGGAGCGCTCGGGACCACTCGCTCGGGTTCGCTCGTCATCGGCGGCGGCTCGTTCGGAACCTGGCGCGGCTCGGTGCGCTACACCCTGGCCCTTCAAGGCGGCCGCTCCTCGCTCAGTGTGCGCGCGGCCCACGTGAGAAGCGACGGCTATCGCGATCCCGCATGGACGCGCCACTCCTTCGGCGAACTCGCCTACCAGCGCATCGGACGCGATTCGGTGCTGCGGGTCAAGCTCTTCGGCGGGCCGGAGCGGACCCAGCTCGCCTACCTCGGCGTCCCCATCGCCAATCTGAACGGCCAGATCACCGGCGACGTCGAGCGTGACCGTCGCGTCAATCCTCTGGCGAAAGGCGAGATCGACGACTTCGTGCAACCTCAACTCCAGGTGCTGCACGACCTGCGCATCCGCGAAGGCCTGCTGCTCAAGAACACTCTCTTCGGGATCATGGGTGACGGCTACTTCCGACAGTACGACGGTGAGAGTACGTACGCGCCCCAGGGATTCCTGCCCCCCACCCCTGAGTATCCGACCCTGGCTCTGGCGGATTCCTGGCGCCGCCGGTCGGTCTTCAAGCAACACTACGGCTGGCTGCCATCGGTGGCCTGGAGCCACGCGGGCGGGGAGCTGGTGGCCGGACTCGAGCTGCGGACCGCGACCTCTCATCATCAGGGCCAGGTGCGCGAGGGTGCGGTGTGCGCTCGCCTCGCCGCAGACGGCTCGTGCGCGGCCGCCGGTGATCGCCTCGTGGATCCGCTCCTGCTCTACGACTATCGGACGGGCAAGACATCCTTTTCCGCTTACCTGCACGAGACCCTGCGCGCGAGCGCCAGCCTGAGTGTGAACCTCGAGCTGCAGGCCACCCACCACGACTTCCGCATGCGGCAGGACCGCGTGCGCGGCTTCTCGTTCGACACCGGATACTCATTCATCACCCCGCGCATCGGTCTCAACTGGAACGCAGGCGAGCGGCTCAACCTCTACGGATCTTTTTCCACCGCGCGCAGCGAGCCTCGATTCGACGATCTATGGAATCCCCAGGACGCGTTCCAGGACCCGGCGGCGCTGTTCGGGCGCTTCGATGCAGCCTCACGCCACCTCACAGACGCGAACGCTCACCCGGAACGACTCCGGGCCTACGAGATTGGCGCCAACTGGCGCGAGGGAACGAAGAGTCTCAAGGCCAGCCTGTATTGGATGGATTTCCGCGACGAGCTGATCTTCGCGGGCGGCATTGACCAGGATGGCCTGCCCATCACGGACAACGCCGCGCGCTCCGTCCACAAGGGTATCGAGCTGGAGGCTGCCTTCCACCTGCCCGGGGCCATCGAAGCGCGCGGCCAACTGTCGGCAAGCGGTGACCGACTCGAGGACTACGCCCTGCGCTTCGGGCCGGGGGCCGGGGACCAGCTCGACTATTCAGGGAACCGCATCGCGCTCTTCCCCACCCACCAGGCGCGGCTGCATCTCACGCGCGCTTTCGGGGTGGCGCGCCTCAGTCTCGGTCTGCGGCGGGTCGGCACTATCTATCTGGACAACAGCGAGAACGAGCGCAAGGACCCCGCCGCGCAACGCGCGCCCGGCTACATCGACAAGAAGATCGATCCGTTCACCCTGGCCGACGTGAGGGTCGAGGTCAACCTCGGGCGGCTCTTCGGCGACGGGCGACCACTCACCCTGCTCGCCAACCTGGATAACCTCACCGGCCGGCGCTATACCGCCTCCGGCTACATGTACGACCAGCCCTACTTCATTCCCGGCGCGACCCGTAACGCCTACGTCGGCCTCCGCGTCGGCTTCTAGAGGTACGAGCCGGGCGGCCTTCGCAACGCGCAGCGCCCGGACTTGATGCCGGCCTCTCGCTGCTCCCGCGATCTGAACGCGGGAAGGGTCCGACCACGATCTAAACGGACTGCTTGCCCCGAGGCTCCTACACCTCGAGCTCGTCCATGAGGAAGAGGGCGGGAATCGGGCCGGAGGCGAGGTCGAGGACGCGGGCTCCTTGATCACGGCAAGGAGCAGGTCGCCGCCTCTCCGGCGATGGCGCCGCCACGCGGCCATGGCCGGGGTTTGGCCGACGCCGGCCACGTGTTTAACTTGACGTCCATGGGAGAGTTCTCGCAACATCAACTCGAGCCGGAACGACCGCGGGCCTTCTCGCCGCTGCTCGCCGCGATCGGTACTCTGGTCTTGATCGGCATTGCCGTTACGGGCTTCTGGCTGCTGCGCCCGCAGCCGGTTCCACCCTCGCCGCCCCCGGTTCGAGTGACGCCGACGCCCCGGCCGACGCCCACGCCCACGGCGCCCCCCGCGACCCCGACGCCCTTGGCCAGATCGACGCCACGGCCGCGACCCACGGCCACGCCCGCCCCGGCACCGCCGCAGGCGAGCCTGCGGATCGAGTCCGACGTGCCGGGCGCTCAGGTGTTCGTCGATCGCCGGTTCGTGGGCACGGCCCCCGTTGACGTGACCGACGTGGCGCCGGGCCCGCACCGCGTCAACGCCTCGGCGGACGGCTACGAGATGCAGGCGCAGGACATCGAGCTCGGGAACGAGCCGCTGCTCGTCTCGATGCTCTTCAAGCAGGTGCGCCTCGACGAGAGCGTCGATGTCGTGCACAAGCACGGACTGGGATCCTGCCGCGGACGGCTGCACGCGACACCGGCGGGGCTGAGCTTCCGGGCGGAGAGCGGCTCGGATTCCTTCGAGACGCCCCTCGCCTCGCTCCAGCAATTCGAGGTGGACTATCTGCGCAAGAACCTGCGGGTGAGCATCCGCCGGGGACGCACCTACAACTTCACGACCGACGCCGCCAACGCCGACCCGTTGCTCGTCTTCCAGCAGAAAGTCTCGGCGGCACTCAAGCGCCTCGGCCAGTGAAGACCGAGCGGATCTCCGCGGGGGCGGGGGCGTAACGCAGAGCCAAAGGTGTAGCGGCCCAGGCGCCGTTACACCTCGAGGCCGACGGCTCGCATCAACCCGAGCGCGTTGCCCTTCCGAACCGGCCCGGGCTTGAGCCGATAGTCGAAGGCCATGCGATCGCCTTCGAGATGATCCTCGAAGTGGAGGTTCGTGGCCCGGGGCGCGAGGCTCACCGCGATGTCGGCCAACGCCAGATCGTGCGAGGTCACGAGGCCGATGGCCTTCCGTTCCAGCAGCGAGCGCACCACTGCTTCGGCGCCCACCCGACGTTCGGCCGAGTTCGTGCCGTCGAAGATCTCGTCCATCAGGAACAGAGCGGGAATCGGGCCGGAGGCGAGGTCAAGAACCTGTCGAACCCGTTTGATCTCCGCGTAGAAGCGGGACTCGCCGTCCTGCAACGAGTCCTGAACCCGGATCGAAGCGCCTACGGCCAGAGGCGAGAGTCGAAGGGATCCTGCGCGCACCGGCGCGCCGGCTAGAGCCAGCACGGCGTTGATCCCGACCGTCCGGAGCAGTGTGCTCTTCCCCGACATGTTGGATCCGGTGATGACAAGCATCTGGCTTTCGCCATCGAGACGCACGTCGTTGGCCACTGCGCGTGAAACCGGAAGCAACGGATGGGCGATCCCGTCCGCATGAAAGAACGGCCCCGAAACCTCGAACGTGGGGTAGGGATCGCTCGGATTCTCGAAGGCGTAAGTCCCGAGGCTCACCAGCGCCTCCATCTCGCCGAGGGTCTGTAGCCAGAGTGCGGCGGGGGCGCCGAAACGGCGGCGCCATCCTTCGACCGCGGCCGAAAGCTGCAGGTCCCAGACCATGAAGAAGGCGAGCACGCCAAAGAAAACGTTGCTCTTGGACTCGTGGATCTCCAGCCAGCGCCGGAGCTGCCCGATCGGACGTGCCGGGGGCACGCCCTCGGCGGTCAGGGACGCGTGCAGTTCCATCAGTCGCGGGGCCTCGAAGCGCTCGGCGCCCAGCCGATCGAAGAGTTCGGTGAGAGTCTGGAGGTCGTGAACGGGACGGCCGATTCCAGTCAGTACGTCGCGGCTGAAGACACGCCCGAACCAGGTGCAGGCCAGGACCGCGATGAAGGCCACTCGAAACGGGAACCCATCCCACACCCCGAGCGCCCAGGCGGTGGCGGCTATGAAAGCGGCCGCGGAGGACACGAACGCGGCCACGCGCAGACGAATGGGAACGGGTACGGGGGGAGCGGTGAGCCACTTGAGGAGAGAGGTGGAATCGACGGCACGACGCGCCTCGCCCCCGAGCACGGACAATTCCTCGCGAAAGTCGACCCGGGTTCCCACCTCGGCGCCTGCGGTTTGTCGCGCCTTCAAAACATCGACGGACGAGCCGCCTTGGAGCCACGACGCGAGTCGATCCTGGCCCGCGTGGGTGCGGGCCACGCACATCCTCTCAAAGAGTGACCCGCGGCCGAACAGATCGAGATCGATCGCGTTTGGATGGGCGGGGTCGAGGAATCGCGTGCCCGGCTCGCCTTGTCCCACCCACTCACCGCGCGTGCGGGAGAGGGCGCCTTCATAGAAGGAGACTCGGCGACGGGCCCGGGCCAGGCGCCGAGCCACGCCCTCGTGAACCACGATGAGGGCGAGAAACCCGAGTACGGCGGTGACGAACACGGCGAGGGCCAGCGGACGCGACGCATTCATGGTGAGCGCGGCCACCAGGCCGGTCACGCCCACGACGCCGCGGGCGAGAGACAGGTTGCGGTCTCGCTGTTCGAGGACCTGCGCCTCCGCCCGCCTCGTTTCGAGTCGGGACGCATAGGCTGCCTGCGGATCGAGGGTCACTCCGGTTGATCCTACCGTGCGCGAACCGAGGGTCAGGCCTCGCCGGCTAGGGAGCGAGACACAATCCCACGCGATGGCCGAAGCCCACTCCTTCGGCCACGAAGCCGGAACCGGTGCGGAAGACCCGCGAGGCGGGAGCGGGCATGGCATCCCAACCCATCCGCTGGGCGAGGCGACGATGGGCTTCGTCATAGGTCAGAGCGAGGGTGGTCGACGAGCCGATCGAGGCCCGCGGTGCGAGGGTCACCTTCAACATCCACTGACCATTAACGATCGCCACCTCGATCGCTTCTGTCTTCGTGCCGAACGCGGCCGCGAGATCCGCGGCCGGCCAGTCACGCCGCCACCCTCGACCTCGGCCCTTCGGATGGCGCGGACAGGCGACCACCCGCCGGTCGCCTCCGCCCCAGATGAAGTGAGGCGACACCGGATCCCCTCCACAATCGGCGGTCCACTGATTCGGGCCGGCGGGCTCGGCGCGCGCACGGCGCAGGGCGCCCGTCCACTCCGCGTCGGTGAGATCGGCGGCCATCTCCCTCTCGTTCACCGCCGCATCGGGGCGAAGCCAGCGCGGCACCGGGCCCTCGCCCACGAACCAGGCGCAGTGGGTGGAGTCGCAAACGTCCGACTGCGCATGACGCGAACCGCGACCGACGAACCGCAGCACGGCCGAGGCCAGCGGCGTCCGAAGGCTGGGCAGCCCCGAGCCCAACTCCGCTTTCAGGATTCCATTGGCGTAGTCGCGCGGGGTCATGGTGGCGACGAGGCGGATCGGGCCGTCGCGCTGGACTACATCCAGACTCGCACGAACCCTGCGCTCGAACACGGGCTCCTTCGCCCGGATCTCCCACAGACCCTCGGAAAAACGATCTCCGCCGATAGCGCTCACGGTAGCGCCGGAACCAATAAAACCGCGGGATGAATCGACCGGGCCGGGCCCGAGATTCTTCAGTCGGACCTCGGTGAGACGCAGTTCGTCCAGCATCTCCACCCGCACCAGATCTTCGAGGTCGCGCTTTTCCCTCACCGCCACCGTGTTCCGCGGGGACCGGCTCTTTGAATTCGCGGACAGAGAGCGCTTCATCGAACCGGGCCGCAGTTTCTCGATCTCGACTCCGGCGCGGATCGCCGCTTCGCGCCCCGTGCCTCGTCGCAGCAGGCCGAGAAACGCAAAGCCCGCGTCGTCGAGCACGATGGCAAAACCCGAGGTCTTGAGGGCCGCGCCGTCGAGGGCCGGCACCGTGCCCGTCTTCGCTTTGAAGCCGCGCAGCCTCAAGCCTGACGCGGTGCCGTCTTCGGCCGAGTCCTTGAGTCCCGCGAGTAATTCTCGTCGGACATCCTGGCGGCCGGGCCAGGGCGAGCGCGCCAGATCGACGTAGCTTCCGAGGAGTCGTGACGGGGACACCCTGACCCGGGCCGGCCCGGGGAGACCGATAGCCTCTGCCTCGCTCAGTTCTCCCGTCCACTGGAATCCTGCTTCCCGAAAGGAATCCTGAATCGCTTCCTGGGGGGTCTCCCGGGCCAGGAGTTTGAAGAACGTGTTGCACGATTCACGAATCGCCGCGCGCAGATCGAGGGTGCTGTGACCCGATGGGCGCCAGCACCCCGAGGTGCTGGTGCAGGCGAACCTCGGTATGACCGCGCTCGGATGCGACCTCGCCCAGGCGCGCACCAGGAACGGCTTTTGCAGCGAACCTACCGGGAGAGGGTCGTCTTCGGGTTGTCCGAGGGTCGCGATGCGTCCGCGGCTCAGGAACCAGGCGTCGAAATCATCGGCAAGGGCAGAGCCCGCGAAGATTCCGCTCAGAAGGCACGCAGAAACGATCGTCGACCGTCTCCGCATGGAACGTGGCCCGCTACTTCGCCGCGGACGGCGCGGCCTTGGGCGCCACGCCAAAAATCATGCGCTCCTGGAAACCGGCCCCGGTGACGCGTCGCTCGACTTCAAGGGTGCGCACCGCGGGCATCCAGCCGAGAAGTCCGAGCACGCGATCCGAGAGAGGACGCACGCGATCCGGCGATGCCGGGCCTTCGATGCGCGCCCACCGCTTGCCTTCTTCGCGAACGGCCGCGAGATCGAGCTTGGAGAAGCGAAGCACGTCCTTGCTCCACGAGACACCCGGCGCTTCACGAAGATCGGCCGCGCTGGGTGCGATCCAAATGAACTCGCCCGCGCGCTTGAAGGCGAGGACGGGCAGAGCGGGGCCCATCAAGTACTGGCGCGCGTCACCGGTCGATGTCGATGGAGATTTGGAGGGCGAGGTCGCAAGCCGGGCGCCCCGCCGGGTGAGGGTCGCGTCGAGAAGCGAGACCAGGTCCGCGTCCTTCTCCTTCGGCCAGGGTATGGCCAGGAGCCGGGCCCGCGACTTCGTGACCACATAACCGAAACCCTCCACCGGCTGGGCGGAGAGAAGTGCTAGCCAGGCATCGATCTCGGCGCCTTCCCGGGCCAGACCGCCGGCTGCGGGCAGGGCCACCTCGATGCTGGTGGAATAACGATCTTCAGCGGTGGCCGCCTTCGACCCCGGCAACGGGGCGATCGACAATTGCGGGAGCAGGCTGGGCTCAGGGATCGGCTCCAGCACCCCCCGTCGCAGCTCGGCCAAAAGCTGCGACGAATCGTTGATCCAGCCACTCGCCACCGCATCCTTCGATTCAAAGACCGCGCCCCTCTGGCCTGCGGAGGTGAGAGCGCCCTCGCGAACCTCGACCAGCCGCCCGGATTCCATCCGGAGCGCGGCGCTGATCTTTCCCCGCGACTCCGCTGCGGTGGGGAGGGAACCGAACAGGAACTCGCGTTTGAAATAGAGGTCCTGCTGAAGCGCTTCGGTGTCGAGTTCGAGGCTGGCCAGGCCATCGAGCCGGGGCGTGAAGCGGGTGCCCCCCTCGACCGCAGCCAGCGCCAGCTTCATCGCGCGCTCGGAGGTGGTGACGATCAGGCGGCCGGCATCGCGCGACCAGGCGAGGCCCATGCGCGTCTCTCCATCGCTGCCCTCGTCGGCGGCGCCGGTGCGGACGAGGTGATACGTCCGGCCGTGGTCGATCCGCGCCGTGCCCTCTTCGAAAATATCCGGCAGGGAGGCGAGAGGCGTCTCGAGGACAAGGACCATTTCGAGATGGCCCACGTTGAGGATGGCCAGAGCCAGGGAGGTGGTCTGAAGATCCATGATGGTCCGGAAGGACAGCGCGGTCTCGCCGTGGAATCGCGACCATTGGTCCTGCAGCTTCGCCCCCACCTGGCTCTGGCCGAAACCCAGTGCGACTCCATCGCCTTCACTGAGCGTGCCGTAGAGCGCGTTCTTGAAGCCCCCGCCGAGAGCGGCATCGAAGGCGGGAACGTCCGGGATGGAGAGGCGGACGAACGCCGGGGGCAGGGACAGGCCGCCGGAAACGACCGCGCCGCGCGGGGGCGGGGTCTGCGACCAGGACGGCGAGGCCATCGACAACAGGGCAAGGCCGAGGGGGAAACCGAATCTACGGATGAGAGTGGTCATCGTGGCCCCTCTGGTGTGGCCGGCTGGGGATCGGGAGCCGCCTTCGAAAGATCGGACTGAACGATCTGCGAGATCAGGCCGAAGGTCAGATCGCGCGGTCGATAGAGAAGCGGGCGGCCGGCCACCATCCGTTGCGACACCATCGGTGGCTCGATCGGAGCCCCGGCCAGTTCGGCGCGCAGGTCCACAGCCCCCTCCCACTTGCGATCGGCGAGCAGGTCGAGGGCGCTGCGCAGCATCGATGGGTCGCGGTTCGCCGCGGCCAGGCGCGCGAGGTCGGCGAGAGCGGCGCTGACGTCGGCGCTCCTGAATCGGCGCCGCGCGAGTTCGCGCGCCACCCACTCGGGAGCGAGACCGCCGCCGATGGTCCGGGCGGCTCGAGGCTCGCTCACAAGCGCGCGGGCGGCACGCAGCCGAAGCAGGGATTCGTCGCTGTACGCGTCGACCACTCCGAGATCCTGAACGTCGCGCAAAGCACGAATGGCGAGGAAGCTCAGTTGCGGCGCCACGGCGGTGGGCCGGCGCAAAGCCGCCCGTGCTGCGAGAGCGTCGAGAGGATGGTCCTTGAGGCGCTGCTGAAGGGGCTCGGCGATGCTCTCCGGATCGTCGCGCCAGAAGCGAAGCGCGGCCTTCCAGGCATCGGGCGCTCCGCCCGCGAGATCGGTGTTCCGCCGCCAGACGTCGAAGGCCTGGATCTCCTCGGACCTTTGGAACAGCGCCTTCGATCGGGCTTCGACCATGTAGAGCGCGGCTTCGCGATCCATCCCGACGTCGTGGAGCCAGGCCGCGTGCTGTTGGACCGCGAAGAAGGAGGGCCAGAAGGACGGCGCCTCCTGGATCCAGGGAGCAGCGAGTTCCTTCGCGTGTTTGACGAGAAGGGTGACCACGTCATCCCGCCGATAGGTCGCGATGTCTCCCCGTCGCCAGGCGGCGCGGAGGCGCTCTTCCACCCCTGCTCGCTCGTCAGCAGTGCTGACCTCGAACCGCAGGCCCCAGAAATCGAGAGCGCCCGGATTCTCGTCGATCCGACGGTCGAGCCAGGTCACCACATCGTCTTGAACGAGCGGGGCCTTCTTCACCGCCACGAAGGGCGCGCGCAGGGCGCGCACCGCGAGCGCGATCGGATTGGCGGGACCGCTCTGGTCTCCGCCCTGGCCATCGCCATAGCCAGGCGGAACCTCCCCGCTTTCGCCCTCTTCTTCCCCGGCTGCGGGCCCCGCGGCCACGGCGGCGATCGGACGAAGAGTGAGCGGTTCCGGGCCTTCGGTGGCAGCCAGAGCGGCCCGGAAGAGCGACACTGCGGCGTCGTCTTCGCCCCGGGCGAGGTGGACGCGAATCATCAGGAGACGCCGGGCGGACGCGTCGCCCACGCGCTCAGGGAAGGCGTCGAGCATCGATGGGTCGGGAAGGACGTCGATGGCTTCAATCGCGCGCAGGCGGTCGTTGACGGGGATGGTCGCGGCCCACGACGAGGCCAGCGGCCAGAAATCGCCGAGGCGATGCAGACCGGCATCGGGCAGCGGCGCCGCCTCGTTGGCCCACAGCTCGCTGAGCCACGCCCGAAGCTCGGGCGCTTTCAAGGTGGCCGCCTTCTCGCTCCACCTCGCGATCAAGGCGGAGCGGAAGCCAACCGGATCGTCGGTCTTGAACCGGCGGCCCGTCTCCACCCCCTGGCTGTCGTAGATCGTGGCCAGGAGCGAGGGCAGAACGGGAACGGCGGGATCGAGCAGGGAGAGGGGCGAGGGCAGGCCCAGGTCCTCGGCCATGACCGTGAAGGTGCGCAGGGCGTCTTCGCTCAGTTTCTTCTGGTCGGAGATGAGCCGGTCCCGCAGCGCTGCCCTGGCCTCGGCGTTGCGGCCGGCCTCGACCAGAAGTTTCAGCCGGAAACGGAGAAGCTCGGGGTCGCTGGTGCGGAGGCCGAGCCGTTCGATCCGAGTGAGCGCCGCGGCGGGGCCGTTGAGGGCGAGGGCCAGGCGCGCGGTCAGAACCGCTCGCTCGGTCTCGCCCCCCGCTTCGGGCCATTCCGCCGCGACATCGACGGCCGAAGGATCGTGGGCGCGGTAGCGCGCGTAGGCCTGAAGGGCATACCAGGCGAGCCCAGGACGCTCGCCCCACAGGGCACCAGGGAAACGAAGGGTGTCGATGCCCCGTCCGGCGATGCGGTCGTCGCCGGTCTCGACCACGTGGCCCATGACGTCGGTGCGGGGTCGGAACATGGGCCAGGTGAACTTGGGATCGTCGCCCAGAATCTCGCCGAGAACAAGCGGCCCGAGCAGTTGTTGGGCGAAGGGGCTCAGGCCCGAGCCCTCAGGAGTCGAAGGGGCGTCCAGAAACTCACCGAGGGAGACCGAGGTCTGGTTGAGGGTGGTCCGGCGCACGGAGAGAACCGGATCCTCCAACGTCTGGGGGGCCGCCCCCGTCGCGGACGACGCCGGGACGAACGGGCGCTCCCGGAAGGAAATCCAGGTCACGCGTGAGAGCGGGCGCAATTCGGCGAGGAGCGGCGAGGGATCCCAGCCTCGGGCCGCGATCGCGAGCAGCCGCGGCCAGAGCCGCCGGTCTTCGAAGACATCGGAAAGACCCTGCACGAGGTCGGGCTGGGAGGGAAGACCGCGCGCAAAGGTCTCCATGGCCGGAGAGGGATCGAGCCAGGCGGTCCAGGCCTCGCGCCTGCTATCCGCATTGATCACGGCCGTTCCCCGCACCGTGGCGATCAACGAGGCGAATCGCGGCTGCAGGAAGGCCGCAAGTTCGACGGACGAATCGAAGCGGACAAGATGCGCGGTCCAGAGGGCATCGAAATCCGGCGCCCGCAGCCGGAACTCGGTCTGGCCATCGCTGCCCTTCGGCACCGTGGCCACCACGAGGTCCGCGGCGTCGTCGAGGAAGTCGGCGGGGGCTTCCGCAGACCAGGGGCCGCTGATCTGCCGGGCGAAGCGCTGCGCGACCCGGAAGCGAAGCGCCGATTCTAGCCGTGCGTTCTGAATGAACGCCCACCACGTGTTGAGGAAGGCATCGTCCACCCGGGCGGAAGGGAAGATCTTCTCCGTCAGCCAGAGCAGGACCTGTTCACGATTCTCGAGCCGTCCATACTGGCCAAGGACGCTGGCCGCGGCCCAGACCCGCTCCTGGTCGTCCGCGCCCGCGATGAGAAGAGGCATGAACGAGTTGTTGAGGATGGCGAGCTGGAACTGCTCTTCGACGGACAAGCCGGTGGCCCCGATCGCCGAGGCGTCGCCTTGGGGCGAGAGGAGGCGCCACGCGAGCTGAGGCTCGCCGTTTCTCCACAGGCGGCGCGCCGCCTCCGCTGCGCGCGTGACCAGGTCGCGAGGCTCGGGCTCCGTCTTCTCGAACGCCGAGAGGGCCGCCTGTTCGACCAGAAGCGCCTTGTTCAGATCGTGTCCGCGGATGTACAACTCGCTGCGTTTCCCGGCCACGGTGGGGTCGGCCGGCCGCTGAACGTTCCAGCCCTCGAGGAAATCTCCGGCCTCGACGAAACGCTGGTCGCGCTCCATCAGCTCGGCCGCCTCGTCCCACAGTTCCTGGCGCTCGGGCCGAACCGTGGCGGCTATGCGGGCCATCTCGATGCCGCCGACGAGGTCATCAGTGGCGACCCGCAACTCGCGGACCGCCACCGCCCAGCGCACGTCGCGGGGCGAGCGCTGCTGCTGCGTTTCAAAGAACGACACCAGGACCTCAGGCTTGCCGCTCTGGCGCGCGGCGCGGGCGGCCTCCTTCAGCCAGCTGCGCTCCGTGCTGCGATTGAGGGCTTCGATCCAGGCCGAGACTGAAGTCGAATACGCCTTCTCGATGGCGGCGGCCCGCGCCACCTCGGCGAACACCGCGGCCCGCAGTTCCGGCTTGAACTTCGGCGCCTGGTCGTTCGCGAAGGCCACGGCGGCGAAAGATGGATCCTGCTGGAAGCGCAGGCGCGCCTGGAGCGACACCGCGCCGAGGCGCTGGTCGTCGGTCAGGGTCGTGGTCCCGAGGAGATGATCGAGGGCGCGGGACGCGCGAGGCAGGTCCTTCTCGGCGAGCGACTCGGAAATGAGGCGGGTCAGCAGGGGCACACGGTGGCCAAAGGCCGCGCGGGCGGTGGCGTCTTCGAGGGCCTGCCTGGACTCCTCGCCGTGATCGTTGCGGCGCAGGAAGGCGATCCGGTCCTCGATGACGCCCAGGCTCCACGGATACTTCGCAACGAGGCCGCTCCAGGCCGCGTTCGCCTTTTCGAATCCGCCCGTGCCTTCGACGAAGGCCGCGCGCGCCACTTCGGCCTGGATCTTCGCAGCACTTTCGGGCATTCCTTCGATACGCGGGGCGAGCGAGAGCCACAGAGCCTCCGCCTCGGGAATGCGTCCGGCGCCGGCCAGGCTCTGCGCCAGACCGATCTCGAGACGCAGGCGCTCCTCGACGGTCGGCGCCAGTTCGGCCTGACGCGTCACGATGCCGGTGAAGAAGCGATCCTTTTCCTCCGCCTCCCCCCAGGCCGAGGCGTTGTAGGCAGCGGCCGAACCCTCGAGTGCGGTCAGGAACCTGACGTTCGTGGCCGCGGGCGTCATCGCGGTCGCGCGCGCAACCAACGCGTGCGCCACCCTCATGATTCCCGCGTGCTCGCTCCCCCGGGCGGCCAGCCTCCGGGCCTCACGCTCCTCGCGACCGATCGGATCGTTCGGCTGATCCAACCCGTCGATCCAGTCATCCGCATCCCAGTCGAGGCCGGGTGTGGGCGTGCTGATTCCACCAAGCGGCCAGAGGGCGAGAAGCGTCTTCTCATCCGCCTCATTCCCGGGCTGCAGAGCCTCGATGGTCCCGAGCACCCGGTTGAGCACCCGGTCGCGGCCCATCCACTGAGCCAGCCGACGCAGGGAACGCTGATCGTTCTCGAAACCGGAGCAATAGCAGGAATCGGCGGCGCCCTCGGGACGAACGGCATCGAGGTACTCGCGGATGGCGCCGTCCACATCCTTCACTTCCTCACGCAGCACTCCGGCTTCGAAGGCCAGCATCCGGGGCCGACCGAGCCGCTCGCGGCCGGCCTCGATGGTGTCGAGCGCTTCGCGCATGTGGCCGTAGTCCCAGAGCAGGGCCGCGGTCTCCTTGATGCGCTCTTCCCTTCTCGGATCGCGATCCAGGAGGCCCTTCCAGACCGCGAGCGCCATCTCCGGCCGGCCGGTCTCTTCGTACAGCTCGCCCAGCTCGGTGATGAAGGGATGAGGATCGCGCAAAGCGGGCACCGCGCGATCCACCACCGCTTTGGCGGGCGCTTCATGCGACAGGTCGAGGCCGGCGAGCGACCGATGGATCTGCAGGGCGTCGTGAGCGATCTTCTCGTCGCCCGGGTAGGTGGCGGCCCGGCGCGAAGCCGCGTCAGCGGCCCTTTCGAACAGGGACAATCGCGCATAGCCCTCGGCGAGAACCAGATCGTCGACCGGGGTTCGCTCGGTCGCGCGATCGAGGGCTGCGAGCTTCGCCTCCAGCGCGTCATTCCTCATGAGATCGGCGAAGTACGTTTCGCGTAGGCCCGGGTCGGCCGCGAAGATGGCCCAGCG
>JAQBHL010000013.1:0-16152 GCA_032127745.1 Acidobacteriota bacterium
GCCACGCCGGCTGAAGGCAGCACGTTCACCGGTTGGGGCGGGGAGTGTTCGGGTACTTCGCCAACGTGCGTGGTCAGGATGAGCCGCAGCAGGGACGTCATGGTGCACTTCGGCAAGTAGCGCCCGCGGCACGTCCCGGGCAGACATGCCGCTCGGCCTCCCCTCGGCCCCGCAGGTAAGGTTGGCGGATGGCAAACGATACGATGTTCGTGGACCTGGTCCTTCGCAACTGGAAGCAAAGCACCGACCGCGTCGAGAAGTTTTTCGGAGATCAGTCGGAAGAGGATCTTCACAGAGAAATCGCTCCGGGGAGGAACCGGCTGATCTACATCTGGGGCCACCTGACCGCGGTGAACGACGCCCTTCTTCCGCTGCTCGGATTCGGCCCGAGGCTCCATCCTGAGCTGGACGACATGTTCATCAAGAATCCGGACCGGGCGAAGGAACCCATTTCCCCCGGAGCTGAGGTCAAGCGTTGCTGGGCCGAGATCAACGAAAGCTTGTGGACGCACTTCCAGGCCCTCACCCCCGCCCAATGGCTGGAGAAGCACAACTCGGTCTCGACCGAGGACTTCGCGCGGGAGCCTCATCGCAATCGCTGCAACGTTGTGCTGAACCGATTGGGGCACACGGCGGAGCACCTTGGTCAGGCGCTTCTCGTGGAGCCTCGAAAGTAGTTCGCGGGATTCGCCATGCTGCTTGTGAGCGTCGTGGCGGCCCTGGCCCTCCTGCCCGGCGCGGCCGAGCCGGGGCCGGTCTGCGCCGAAGATGAGCCCATCGCCGCCATCGCGCTCTCCGGCGGATTTCGCGCCTCCGGTGGCGTCCTCGTGGCGGTGTGGGACAACGGAAGGATGCTTCGCGCGCTCGACCCGAAACATCCAGACCGCGGATACGCGACCGGCGTGCTGTCCCCGGCGGTCATGAGGGAAGTGAGGGCCACTCTGCTCAGGATGCGGTACTGGACCTGGACTCAGCCTCGGGTCGGAACGGACCTGAAGGGGCAATGGACGATGGCCTGCGTCGAAGGGCGCCGCGCGTCCTTCCGGCACAGTGGCACGCCGTCGCGAGTCACCGGGCCGGGGCAGCTAAGGGGCTATCTGCTCGGGGTAAGGCTGCCCTCGCCCGTCCGCGCCGACGGCCCCCCGGAAGTCTGGCCCCGCTGGTTCCGGATAGAAGAACCGGGCTTCTGAATCGCTCCGCCGGACGCCGACGCCGAACCTCGAGGTTCGCCACTCAGCGCGGGGGCACCGTCTCGAGCAGCCGGCAGCCTTCCGGGTTCCCGGCTGAGCATGATGCCTGGAACAGCGAACGTGCCTTGGGGATGTCGCGCCCGCCGACGCCGCTGGCGAGGAGAAGGCCCCAGCCGAGGCAAGCGTCGTCGAGCTTGGCCCCGCAGAGTTTCTGAAGCGTGGCGAGCGCCGTGACGGGATCCTTTCGCACGCCAAGGCCCTGGGCCTGGAGAACCGCATAGCGGCCGCAGCTCTGTTGATCGTTTCCCGTCGTGCAGCCGATCTGGTAGGCCGAAGCCGCCATCGCCTTTCCCATGGGCACGCCGTGCCCACGGTCGTAGAACGAGCCGAGGATCCGGCAGGCGTAGCCGTCCCTGCCTCGGCACATCTTGTCCAGCACCCCCGTCGATGCCCCGCAGGCTTGGGCGTCGTCCTCCGTCAGGCACTTGCCCAGCGCGGCCTGCGCTTCTGGCGGTTCGTTTTCCGGGATCTCGAGGATACCGGACACCGTGACCAGAGCCTCGGGCTCAGGGGTGGTTGTGGCGGGCCCACGCGTCGAAGGGGTTGCCGGCCGCGGGGTCTGCCGGCTTCGGGCCGCAAAATCCAGAAACCCCTGGACCCTCGCTCGCTCCTGATCGTCATCCGCGACCGCGAGGGCCGATTGGGCGGCGACGACTGCTTCGTCCCCTCGCCGGGCATTCCACAGAGCGCCCGCCAGGGCCATGCGGTGATAGGCCTCGTTCGGCTCGAGTTTGACCGCGCGGGACGCGAGTTCGATGCCGGCCTCGGGCTTTCCGAGGTCCGATTGCGTCTCCGCCAGGTAGGAAAGGGCATTCGCGTAGTCGGGCTCAAGTTCGATGGCCCTTTCGAGGAGCCGGGCGATCTTCTCGTTCGTGTCGTGGTCGGCCCCTGCCGGCGGCCGGCTCAGCTGGGCCAGCCGGAAGTACACCTGCGAGCGCGTCGACGACAGCGACACCGCCTTTAGAAAGGCGGCCCGCGCCTCGCTGGGCTTGCCTTCTCGATCAAGGAGCGCTCCCTCGATTTCGGAGGGAACGGGGCTCGCGGGATCGGCTGCGGCCGCGAACGCGGCCTCGGTCCGCGCCTCCACCGGCCGCCCCATGGCCACGAGAAGCCGCGAACGAAGCTCCGAGGTCTCCCCGGCGGAGAGGGGTCGGGAATCGAAGCCCTCGGGCCTGAGGTCTACGGCAACCGCGATGCGCCCGTACTGGAAGACCCTGCGCTTGATGTACTCGCGCATGCCCGAGAAGACGGGTGCGAGGTCTCCGCCGAACGCCTTCTTCAGGGCGACGTCCGCGCTCGTGCCCTGCAGGAGGAGCTGGTTGAAGCGGTTCAACTGGGCCCTGTGGGCTCCATTCGCGCCGAACATCATGTAGTGGGCGAATGCCCAGGCCTGCGCTTCGAAGAGCCGGGCATCGCCCTCCCGGGTGAGGTACTTCGAACCGTAATCCACACCCAGAAACTCGTCGAGGGGGATAGGAGCGTTCTCGTAGAGGGTCCGCAGGTGTGCGTTCATCAGACGGCCGACGTGAAGTTCCTTCTCGCGGACGATGGTGTTGCTCAGCACCTCGGTCATCCCGCGGGCGTACCACTCCGGCGCCCGGACGGGGAGCGAGCGGTGGAGCACGGCGCTCACGTAGCACCAATAGGCCATCCGGTACGGGTTCTCGCCCACATCGTCGGGCTCGGCGACATCGGTACGCAGGGCGATGTAGGTACGGTCGCTGTCTCCGACCCAGAAGGAGGATGGCCGGAATCCCTTGCCCTCCCAGAACTGGGGCCCCAGTGTCTTGAGGGTGTTCTCATCCCGAACCGCAAAGACGGTGATGGGCCGGCCGCCGTCGACTGCGGCCCAGGGCCAGATGACCTTCAGGGCCTGACGCACCTGCTCGAACTTCCAGGCCGTGCGTCGCGCCTCCTTTTCGCCCGAGTTCGTGACGATGGTGAAGTGCTGGCTCTTCACCTCCAGCCAAGGCGCGGGCGCCGCCGCCCCCACCGACGCGAACAGGACACACACGACTATCGCCGACCCAATCTGCCTCATGCTGCCTCCTTCCCGGCCGCGAGGGATTCTAGGCTTCCAAGGCCCAGGTCGGCACGCAGCCCGGCGGGTACGGCATCGGCTTGACGGACTTCGCGCGGGAGCCTCATCGCAACCGCGACAACGTCCTGCTGAACCGAACGGAACATCAGGCCGAGCACCTTGGTCAGGCGATTCTTGCGGAGGCTCAAAAGTAGGAGCCTCAGACAGCTGGCCTGGGGTCAGGAAGGATCCGCCAGCACCCGACGAGCCGCTTCCCGGACCTTCTCGTCCGGATCATTCGCTGCCTGGCGGAGCGCCGCAGCCACCGCCGTGCCGTAGGGCCGGGTGGACGTTGCCGTATGTAGACATTGGAGCCGGACGGCGGACGACGGATCCGTCACCATGCCGAGAGCCAGCGACTCTGGAGTCTTCACCAGTTCACGAAGACGAAGCTCGCTCGCGTACTGCCAGGCGCTTTTCGCCTTCTCTCGCACAGTCAGGTCCTCATCTGCCTGCGCCTTTTCGAGCGCGCGCAGCGACGCACGATCAGCGGGATCAATGCGAGGCAGGAGTGAGATGCAGGCTGAGCGCAGCCGCAGGTCCGGCTCGGAAACAGCGCACTCGATCACCGGCGGCAATAAAGCGGCTGCCTTCCTGCCCGAAGTCTCCAACTCACGCATCACCGCATATCGTTGTGATGTCGGCTCCCTCTTCAGGCCTTCAGCAAGAGCCTCCTGTCCCGCGCGGTTCCCGATTCGGAGCAGAACGCCGGCCGCCGCGTATTTCCACGCGCGATCGGGCTCGCCCAACTGGCATAGAAGCACCGGAGTCACCACGGTTCCTTCAGGATCGAGGGCGCCCAACGCCCGGGCGGCCGATTGGCCGGTGAAGCCTCGATCCTCGAGCAAGGGGGTCAAGGCTGGAATAGCCTGCCGGGTGGTTGCTCCGAGTGCGATCGCGGCTTTGAGGGCTTCTTCAATACGGCTGCGATCCCGACTCCTCAGGCTGTCCACGATGGCGCGGACGTCGGGCGTCATTTCGCCTGATTCGATCGACTGTAGCTTTGGGCCCTCGCCGGCTCGGCACACGCGCGCCTGATCGATCGCAGCCACGTAAACCGCATGACGCGCATTCTTCTCGGCGACCAGCACCGGGTCCGCCAGGGGCAGGTCGACCGTGATCCCCTTCCCATAGGGGACCCCTTCAAGGTAGAGCCCTAGAGACAGCCGGCACGACTTCGTGAAGATCCCCGATAGCGTCGAGTACTCAAACTCACCGCCGCCTTTCAAAGTCAGAGACTGCGAGTAAAGAGGAGCATCCGAACCAGAATGGCCGTCGCCATCTCCTTCGCATCGCCGTTCCTTCAGCAGAACGAGAAACTCGCCGACTCGGCCTTCGGCAACGCGACCACGAATGGCGACCTTGGTCCAGACCGGATCGGGCTCCCCGTCGACGACGTGCGGCGCGAACTCCACGCTCTCCAGGGCGACCGCGTCTGCGAAGCGCTGCGCATAGGCCGCGGCCATGCACCGACGATACTGATCGACCTCGGACGTGTTGCCGTCCCAGCGCCGTTTGTAGTGCTCGTCGAAGCATCTTCGGTGGGTTTGGTCGAAGAGAGCCTCAGCATCAACGTCCGGCAATGCTTCCAATCGCACTGGGTACTGCGAACGGAACTCAGCCCTGACTCGAGCCAGATCGATGCTGGGTCGGCCCTCGTGCTGCCACACCACCACGAACGACGCGAAGACAAGGCCGGCGAAGACGAACGCCGTCGCGCAGTTCTTGACTTCGCCCGGCTGGCGACGGCGGCGGACCACGACCGTGCGAGCCAGATAGTCATGCGGCGCCTGCTTGCGTGCGGTTAGACCTGCCATGAGGAGGCTCACGGGAAAGGCCGCGCCCGAAAGGTACTTGGCGGTGTTTCTCCAGATGGCCCGGAGGAGCGAGGCCGGTTCATGTCCGTCCGTCTCGACGGCCAGACCCATGAGCCACTTGCCCGGCGTGCCTCCGAGCCGTGACCCCTCGAACGCCGCATAGATCAGCACACCCAGGACACCCGCCCAAAAGCCTTCGAGAATCGGGACGAGTTGATCGGTGACGCCGATCGGATCGGTTAGAAATCCGGAAGCGATGGCGAAGACGGTCCCCATGGCAAGAGCCGTCAGCACATCGAGAAACATCGCAAGCAGACGCCGCCAGAGGGCGCCATACTCCGGCTCGCTCTTTGTGCCGGCAACTACCCTCTCGCGTGGATCCAGGGGCCCTCGGTCGCGATCCACCCGGCGCGCATCGTTCAGATCCGGCCCCAGAAGGCTGAACTGAATTCCCTGACGCTCGCTCCACTTCCGGGCCTCTCGATTCATTACCAACATTCCGAAGATTCCGCCCACCCCGATCGCTGCGGCCCAGCCGCGTGGCGACGCGAGGCCCATCGCCGAAGCCGTGCGAAACGCCCGCACCGCGGCCATGACGCTCAGACTGATCAGAAGGATGAGACCAACCAGATTGACTGCCAAGAGGAGGCCATCGCTGTGGAGTCGTCGCGCCCCGAAAGCGGCGATTCGCGTTCCTCCGCCCACGGCGGCTTGCAGAAGCACAAGCTTCACCAGGGAGCGATATTCCTCCGCCAGACCCAGGGCATCATGACCTCCCGCCCTCGGTCGGGTCTGGGCCGGCGCCATACGCCCGGTCGAAAAGACATAGCCGCAGTCACAGCTCGTCGCTGAGATCTCGGATACCACCCGACACCGCGGACAGGTTCTCGTGCCCATACGCCCTCCTGACCGGGAGGCTATCAGGCGAGGGGGCCTGCTCGGGGCTCGCTTATTCCACGCTGGAGATGCAACCGGTCTCTCCCGGTCGCAGCGCCATCTGGTGCTGCTCACAATTGGCCTGGCGGCCGGCGTCCCGACCGCCCCGATCCTGACCCTTGGGTACGAGTGGAAGCGGGACCGGCCGAGTCGGCCCGGTCGGAACCAAAGCGCCCCAGTCGCTTGGCTGTCACCCTCTGGCCTCAGTCAACTGTCATAAAATCGATCGTCTTCGCAGCACTTGCCGGAAGGAGAGTTGATGGATTACCCGATCTGGGATTTGGCGATGGGCGGTGGCGTGTTGATCGGCCTGATGTCGGTCACCCACGTATGGGTGTCGCACTTCGCGGTGGGAGGCGGGCTGGCCATAGCACTGGTGGAAACTCTGGCCGTGCGACGCCAGGATCCGGCCCTGCGCAACCTGGCCAAGCGATCCTCCTTGATGCTGATCCTGGTGTCCACCGTCTTCGGCGCGATCTCGGGCGTCGGCATCTGGGTCACCATCGGGCTCGTGAACCCTGCCGCTACCTCCATGCTGATCCATAACTTCGTCTGGGGCTGGGCCGCCGAGTGGGGCTTCTTCATTCTCGAGGTGGCGACGGCGCTCCTGTACTACGCCACCTGGGACAAGGTCCGCCCGCGAACGCATCTGCTCATCATCTGGCTCTACGCCTTCGCCGCCTACATGTCTCTCGTGATCATCCAGGGAATCATTTCCTTCATGCTCACCCCCGGAAGGTGGATCGAGACCCATTCGTTCTGGGATGGGATCTTCAACCCGACCTATCTCCCCGGCCTGGTCATGCGCACCGGAATCTGTCTGCTCCTCGCCGGCGCCTACATGATCTTTGCCGCGCTGCGGGAGCCCGATGGCGCGGCCCGCGCCCGCATGGTGCGTCTGATGGCCGGGTTCCAGGTTGTGGGCGGCCTGGTGGCCTACGGCGGCTATCGGTGGTGGGAAGGAGCACTTCCCGAGGCGGTCCGGGCGGTTTTTCTCGGAGACTCCCCCCAGGTGGCCGTTCTCGGCG
This sequence comes from Acidobacteriota bacterium, assembly GCA_032127745.1. Lineage (GTDB taxonomy): Bacteria > Acidobacteriota > Vicinamibacteria > Fen-336 > JAGNNV01 > JAGNNV01. The sequence continues at coordinate 7,112 of JAQBHL010000013.1, forward strand.
CGTCGCGCGGGCGGGTGCTGTGGTCCCTGGCCGGCTTCATGGTGCTGGCGGTGTTCGCGTGGCTCCTGCCCCGCGTCCAACGATGGCCGGTGGCGCTCGTTGCACTCCTCGCCGCCTTCAGTTTCTTCGGCGCCGCGGAACGGGTCCGCGAGGGGGCCAGGAAGCCTTTTGTGATCCGGGACTTCATGTTCTCGAACGGCATCCTGATCAGTGAGATCGCCGACCTCAATCAGCGCGGCATCCTGTCCAAGGCCACCTGGGCGGCGCGGGAAAGCGATGGGTCGCCCGTGTCCATGGGACGCGCCGTCTACCGTGCCGAGTGCCAGGCCTGCCATACCGTGGATGGCTACCTGTCCATGCGGAAACTCGTCGAGGGCCCCGATGCCGACACTCTGGGCCTCATCCTCGAAGTGCTGCACGACCAGGGCGAGGGGTACACCTCCGGCCAGTACACCGAAAGGGGCCACGTCGCCACTCAAAACCTCGACTACCCGCACATGCCCCCATTGGTGGGAACCGCCGAGGAAATCGAGGCGCTCAAGGCTTATCTGGTGAGTCTCCAGCCCGCCCAGACCGTGGAGGCCGCCCATGCCCGCTAACCTCATCCCCGCTCTCGATCCCGCAGCACTTCCCGGACCGCCGTGGTTGTTCCATGTGCTCTGGGTGCTTACGTTCCTCATTCACCTGGTCTTCGTCAACATGGTGGTGGGCGGATCTCTTCTCGCCGCCCTGGTGGGACGCACCCGCCCCGGAGCGCGGGAGACTCAGACCTTCTTCGTCGAAGTCAACGGCTGGGCCATCTCCTTCGCCATCACCTTCGGGATCGCACCGCTGCTGTTCATGCAGGTGCTGTTCGGCCGTTTCTTCTACACCGCCACCATTCTGCTGGCCTGGGCGTGGCTCGGAATGCTGGGGATCCTGACCCTCGGCTACTACTTGAACTACGTCGCCAAGTTCCGTTTGAAAGCCGGCAAGGGAGCGCAGGGGGTGCTGATGGTGGTGGCCCTGTGTTTCCTGACCATCGCGGGTATTCAGGTCGCGATCAACGTGCTTCACCTGCAACCGGGGCGATGGGAGTCGGTCGCGCAACAGGCGTGGGCGGCCCTGTCCGATCCGACCTTCGTGCCCCGCACCCTGCACTTCGTGCTCGCGTCGGTGGCCATGGCCGGAGCGGTGCTGGCCTTCGTGGCCACGCGCCGAGCGGCGACGAGCGAGGATCGCCAAGCGTGTGAGGGCATGGCCCGTTTCGGCATCAAGGCAGCCTTCGTGGCCACTGCACTTCAACTGGTGGATGGGTTCTGGCTCCTGCTGGCGCTGCCCCAGGAAGTGCTCAGGGCCTTCATGCGCGGGGGCGCCGCCACCATGGTTCCCCTGACCGCGGGCATCCTCTTCGGTGTGTTTCTGCTCGTGGTGCTCTCCCAGATCACGGACCCGCTGACCCAGACGAAGAAGGTGCGCCGCATCGCGGAAGTATTCGTCGCCACCATGGTGTTCATGGTGCTGACTCGTCATCAACTTCGGGGCATCTACTTGGCACCCTGGCGGAGTGACGAGCAAATCGCCGTCGCGACCCAATGGGGTCCTCTAGCGTTCTTCCTGGTGGTCTTTGTGCTGTGTGTGGGGCTGACAATCTATGCGATCGTGCGAGCGGTCAAGGACCGACCCGGGCCCGGAGAAGCGGCGGCGTAGCCGCGGGCACCCGGGACTCGTTTCAGCGCACTTCCGTCGTTGCGCCCTTAGAAGGCCCCGACCAAAACAGTCCTCGGAAGGCGTGGAATATCATTCTCCAATGAAACTCGAACTCGACGCGAAACGAGGCGAGGTCGCACACCTTTGCGGGAAGCACCGGGTGACTCGGCTGTCCGTCTTCGGGTCTGCGGTCACGGGCGCCTTCCGGGAGGGCCGGAGTGACGTGGACATCCTCGTCGAATTCGAACAGATGCTGCCGGTTGAACACGCCGCCCACTTCTTCGGCCTCCAGGAGGATCTTGAGGATCTCGTGGGCGCCCCGGTCGACCTCGTCGAGTTGAAGCCGATCCGAAACCCCTTCTTCAGGCAGGCGGTCGAGGCCGGATAGGTCCTGCTCTTTGAGGCCGCCTGAAGTCCGCAAGTACCTCTTCGACGTGGCAGAGGCGTGCGACTTGATCGAGGGTTCATTGGCGGGAAGGGTTTCGCCAACTACCAGCAAGATCGAATGCTCAGGTCCGCAGTAGAGCGGCAATTCGAGATCGTGGGCGAAGCCTTGGTCGGCCTGCTGAGGGTCGCGCCGGACCTGGAGGCGCGGGTGAGCGATACCCGACGGATCATCGCCTTCCGCAACCGCCTCATTCACGGCTACGCCTCCGTTTCGGACGAGGTCGTGTGGGGCGTCATCGAAGCGAATCTGGATGGATTGCGGCGGGAGATTGCGAGTCTGATCGCCGAGGGCTGAGACGTTGCTCGGGCAAATCGTCCGCCAGCCCACTGAAGGGTCACTGAAGGGTGGCCCCGGCTGGCGTCCTACTGCAACGCCGGAACCGGTGTCAGCAGCGAAACCGCGATGGACACCACCGACGCCACCAGGCAGATGATCGCCGCGATGACGTGATTGGTGCGCTCGGGCTTCAGGGGATCGAGCCAGCGCGCGACCAGCCACCCGCCCGGGAATCCGCCGATGTGGGCCCAGTTGTCGACGCCTCTCACCATCAGGCCGAAGACCCCGAAGTAGATGACGTAGGTCCAGGCCCATTTGCTGAGAGCTTGTGAACCGGTCCGTCGGGCGTAGTGAATGAGCGCGCCCCACAGGCCCATGAGCGCCGCGGAGGCGCCGAGGGTAAAGGCCCCGATGCCGGGGAACACTCGGAGAGGTCCGGCCAAGCCGGGCGCCAGCCAGAGGATGAACACCGGCGCGGATGAACTGAGGATGAAGCCCGCCACCGAGCCCAGGGTGTAGACGACCACCGTCCGCCCGGGCCCGTACAGTTCCGCGACCTGGGGCACGAGGATCCGCACCCAGTACATGTTGAAGAAGATGTGGATCAGGCTGCCGTGCAGCCAGCCCGCCGACAGCACCGTCCACCACCGGCCGTAACGCCATACCGGATAGATCCCGGACGAGCCCATCTGCGCCCCCGCTTCGAGGCTCGGCGAGAACATGTTCAGTCCCTGAAAGCCGATCCCCGAGGGATCGAGAGCCAGCGAGAGGCCGTAGGCCAGGACGCTCAGGGCCAGGATCAGGGGTCCGAAGCCGAAGTCGGCCCCCACCCCCTTGAGGCCGGCCGCGAATCCAAACAGGCCCGGTTTTTTGGCACCGCAATGGAAGCACGCCTCGTCCGACACCCCGGTCAGGCCGCCACACGACCGGCAAAGCACCGATCCGCTTTTCTGACGTCCTAGCATTTGAATTCTCGTTCCCTCATGTGGTCCGGCGAGAAGACTATCCGAAACCCTCCATTAACCTAGGCATCCGTGGACGACCCCACCAGACGAATGCTGCCCTGGCTGGTGGCGGTGGCGTTCTTCATGGAGGCGCTCGACACCACCATCCTCAACACCGCGGTGCCCGGCATCGCCGAAGCCCTCGGCGTCGCCCCCCTCAGCATGAAGGTGGTGCTCTCGAGCTACACCTTGAGTCTGGCCGTCTTCATTCCCATCAGCGGCTGGATGGCGGATCGCTTCGGAACCCGCGCGGTGTTTACGAGCGCCATCGGCGTCTTCACCCTGGGCTCCTTCCTGTGCGGGCTCTCGAACAGCATCCACGTGCTGGTGGCCTGCCGCGTGCTGCAGGGCGCGGGGGGGGCCATGATGCTGCCGGTCGGGCGGATCACCATTGTGCGCACGTTCGCGAAGTCCGAACTGATCCAGGCCTTGACCTTCGTGGCCATTCCCGGCCTCATCGGGCCCATGCTCGGGCCCCTGGCCGGTGGCCTGATCATCCGCTACTTCCACTGGAGCGTGATCTTCTTCGTCAACATTCCGATCGGCCTCATCGGTCTGTACATGGTCCACCGCCACCTCCCGGACTATCGGGGGGCCCGGCGGCGGCCCCTCGATGTCGTGGGCCTGATCCTCTTCGGATCCGGGGTGGCCCTTCTCTCCTATGTGCTCGAGGTTTTCGGCGAGCACACCCTGGGAAGTCTCGAGATCCTGGGGTTGCTGCTGATTGCGGTCTCCCTGCTGACCGGGTACGGCGTGCACGCGCGAAGCATCCGGCATCCGTTGCTGATGATGGGCCTCTTCCGCATCCGCACTTTTCGCTCGGCCGTGCTGGGCAGCTTCTGGACGCGGCTGGGGATCGGGGGGATTCCCTTTCTCCTGCCCCTCCTGTATCAGGTCGGGCTCGGCTTCACCCCGGTGGAGTCGGGCCTGCTCATGATGCCCCAGGCCATCGCGGCCATGGGCCTGAAACTGAGCGCGCCCAGGATTCTGACCCGATTCGGCTATCGGCGTGTCCTCATAGGCAACACCGTGGCTCTGGGCGCGATGCTCGCCCTCTTCGCAACCATCGGGCCCACCACCCCGGTGCCGCTCATCGTCCTGCAGGTGTTCGGCTACGGGTACCTGGCCTCCCTGCAGTACACGAGCATGAACACCCTCGCCTACGCCGACGTCCAGGAGGCGCGGACCAGCAGCGCCAGCACCATCGCCAGCACCGCGCAGCAGATGTCGATCAGCTTCGGGGTGGCGACCGCGTCGCTGTGCGCCGCGGTGTTCCTCCCGGAGGGCCATGCCAGCGACGCTCCGCGCATGGTGCACGGGATCCATGACGCCTTCCTGGCCCTGGGTATCCTGACCGCCCTGTCCGCTCTGCTCTTCCGCTCCTTGAGGAACACGGACGGAGAGGGGGTCAGCCAGCACCGGCGAGAGTCATCCGCGCCCGTCGTATTGAGCCGGGCACCCCGCGGTGCCGACGCCTCGTCCGGATAGAACGCGATGACACCAGCCGCCGGCCTCCGATCCCCCGCCTTCCGCGCCGGCCGTCTCGGATATCCTCGAGTCGGCGATGGAGTCCGCCATAACCGCCCCGACCTCCGGAGGCTGATGACTCCTACAGTACGATCGGCACAACTGTAGGAGTCTCTGCGTGCTCCCGACCCCATCCCCCGCCCCTCCCGAGAGCTCCACGCCAGTCTGGCTGAATCGAACCACGCTCGGCGTCTCGCTGGCGAGCCTCCTCTCCGACATCTCTCACGAGATGGCGACCGCGGTGCTGCCCGCCTTTCTTCTGAGCCTGGGCGCCGGCCCGGCCGCTCTCGGAATCATCGAGGGCAGTGCCGATGGCCTTTCCGCGCTGGCGAAACTGTGGGGCGGAGTGGCCGCGGATCGGGTGCGGCGTCGCAAGCCGCTCGCGTCCATCGGCTACTTCGTCACCGGAATCGGGACGGCCGCCATCGGGGTGTGCACGAGCGCCGCGCAGGTCATGCTGTGCCGGGTGGTGGCCTGGATCGGCCGGGGCAGCCGGGGCCCGGCCCGCGACGTTCTGATGGCGGAAGGATCGCCCCCCGAGGCGCATGGACGAGCGTTCGGCCTCGAGCGATCGGCCGACGCCACCGGCGCGGTACTCGGTCCTCTCCTGGCCATGTTCCTTCTCGCTCAGGGTGTGACGCCTCGACACCTTCTGCTCGTGTCGATCGTGCCCGGGATCTTGGCCTTCCTGGCCATCGTCCTGCTCGTGGTCGAGGGACCTCACGTCCCCCGGAGGGCCCGGTTCACGCTGTGGGGCGAGCTCGAGGGCACGGGCCGACCCTTCCGCCGTTATCTGTCGGGCATCCTCATCTTCGGTTGCGGCGACTTCTCGCGCACCCTGCTGATCCTTTACGCAACCCAGCACATGACCGGATCTGTCTTTTCGCTCGAAGGAGCGGCGGCCGCGGTGGCGCTCTATGTTCTCCATAATTTCATCAGCGCGCTCGCCGCCTTCCCCATGGGCACCCTCGCCGACCGCATTGGCCATCGTCGCGTCATCACGGCCGGGTACCTGTTCGCCGCCGCCACCACCTTCGGTTTCGCGGTGGCGCCCCCCACCGCCGCCTGGCTCCTCTTCCTGTTCATCTGCTCCGGCATCTACATCGCGGCCGAGGAGGTGGCCGAGAAGGCCTTCGCCGCCAGCCTTCTTCCCAAGGACCGGCGAGGCGCGGGCATGGGACTGCTGGCCGCGACCAATGGCTTCGGCGATATGGTTTCGAGCGCCATGGTCGGGACTCTCTGGGCTCTTTTCCCCGAGCAGGCCTGGGGATTCGGCATCGCCGCGACTCTTCAACTTTCAGGCGCGGTGCGTATCGCCACCGCTGACTTCCATCAAAAGCAAGGAGAATGACCCGCATGGAACGGCTGTTTTGGATTTGTTTCGCCGGAGCGCTCGGCACGGGCACGCGCTATCTGATCGGCCTTTGGGCGGGCCAGAGGCTGGGCACGTCGTTTCCATACGGCACCCTTATCGCCAATGTCAGCGGCTGCTTTCTGATCGCGGCCATCCTGCAGACCGCCCTCAACCTGGCGTCGTTCTCCCCCACCTTGCGCCTGGCCCTCACCACCGGCTTCATAGGCGGCCTCACCACCTACTCGAGCTTTGCTTATGAGACCACACGGCTCGCCCAGAACGGTGCTATGGGCGCGGCTTTCTTGAACCTCGGTCTCACCACGGTGGCCTGCTTCGGCGCCGTGCTTCTGGGCCTGGCCCTCGGGCAACGCCTGACCGGCGCCTAATCGGAGAGAAGCAATCATGAGAGTTTTGGACGGCGAACAGACTCTGGTCCGGATCTTCGTAGGGGAAGGAGACAAGTGGCACCATCGGCCTCTGGTCAGCGCCCTGATCGAGCGGCTGCGCGCGGAAGGGTTCGCGGGCGCCACCGTGATGCGCGGGGTGGCCGGTTTCGGGGCCAACAGCGTGATCCACACCACGAACCTGGTGGACCTGTCCGCGGATCTGCCCCTGCTGATCGAGGTGGTGGAGGACGCGGAGCACGTCGAAAAGCTCTTGGCCATCATGGACGAGATGATCACCGGCGGCGCGCTCGTCACCATGGAGAAGGTGCGGGTCCTTCGCTACGCCGCGGGCGCGAAGGCCGGCAAAACGGCGCCCTGAGTCTTCCGCCTGCATGGCGGGCCGTACGGACTGGGGTTCGCCTTGACTCCAGTGGTATCGTCTATCGACGATAGACGATAATGAAACGCCGCCGCCCGCGCTCCGCCCCTTGCGGCCCCGACGATCCGGGGGCCGCCGAGGCTCTGGCCCGCCCTCTGGACGATCCGGAGGCTGACGCGGATCTCGCGGCCTTGGCCAAGGCGGTGGGCCATCCGATCCGAGTGAGGATCCTGCGCATGCTGGCCCTCAAGAACGCGCGCATGTGCTGCCGCATCGTCGACGAGTTGCCCCTCGCGCAATCCACGGTGTCGGAGCACCTGCGCATTCTGAGAGCCGCCGGATTGATAAAGGTGAATGAGAAAGGGCCGCGGGTCGGCTACTGCATCGTCCCCTCGGCTTTGAAACGTTTCAAAGCCCTGCTCAACGGAGTCTGAACCCGGATAGACGAAAGACCCCCTGATGGATCACCCAGCCTCCGCGATGTCTCCGCGGGCCGCCGCCGCGCCCAGGCGTCTGGGCGTCTTCGAGAAGTACCTGAGTCTCTGGGTCTTTGTGTGCATGGTCGCCGGGATGGTGCTGGGACGCGGGGCCCCTGGAATATTCGAAGCGCTGAGGGGGCTCGAGTTCGGCGCGGGCTCTCAGATCAACATCCCGATCGCCATCCTGATCTGGCTGATGATCACGCCCATGATGATGAAGGTGGACTTCGGCTCGATCCGCAGGGTCGGGCGCCGGCCTCGCGGCCTGTTCATCACCCTCTTCGTGAACTGGCTGGTGAAGCCCTTCTCGATGGCCGCACTCGCCTGGCTTTTCTTCCGCCACGTATTCAGCGCGTGGATTCCGCCTGCGGATGCGGATCAGTACATCGCGGGCTGCATCATCCTCGCCGCCGCCCCCTGCACGGCGATGGTGTTCGTGTGGAGTTACCTGGCGGGCGGAGATCCGGCCTACACCCTGGTACAGGTGTCCGTGAACGACCTGCTGATGCTGGTCCTCTTCGCGCCCATCGTACGCTTCCTGGTGAGCGGTGCTTCCTCGCTGCAGGTGCCGTTTGTAGTGCTCCTGTACTCGGTGGCGGTGTTCATCGTGATCCCACTGGTGACCGGCGTCCTGCTGCGACAGTGGTTCATGCGGGCCAGGGGTCGAGCCTGGTTCGAGGATGTTCTCCTGCCACGGTTCGCGCCCGTCAGCATGCTGGCTCTGCTCACCACCCTGGTCCTGATCTTCGCGTTTCAGGCGGAGAACATCCTGACCAAAACCCTGCACGTCGCCCTCATCGCCGTCCCCATCCTGATTCAGGTCTACTTCAATTCTTCGCTCGCCTACGGCCTGATGCGCCACTTCCGGGTCGAGTACGCGGTGGCCGCGCCGGGCGCCCTGATCGGCGCGAGCAACTTCTTCGAACTGGCCGTCGCCACCGCCATTGCCCTGTTCGGCCCCGAATCCGGCGCCGCTCTGGCCACGGTGGTGGGAGTGTTGATCGAAGTCCCCGTGATGCTCTCGGTTTGCGCGGTGTGCACCCGCACGCGGCATTGGTTTCCTACCGCGCAGGAGGCCTCGTGACCGCGACCGCTCACCAGACGCACCCGGAGTCCTTCAGGGCCACCGCACAGAGGGGGCCGAGAGACCATCCTCGGGGTTTCCTGGCCCTCGCCGCCCTGTTCTGGGCGCTCGCCTATCGGGCCCTCGCCCCCGCGTCCGAGGCGCTGGTGTCCGCGCTCCCCGTCGATCGCGCGAGTCATCTGGGCGGCGCGCTCCAGTTCTTCCTCTATGACACGCCCAAGGTCCTGCTCCTCCTAACCGGCATCGTCTTCGTGATGGGAATGGTGAACTCCCACTTCACCCCCGAACGCACGCGCGCCCTGCTGGCCGGCCGCACCGAGGGGGCGGCCAATGTGATGGCCGCAAGCCTCGGCGTGGTCACGCCTTTTTGCTCGTGCTCGGCGGTGCCGCTGTTCATCGGGTTCGTACAGGCGGG
>JAQBHL010000014.1:0-2784 GCA_032127745.1 Acidobacteriota bacterium
GGAGTTCAAGATCCAGACCCGCACTTACTCCGCCGAGTTCGGTCGCTCCGCCGGCGCCGTGGTCAACGCCTCCATCAAGCAGGGCACGAACGATTTCAAGGGCGTGCTCTTCGGTTTCGGGCGAGACTCCAAGTTCAACGCGAATACCTACGCGAACAAGGCCGCGGGTGTGGAAAAAGGGAAGTATGACCAAAGCATCTTCGGCGGCGTGCTCGGTGGTCCGATCGTGAAGGACAAGCTCTTCTTCTTCGTGGACTATCAGGGGACCCGCACCAATCAGGCTCAGAGCAACCGGGCTACCGTGCCCACCGCCCTGATGCGAACGGGGAATCTGATTGAGTTGTCGCGTGCCGTCGCTGGCATTAACCAGTTCGTCCCCGCCGGATGCGTCGATGCAACGACCAAGGTGATCAGCCCCGCCTGCATCGACCCCGTCGCGGCAAGGATGATGGCCCTCTATCCCCTGCCCAACATCCCCTCCGAACTCGCCAAGGCGGGGCAGCCGGGCAGCTTCGGCCTCCCGAACTACATCAACAACGACCCGTTGAAGAACACGATCAACTCTTACGACGTCCGCCTCGACGCCCGCCCGGGAAACTCCGGCAAGACCCTCCTCTTCACCCGCTACTCGTATGCGAAGACGGAGCGCAGGGAACCGCCGGTGCTGGGTCCCATTGCTTCGGGCGACTTCGCTTCCGATATCGATATCAAGGGACGGAGTGCGGTGGTCGGGCTGACCCGCAACCTCAGCAGCACCATGCTGCTTGACGTACGCGGTGCGTGGAATGAGATCTCGGGCGACACCTTCCATCCCGCATTCGGCCAGGACGTCAATTCTGAGGTGGGGATCAGGGGCATCCCCACGGACCCCCGGTTCAGCGGAGGCCTCCCGAACACGAGTATCGGCGGACTGACTCGTCTGGGCGGGCCCTTCTTCCGTCCGCAGTTCCAGACCTCGAGCATCAAGCAGTTCTCGGTCTCCCTGGCCTGGAACCGCGGCGCCCACTCATTCAAGTTCGGCGCGGAAAAGCGGCGGGATGCAGTGGACTACATCGACCTCCGTTCGCTGAACGGCGAAATGAACTTCAGAGACGCGCGCTACACCGGTTCGGGCATTGCCGACTTCCTTCTCGGCATGGCCTCCCAGGAACGCCTCACCACGTTCCACGAAGCGAATCTCTACACGGACGGCACCGAGTTCTTCGTTCAGGATTCGTGGCGTCCGACCAGCAAGCTCTCCCTGAATCTGGGCCTTCGCTACGAGTTCTTCACCCCGATGCTGGACCGCCAGGGAACGATGACCAACATCGACCCCACCAACGGGCAGCTTGTCTTTGGCAAAGCTTCGGGGAGCTTGTACGAGCGGTCGCTCATTCATCCCGATCGGAACAACTTCGCGCCGCGCCTGTCTTTCGCGTACTCCGCGAACGAGAGAATGGTGATTCGGGGCGGTTACGGCATCTATTACCAGCATACGGATCGCTACGGCTCAGAGAGCCAGATGGCCCTCAATCCGCCGCAGCTTATCGATGCCGACATCGATGCCGCCAGTGCCAACCAGGCTCCGGTCTACCCCCTCCGGGATGGCTTCATCACCCTTTCTCCCGAGGACATCGACCCGGCTCGGATCCAATGGCGCATCCAGGATCCAAATCAGGACACCCCGATTGTGCATCAGTTCAGCATCGGACCGGATTTCAAACTCAGCGATACGATGTCGGCCTCGGTCCAGTACGTCGGGAACAAGGTGCGCCACGGCCGGCGTATCGTCAATCTGAACCAGGGGAGGATCACTCCGTCAGGTGTGGTCTTCCCCTACGCCCAGTACGGCTACGGCACGGCCTATCTCGAGCAGATCCGCACCGTGGGCCGGACCGACTACAACGCTTTGCAGGCCCAGATCCAGCGGCGGCTGAAGAGCGGCCTGGGCTTCACCGCGTCGTTCACCTACGGCAGCGCGAAGGGCGATTTCCTCGACCACCTGGCGGCCGGCGGGGGCGCCACCGGCAACACACCGCAAGACGTGTACAACCTGGATGCCGACTACGGTCCGTTGGAGTTCGACATCAAGAAGCGGTTTGTTTTCTCGTTTGTCTATGAACTGCCGGCCGGTCGGGGTCGTGCAACTGAGCTAAAGGGCTTCGGGCGGATCTTCAACGACTGGAGCCTGAATGGGATTCTGAGCCTCGAAGATGGCCGACCGTTCACCATCTCGGGCTCGAACCGAAGCAACACCGGCGGAGGCCACACCTCGAGGGCGAACTGCCTGGGCGATGCTCAGCCGTCGGGCTTCGACAAGACCCTGGACAAGTGGTTCGACACCACCCAGTTCGCGGATACGCTTCCGAATACGCACGGCAACTGCGGGCCCAACTCGGTGCGTGGACCCGGGGCGAAGGACCTGAACATGTCGTTGTTCCGCAACTTCCCGCTTCCAAACGGCCGACGCATCGAGTTCCAAGCCTCGGCGTTCAACCTGCTCGACTGGGAGAACTACGCTTTCCCGGGGTCCAGCGTGGCGAACCCCACGAGCTTCGGCGTGATCACGGGTGTGAGGAACTCTCCGCGCGAGATGCAGTTCGCGATCAAGCTGTATTTTTAATCCTTAGCTGGGGGGCGGTGAGCGGCCCCGCCCCCCAGACCCCCGTCGCTGCGGCCGGAGTGAATCCGGCCTATGCTCAACTGGCGGTGGTGACCGACCCCGCCCCCCAGACCCCCGTCGCTGCGGCCGGAGTGAATCCGGCCTACGCTCAACTGGCGGTGGTGACCGACCCCGCCTCCCGG
>JAQBHL010000015.1:0-8212 GCA_032127745.1 Acidobacteriota bacterium
AGGAGATCACCGGCCAGCACCACCCCGATGGCCGAACCGGCATAGAGAAAGGCCGCCGGCAGCTCGATGCGGCTTGATTGATTGAGAGCGAACAGCGCGCCCCCAAAGGCCATCAAGGTGAAGATGGTGGCGAACATGCGCGAAAGCGGATCGACCGCGATCAAGGTCAATTCGTAACCGGCGAGGTGGGCGTGCCAGAAGCTGCCGTCCTCGGGCTGCCAGACGAGCCATAACGCGGCCAGCGGGAGCAACAGCGCAATGGCGTTCCGAAAAGCGCCCCTCGACCGTACCAGGAGAACGCTTCCAAGGACCAGGAACAAGCCCGGATGCATCAACGCGCTACTCATCCGGGCCGTCCTCATAGTAGGTATCGGCACGCTTCAGGGCAAGTCCAATCAACTTCGCAACGAGAATCAGACCGACACAAGCGAGAAATCCGAAGATCGCGCTGAAGCCCGGCAGTTGATCGAAGCTGAAGTGCGGGTGGCGATCGACCAGGTACTCGCCAAGAACCGTGAGCCCCAGGACGATCACCCCGCCAACCCAGAGTCGGCGGATGGTCCGCGGCCGCATAAGCCAGTGCTGTTCCATGATTACCCGCCGATCACCGCGGTGGCGAGGGCGATGGGAACATCGCCGAAGAAGAACAGTAGAACCGTAATCGCGCCGGTCACCACCAGCGCACTCACCATCGTGCCCGGAGCCTCACCGTGTTCCTGCTCGCCGTCCTTCGGCGCGCGAAAGAATCCGCGGTACACGATGGGAGCATAGTTGCCCGCATTCAGCAGGGTGGCGGCCCCGATCACCGACACCGCTCCCCAATGACCCGCTTCGAGGGCGCCGGACACCATGTACCACTTGCTGAGGAATCCCACCGTGGGAGGCAGGCCGATCATCGACAGCGCGCCGATTCCGAACGCCGCCATCGTCCAGGGCATGCGTCTCCCGATGCCATCGAGCTGGCTCACGTCGGTCTTGTGGGAGGCGGTGTAGATCGCACCCGCCGCGAAGAACAGAGTGATCTTGGCAAACGCGTGCGCCGCGATGTGCACCGCCGCGCCGATGATCGACAGGGGCGCGAGCAACGCGGCGGCGAGTACGACGTAGGAGAGCTGGCTCACCGTCGAGTAAGCGAGCCGGCGCTTGAGGTTATCGGCGCGCAGCGAGATGATCGAGGCGGCGACGATGGTGAAGCCGGCGACCCACGGAAGCCAGGCGAAGGTCTCCGGCCCGAAGGCGGTCGTGCCGAACACGTAGACGATGACCTTGACCACCGTGAACACTCCAGCTTTCACCACCGCGACCGCATGCAGCAGGGCCGAGACCGGGGTGGGCGCGACCATCGCCGCCGGCAGCCACCGGTGCACCGGCATCAGCGCCGCCTTGCCGATGCCGAACATGTAAAGGGCCAGCAGAAGCGCGGCCCCTCCCGACGAGACCTTACCGGCCAGGATGCCGCCGGGGGTGAAGTCGAGCGTTCCGGCGATCGACCAGGTCGCGATCATCGCGGGAAGCAGCAGCACGGTGGACGTGCCCAGCAGGATCCCCAGATACCGCCTTCCGCCCTGGCGCGCCGCGGCGTCGCCGCGATGCGTCACCAAAGGGTAGGTGATGAGGGTCAGGGCCTCGTAGAACAGGAACAACGTGATCAGGTTGCCCGCGAAGGCGATGCCCATCACGGCGGCCAGCGCGAGCGCGAAGCACACGTAGAAGCGCGTCTGATGGGCCTCATTGTTGCCGCGCATGTAGCCAATCGAGTAAACCGCGCTCGCGATCCAGAGCGACGAGGCGACCAGCGCGAACAGCATCCCCAGGGGCTCGACCTCGAAGGCGATGGGCAATCCGGGGATGATCTCAAACAGCCGCAGCGACGGGCGCGCGCCCAAAAGCACCGGGCTCAGAAGCGTTCCCACGGTGAGGAACAGCAGCGATGCGGCCACCAGCGTCGCCGCCTCCCGAAGGTTCGGCACCCGTCCGCAGGCGGCGACCCCGATGGCGCCGGCCACCGGGATCGCGATGGCGCCAAGGATCGCCAGCTCGGGGGTCACGGCGCGCCTCCGATGAGTTGCACCGCCGCCGCGCGCGCGGCCCCGACCGAGAAGGACGTGTCGAGCCCGAAGTAGACGCAGGCGATGACCAGGATCCAGGCGAAGCCAAGCATGGAAGCGGGCGCTTCGCCCGCCTTCACCGATCGTTCGTCGGCCGGGGACAGATACGCCACTTCCACGAAACGCCACACGTATGCGAGCGAGATCAGCGAGCTCACGACGATCAACCCCACCAGCCACCAGTAGCCGCGCTCAATGGCCGCGAGCACGAGATACCACTTGGTGACGAAGCCGGCGGTGCCCGGGATGCCGACCAGGCTCAGCCCGCCGATGACCAGCCCGAAGGAAGTGAGGGGCATGCGCCTCCCGATCCCCCGCAACCGGTCGAAGGTCACGTCCCCGCATCGCAGCGCGATGACTCCGATCAACAGGAAGATGGCACCCTTGGTGACGCTGTGGTTCAACAGGTGCACGATCGACGCAGTCAGCCCGTCTACGTTGGCGAGGCTGAGACCGAGAGTGATGTAGCTGATCTGGGCCACGCTCGAATACGCGAACATGCGCTTGAGATCCGGCTGGAACACCGCCACCAGCGAGGCCGTCACGATCCCCGCGACCGAGAGGGCGAGCAGCACCTTGTCGGTCGAGCGGGCCGCGAGCAGGAGGCTCGTGCCGAACACCGTGAAGTAGAAGCGGATGAGCACGTACACCGACACCTTCGTGGCCGTGGCCGAGACGAAGGCCGTCACCACCGACGGAGCGAACGCGTAGGCGTTGGGCAGCCACTGGTGCAACGGAAACAGCGCGAGCTTGAGCCCGATGCCCACCGTGATGAACGCGAAGGCCGCGAGCAGCGGGCGGATCTCCCTGACCTCCCCGAGACGCGCAGCGATATCGGCGATATTGAGCGTCCCCGTCATCAGGTACAAAAGGCCGATGCCGATCACGTAGAAGGTCGCGCCGATCGTCCCCATGACGAGGTACTGGTACGCCGCCACCAGCGCCTTACGACGCGGTCCGAGCGCGATCATCACGCAGGTCGACAACGACGCGATCTCGAGGAACACGAAGATGTTGAACATGTCCCCGGTGATGGTGATGCCGAGCAGTCCGGCCAGACTGAGGCAGAACATGGCGAACAACAGGTACTCCTGCTCGCGCGGAAGTTCCGCCGCGATGCTGATCCGCGCGTAGGGGGCCACGACCGCGGCGCTGAGGGAAACGAGCACGAGGACGAACGAGTTCAGCGCGTCGACGCGATACTCGATTCCCCAGGGTGGCGGCCAGCCGCCGATCGCGTAGGAGATGACACCGGTCCGCGCGACGGTGAGGAACAAGGAGATCGCGATGGCGAGCGAGATCCAGCTCACCAGGACGGTGAGAAGCCAGGCGAACCGCTCGCGCCGCACCAGTACGATGAGCGGCGCGCTGATCAGGGGCAGCACCACCTGCAGCGCGGGAAGATGTTCGAGGTTCACATTCGTGCTTCTTCCCGGCGATCCTGTTCGAGAATCTCATCCTCCTCGATCGTGTCGTACTCTTCGCGAATGCGCACCACGATGGCAAGGCCAAGAGCAAGGGTCGCCACCCCGACCACGATCGCGGTCAGGATAAGCACGTGCGGCAGGGGATTGGAGTACGTCTTGAAGCCCTCGGCGACGATCGGCGCGGTGCCGCCGATCAGCTTTCCCGGGGCGACATAGAGCAGATATACCGAGGTCTGGAAGATCCCAAGACCAATCAGCTTCTTTATCAGGTTGCCGCGGGCGATCACGATGTAGAGCCCCGCGATCAGGAGAAATATCGTGACCCAGTAGCTGTAGTGGCTGGCCAGGTTCATCCGTTGCCCTCGTCGCGCCGGCGCCCGGCAAACATGTAGAAGATCTTGAGCATCACGCCGGTTACGGTCATTGCCACCCCGACCTCGATCCAGAAGATGCCCCGATGCTGACCGTGCACCGGGTCATGAGCGAGCACGGAATAGTCCAGATAGTTGCCGCCGAGCAGGATCCCCAAGAGCCCCACGCCCGCGTAGATGAGCACCCCGGCAGCCAACATGGTCTCGACGATCCCATCGCTCAGCAGCCGCCGCGCCTCGGGGAGACCGAAAACGACCGCGTAGAGAATGATGGCGGCGGCGACGATCACACCGGCCTGGAACCCCCCGCCCGGCCCCAGATCGCCGTGGAACTGAACGTACAGGGCGAAGAGCAGAATGAAGGGAATGAGCGCCTTCGCCATCACCCGCAACACGATGTCGCGCCTCATTTGCCGCCCTCTTCGCGAACGCGGCGGCGGCGGCGCAGCAGCGCGATCACCCCGGCGCCGGCCGTAAACACCACGGTCGTCTCGCCCAGGGTGTCGTAGCCGCGGTAACTCGCAAGCACCGAGGTCACGGCGTTGGGCACGCCGGTCTCCTTCAGGGTGTCGTTGAGATAGCGGGGCACAACGTGGGTATGGATCGGGGCCTGCGGGTCCGAGAATGCCGGCAGACCGAGCCACCCGTAGACCAGGGCCACGCCCACCGCCATCGAGACGACGAGGGGAATCAGCCGGCGCCGCGCGGGCTTGGCTTCTTCGCCCTTGGTCAGGTAGAGGGCGGCCAGGAGCAGCACGGTCGAGATCCCGGCCCCGACCGACGCCTCGGTCATGGCGACGTCCACGGCGTCGAGGGCCACCAGCACGGTGGCCATGAGAAAGCTGTAGATGCCCCCGAACACAACAACGGCGAACAGGTTGCGCTGGTTGACGATGGCGAGCGCCACAACCGCCATCATCGTGAGGAGCACATTGATCAGGAGGGATTCGATGTCGGATCCTCCTCGTGCAGGAGCGGCTTCACTCCGCGGGCGAGCGCGGCCTTGGTGAGGGCGTGCGCGGCGGTTGGGCTCGTGAAGAAGAGCATCAGCCCGATGAAGACCAGCTTCACCATGATCAGGGTCCAGCCGGCCTGCAGCATGAGCCCGAGCAGCACCAGCCCCGCGCCGACCGTATCGGCGATTCCCGCCGCGTGCACGCGCGTGAAAAAATCCGGCATGCGATTGAGCCCGATCGTGCTGACGATGCAGAAGAATCCGCCGGCCACGAGGCAGACCCAGCTGGCGAGATCGACCACCATGGTCACGCCTTGTCCGCCCCTTCGTCTCCGGAATGGCCGAGATCGCCATAGCGGAAGAACTTCAGCACCGCGATCGTGCCGAGGATGTTGAGCAGTCCGTAAACCAGCGCGAGATCGAGGAATTCAGGGCGGCCGGAGAGGAATCCGATCACGGCGAGCAGCAGCATCGCGAGGGTTCCGACCGTGTTTGCCGCCTGCAGGCGGTCGAACACGGTCGGCCCGAGCACCGCCCGCGCCAGGGCCAGGGCGAGTGCGACGAGTAGCGCCAGGGTCGCGGCGGCGAACATTATCCGCGGCCCTCCAGGCGGCTGACCCGTCGATCCATCTCGCTGTCTATGCAGCCGTCGGCGGAGGCTTTCGTCAGGCTGTGCACCAGGAACTCCCCGCCCTCCGTTTCGACGGTGATCGTGCCCGGCGTGAGCGTTATCGAGTTTGCGTGTGCGACCAGCCCGACGATGCTGCGCTGGGACGGTCTGAAACGCACCAGGGTCGGGCTGATGGGCAACCTCGGGTCGAGAATGATTCGGGAAACGGTCCAGACGGACTTGACGATCTCCTTGCCAAGCCAGGGCCCATACAGAAGCGCAGGCAGGCCAAGATGGATCGGGTGGCCTTCCCCGTCGAGCACTTTCATACGGCGCGCAAACAGCGCCACGGCCAGCGCGGATCCAATGCCTGCAGCGACCAGGAACGGCTCGAAGTATCCGGACAGAAGCAGCCAGAATGCTAATAGGAAGGCAAAGAGGCTGACACCGTAAATCACTGATTGTCCTCGACGCAAGAACCCGGCGTGGCAACTCCCACCCTTGTGGGCAAACACACAGAGCCGGGCGCTAGTTTACAGGGCTATGGAGCCGGCGGGGCGGAGGACAGGGTGCCGGTTCACGGCGCTTTCCTCTGGGCCTCGCCTTGGTGTTCGGTCTATGATCACCGCGACACGACAGTCATGAAGCCAAACAAGGAGATATCCATGAAAGATCTATTCCGCACCGCGTTCGCTGTCGCTCTGGTGACTTTACTCGGCGTGGCCGGCAGCGCGTCGGCCCAGGCGGTCAGGGGTGTCGCCGAACTGGGCATCACGAAGCCGGTGACCAAAGTTGAAGGCAAGACCGTAATCACGACCATGACGGTCAAGAACCTGTCCAAGGGATCCATCTCGGGCCTCAAGGTCAGCGAGTTCTGGTACGACAAGGCTGGCAATTCGGCAGCCGGCGGCACCGTGCAGCTGCGTCAGTCTCTGTCCGCGGGCGCGGTGAAGACCCTGACCCTGAAGACCCCCTGGACGAACAAGATGGACCGAAACAGCTATCAGTTCCGCCACGCCAACGGCGACATAAAGACCGTCGTTCTCTCCAAGATCGAGTAAACCGACCGGGCTCCTGGCCGGAACCCCGTGGGGCGATCTTCGTAGCCCCCGAAAGGTGACGAAGGTTCGGCCACCCCGGCCGGCTATGGGACCTCGCGCACCCGGACCGTGGTCCTCGCGGAGGCGATCACCCTCTCTCGCTTGCGGAGTATCACCTCCACCAGATGCGTGCCGGACCGCCGGAAGCTCTGCTCCTCGGTGAAGGAGCGATCGATCTTCGTCTCCCCCGGCACGTAGGGCGGGCACTCGGTCTCGTTGAGGCTGGAATCGGCCTGTTCTTCCCAGATCCATTCGGAAGTCAGGCAATACAGGTCCTCCGAGTCCTCGCCGCCTTTGAGCTCGGCCCGGAAGACAAAGACCGTGGACCGCGTGCCCGTGGCGGGTGATCCCTTGAGCGACAGCGACGGCTTCCCGGCCGCGGTCGCATGATCCGGAGGGGGACCGCTCACCATGAGGCAGAGCAGGGCGAGGCGAAGAGAAAGGCGCGGGCTGGCAAGCATGTGTGGACTCTAGACCCGAGGGGACCTCGGGAAGTGCCGGATCCGAGCCAGTTCCCGCGCCAGTTCGGCCCGGAAGTCGGGATGGGCGATTGGAAATCAGGGCCTCGCCGCGCTGACGCAGGGGAAGCCCGTGAAGATTCACCGCCCCATAATGACCGAGGTGTCGTTGGTGCGGTCGCTCGGGTGGAACTCGACCAGGGGATTGTCGTGGACGAAATCGAAGAGCCGCCGGGTTCCCGAGATGAAGCTGGTCACGATGCGGCCGGGCTTCACCTTCTTCAGGCGGTTGGTGATGACGCCGCTTTCGACCAGATCCACCAGACCGTCCGAGAACATTTCCGTGTGGACGCCGAGATTGTGCTTGTGATGGAGGCGGGAGAGGACCGCATCCGGGATGGCCCCGATGCCCAGTTGCAGGGTCGCGCCATCGGGCACCAGATCGGCGGCGATCTGACCAATCCGCGACTCCACCTCCCCGATGAGGGCCGGCTCGTGAGTCACCAGGGCGCGGTCGGTATGAATCAGAGCGGTGATTCGTGAGAGAGGGACCGCGGTGCAGCCGTGGGTGCGGGGCATGCGCTCGTTGACCTCGGCGATCACGATCCGGGCGGTGTCGACGGCGGCGCGGGTGGCGTCACAGGAGGTGCCAAGGGTGCACAGGCCATGGCGATCCGGAGGCGACACCTGGATGATGGCCACGTCGAGAGGGATCAGGCCGGACGAAAACAGCTCGGGGATGTCCGAGAGAAAGACGGGAATGAAGTCGGCCTGACCGCTCTCGATGATGTCTCGGACGTTGGGCCCAACGAAGAAGGAAACGGAGTGAAACCGATCCGCGTTCTCGGGTCTCGCGAAGGGCGCATCGCCGCCCACGTGGAGGTGGTACAAGGTGACATCTTCGAGGCTCTTCCTCGCCACCATGGCCTCCAGCAGAGGCTGGGGCGAAGCACAGGCCCCATGGATGTAGGCCCGCATGCCATTCTGGATCAGGGCCACCGCGTCGTCAGGGGAGACGATCCGGTGCTTCCAATCGTCCGTCATCGTGTCGATTCTACCGGCAGCACCCCGGGGACGCCGATCCTGCATCTTGGCTCATTGGCGTTCCACCGGGTGAGCGCCCGCCTACCCGGTGAGGCGCAGCAGGGGCGGACCCGCGGCCGAGGGAAAGAAGGCCGCCGAC
>JAQBHL010000016.1:0-4054 GCA_032127745.1 Acidobacteriota bacterium
GTCGTGGCCAACCCGCGCGGAGCCGAGTTCGAAGACCGGGCCGGTGCCATCCGCCTGACCACGGAATCCGGAAAGCGTTTCTACCTCGATGTCGGGCCGGATCAAGGGCATGGCATTCAGGTGGTGTACGCCGGTCCCCGGGGGCAGGTGGTGGTTGATGAGCTGGCGGGCACCTTGAGGATCACGCACCGACGCACCGAAGACCGGGCCCTGCCGACGACGAGATATGGGATGCCCGCGGAGATTTCCACCCGCTCGATCAAGCCGGCGGACGCCCTCGAGCCTACCCGGCATGTCGTGGAAGCTCTGCTCCACGAGAAGGACTACCCGAGCGGGGAAGATGGCCGGTACGCGGTCGCCGCCCTGGTCGCCGGATACGTGTCGAACGAGAATGGACACCGGACGGTGAAGGTGGACGACGCGGAGTTGCCCATGGACCGCCGGTTCCCCTGGGCTTAGTCCTTCATGAAACGAGTTCGAGTCGCGATTCTGGGCGCGGGCAAGATGGCCCGGGAACATGCCCGGGCGTTCGCCTCCCTGCCCGAGGTCGAGGTTTGCGGGATAGCCAGTCGCACTCGAGACCGAGCGGTGGCTCTCGCCGCCGAACTGGGCATCCCTCTGGTCGCTGATTCGGTTCAGGAGCTGTATGAGCGCACCAGTGCGGATCTGTTGGTCGTGACCGTTCTGGAAACCGCACTGGTGGAGGTCACGCTTGAAGCGATGGCCTTCCCCTGGACGTTGCTCCTTGAGAAACCGCCGGGGCTCTCACCAGACGACACGCGGCGCCTTCTGGCCGTCGCTCAGGCGCGCACTCGCAAGGTCTTCGTAGGGCTCAATCGACAGTTTCTGGGCAGCACCCAGGAGGCCCTGCGCTTGCTGGAGACCGCTTCCGGCCCACGCTTCGTGAAGGTGCAGGACCAGCAGAGCCTTGCCCAAGCGGAATCCCTCGGACACTCCCCGGCCGTTGTGAAGGCCTGGATGTACGCGAATTCCATTCACCTGGTGGACTATTTCCGAGTCTTCGCTCGGGGCCCAGCGACGGAGATCCGGCACGTGGTCCGATGGAACGCCGAGGCGGGGGTCGGACTCCTCCTCGCCTATCTGGAGTTCGAAAGCGGGGACACGGGCGTCTACGAAGCCTTCTGGCGTACCCCTGGCCCATGGGCCGCCAGTATTCATATTCCAGGACGGCGCCTGGAGCTACGCCCTCTTGAGGAACTCCGATGGCAGGCGCTCGGCGAACCGATTCAGACGGTTTTGAGGCCCCCCATCGACCTCGAGTTCAAACCAGGCTTCGTCCTTCAGGCTCAGAACGCCGTCGCCGCCTGCCGCGGATTGCCTTCGTCTTGTCCCACGCTCGAAGCCGCCCTCCAAACGATGTCTCTGATCGAGCGTCTCTACTCACCAACTGCCTAGGTCGGCTCGACGGGACTTCGCCTTAGATCTCTTCACTGAGAGACTTCTGCTCTTCTATGGGCGTGGCGGAGGGCGCCAGACGATTGTCGTCGAAGTACAGATCCACCGCTCGATGAGGGTCCCCGAGGAAGCGCGCCTTCCCCCTGTCCATATAGAGAACCTGGGTCGCCCGCTCGCGAACGAAGCTCAAGTTGTGGGTCACCACGATCATCGCCTTGCTCCGTTCGATCAACTGCTCCATTCTTTTCGTGGCTTTGACCCGAAAACGCACATCGCCCGCGCCCAGCAGTTCGTCAAGGAGGATGATGTCCGGCTCGGCGCTCGTCGCGATTGAAAAAAGAAGCCGCGCTTTCATGCCGTCCGAGTAGTACCGATAGGGCAGGTCCTGAGCCTCCGTCAGTTCGGCAAACTCGAGAATCTCGGGCACGCGCTTGGCGATCTCGCTTCGTCGCATGCCCAGATAGAGGCATCCAAGACGAATGTTTTCCTTCCCGGTCAATTCTTCCTGGATGCCCACGCCCATCACCAGGAGCCTCGAACGCCCGTTGACCTGGATCTTCCCCTCGTAATCAACGATCCCGGCGATCGCCCGGAGAAGGGTGGATTTCCCCGCGCCGTTGTTGCCGATTATGCCGAGAACGCTGCCATATCGTAGTTCGACACTGATGTCCTCTACGGCACGACGATAGTTCTCCGCTTGATATTTCGTCGGGTTCATCAGGCGGCGGATGATCTCGACCGGCTGGGTTACCCGATGGGGCGCTCGCGCGAACAGGACGGAGACGCGATCGCAGACGATAGCCTGAGTGCCTCGCCCCTTTGCCCTGGTCGCGATCTTGTCCGCTTCGTCCGGGCGACCTAAGACTCTCAGGCGGCCGGCGATCTTCTGGAGAGAGTCCTCCCATGATGCGGGGTAGATGGCACCGGCCTCGGCGGACTGCCGATCATCCGACAGCCGAACGGCCGCCTGGGCGCACACCGTGACGACCGCTTCCGATGGTCTCCCACCCAGGGCGGCATCCACCGCAGCCAGCGCCTCGTCGAGCCTTCCCGCGCCCACCGCCCATTGGGCCAGCCGCGACATCCAGGCCTCCCATCCCTTGCAGGGCGCGAAATCATCGGGCGTGGCGCCCTTGAGTCCGACGGCGATGCGAACGCTGCCCATCATGAAATCCGTGTCGAGATGGTCGACTGACTCAACGAGGCCCAGGCGAAGCCCGGGTGTGCGGCTGGGCACCAAGGCATCCGACCGCAATACCCTGGTGCCATCTATCCAGAGTCGGGACGCGCCGTTCAGGACGACCAGCCGGAAAGGCCGCATCCGACGATCCAGCGGGATGCGGATGGCGTGGCTCGACGATCGCAAGGCGATCGTCCTGGCGTTGAAGACCACCACTTCTCGGTTCTCGCCGTCGTCGACCTCGACCCGGCAACACTCATCGTCACCCACCCGCTTCCCGATCAATCCCTCGACCAGAACTCCATCGGCCGCTTTCAGAGGCAGCAAGAGGTGTCGAAAACCGGACGCCAGCTTCACCAGGGACCAATAGTCGGGGTGCCGGTCCAATCTCCCGGCGCCTCCCTCCACCAAACGGAAGTCCTCGGAATAGGCAGGCCCTTCCCCTCTCCCAAAGAGACGGTGAAGCATGCGGCAGTGCTCGGCCAGTCGCTCTTGCTCCTGGAGTTCCTCAAAGGCTGCGACGCCCTCGGCCGTCCGGTCCAACTCAAACAGGGCATTGACTTTTTGAAAGGCGAAGAAGGCCTCGAGAGGGTTTTCTCTGGCAAGGTTTGACCAAAGGGTGACCGCGCGCTCGAGGTCACCGACGGCCGAACTGTGGAACGCGGCCTCGAGATCCGGCGGGGTTTCGGACGGGGTGCCGGACGCCGGGCTCAAGCTTCCCTGGATCTCAGTTGAACTCATAGGAACCGATAAAACCTGGTCCTTGATCGCTCAAAGAAGAAGAAACCCGAGGCGCCCACTACGGCCGCGACCGCGGACCAGCGGGCGACCTCGACCCATTGAGTGATCCAGGCGCCATCGATCAAGGCTGAGTTGTACAGGGTCATCAAGGTGGAAAACGGGTTTATGGACATCCAGGGTTGGAGAAAAGTGGGAACAATCTCTGGCCGATAGGCAACCGGCGACAGGTACATCATGAGGTTTAAACCGAAATTGACGATGGGAATAGTGTCCTGAATGAAGACGGCGACACTGGCCAACCAGAAACAAAGCGCGGTCGTCAACGCCAACTGCAGGAGAAGGGCTACGGGGAGTTGGAGCCAGGTCGCGGTCAGAGGCACCCCCGCCAGCTTCAGGACCACGCCGACGAGGACGATAGAAATCAGGCAGTTGATGAACTCAATCAACAATCGTGACATGAGCAGGAGCGTGGGGGGGAAGGCGATTTGCTTCACGATGCCGGACGAACTCACCATGGCGGTCATACCCGTATTCGCGGAGTTACGAAACCACTGCCAAAAGACCACCCTCATGAACAGTTCAGCGAAGGCGGGTGCTTTGGCCACGCCCCCGCCGGCGAGAACGAGGGTGAGGAAAAAGAAAGTGACGGCCAGGAGCGCCGGCTCGATGAACCACCATAAGAGGCTCAGAGACCGCCGCCTGTACCTGGACTTGAAC
>JAQBHL010000017.1:0-4203 GCA_032127745.1 Acidobacteriota bacterium
CCTGGAAGGGCTTACGAGGGTCAAATTGTCCGGCAACAGTTCTGCCGGCACCTTCGATCCGGCCAGAAGGTCCAGGGCGTTTTCGTCTTGAGCGACCAACCGGGAGTACAGGGCCACATCCACCCGTGCCGCATCCACTCTCGTCTGCGCCTGGCGAAGGTCCAGTTCGGTCGAGAGCCCGACGTCGTAACGCCTCCGGATCAGATCGTAGGCGGCCTTCTGGGAAATTAACGTGGATTGGGCCAGCTTGAGGGTTTCCCGGTCCGCGGCGAAGGCCAGGTACGCGTTGGCGACCCCGGACACCAGCAGGATCTGCGCACCGCGGCGCGCCTGCTCGGTGGCGAGGTATTCCTGCAGCGCGGCATCTTTCAGGCTCCGGATGCGGCCGAAGAAATCGATTTCCCACGAGCTGATCCCGAGGTTGACGTTGTACTCCTGGGGGGTCTCCGCCTTGCCGGTTCGCGAAAGATCGGCGGGCACCCCTTGCTTGCTCCCGCGGCCCGTCGCGTTTACCGCCGGCAACAGGCCGGCCCGCGCGATGCCGTGCACCGCGCGCGCCCTTTCGACGTTCAGGGCGGCGACCCGAAGGTCGCGGTTGTTGTTCAACGCCGTTTCGATGACCTTCCGAAGCCGCTCGTCGGTGAAGAATTCCCCCCACGCGAGCCCGGGTGCCTCCGGCGCGCCGGGCGAGGCCTGTGCGTTGTCGTATGCGGCGCCGGTCGGCCAGGCGGCGGGGACCGGGGCTTCGGGGCGCGTGTATTTCGGCGCAAGCGTGCAGCCGGCGAGAAGGACGGCCGTTGCCGCCAGGAGTGTAAACCGCTTCTTTCCCATCGTTACCGCTCCTCCGAAGGAGTAGCGGCGTCCGGACCTGGGCCTTTCATCCGGCCGCCTTTCCTCTTTTCGAACAGCTGCCCCACCCCCACGAAGAAGAGGGGGATGAAGAAGATCGCCAGGAAGGTGGCGGTGATCATCCCGCCCAGGACGCCGGTGCCGATCGCCACCTGCGCTCCGGCGCCGGCCCCGTTGGCCAGGGCCAGGGGAAGGACGCCGAAGCCGAAGGCCAGGGAGGTCATGACGATCGGGCGAAACCTCAATTTCGCCCCTTCCAGCGTGGCCTCGACCAACCCCTCCCCCTCGGCCACTTTCGCCATGGCGAATTGAACGATCAAGATGGCGTTCTTGGTCGTGAGCCCCATGACGGTGAGAAGCCCGATCTGGAAGTACACATCGTTGTGCAGTCCCCGAAGCGATGTGGCCGCCACCCCTCCGATGACCCCGAGCGGCAACGCCAGCAGGATCGTGATGGGAACGGTCCAGCTCTCGTACAGGGCCGCCAGGCAGAGGAAGATCACGATGATGGAAAAGGCGAAGAGCAGCGGGGCCTGGGACGTCGCCATCCGCTCCTGGTAGGAAAGTCCGGTCCAGTCGAAACCGAAGCCTTTCGGAAGCTTCGAGGCAATCTCCACCATGGCCTGCATCGCCTCCCCGGAGCTCCTCCCGTGCGGCGCTTCGCCCCAGATGCTCAACGACGGGAAGCTGTTGAAACGCTCCAGCCGCGGCGACCCCTCGAACCAATGGCCGGAGGCGAAGGAGGTGAACGGCGTCATCGTCCCCGCGCCGTTTCGAACGTACAGCCGGCCCAGGTCGGTCGGCAGCATGCGGTACGGCGCGTCGGCCTGGACGAATACACGCTTGACCCGTCCGCCCTGGAGGAAGTCGTTCACGTAGGCCCCGCCGAACGCCGCCGAGATGGTGTTGTGGATGGAGTCGATGGGGACCCCCAGGGCGCCCGCTTTTTCCCAATCCACGTCGATCCGGTATTGGGGCACGTCTTCCAGCCCGTTGGGGCGGACACGGGTCAGCCTCGGGTCCCGGGCGGCCATGCCGAGCAACTGGTTGCGGGCCGCCATCAGCGCTTCGTGGCCCATCCCCCCCCGGTCCTGCAGTTGAAAGTCGAACCCGCCCGCCTGGCCAAGCTCACGGACTGCCGGCGGCGGGAACGCGAACACCAGCGCGTTGCGGATCTTCGAGAACTTCCCCGTGGCGCGTCCCACCAGGGCGGTTACCTTCAGGTCCGCACGCCGGCGAAGATCCCAGTCCTTGAACATGACGAACGCCATCCCGACGTTCTGCCCCGCGCCGGAAAAGCCGCTGCCGGCAATCGTAAAGCAGGATTTCACCGCTTCCTTTTCATCCACCATGAAATGGCTTCGGACCTGATCCATGACCACCTCGGTCTGCTCCCGCGTCGAACCCGTCGGCAGAATCGCCTGGACGTACATGAACCCCTGGTCCTCGTCGGGGAGATAGGCGGTGGGCATTCTCAGGAACAGGAACCCAAGGGCCGCCACGATAAGAAGGTAGACAACCAGGTAGCGGAGCTTCCTCGCGAGCATCCGGCCCACCATCGCCTGGTACCCGTCTCGTAGACGGTAGAAGACCCGGTCAAACCACCGGAAGAAAGGCCGGAACGGACGGAACCCGGTTTCCGCGGGCTCATGCCCCTTCGCCACCGGCTTGAGGAGAGACGCGCACAGGACCGGGGTCAGGATCAGGGCCACCACGACCGACAGCAGCATGGAGGCGATGATGGTGACGGAGAACTGGCGGTAAATGACGCCGGTCGAGCCGCCGAAGAACGCCATGGGACCGAACACCGCCGAGAGCACCAGGCCGATGCCGATCAGGGCGCTGGTGATCTGTTCCATCGACTTGGCGGTGGCTTCCCGGGGCGAAAGCCCCTCCTCGGCCATGACCCGTTCCACGTTTTCCACCACGACGATGGCGTCGTCCACCAGGAGGCCGATGGCCAGCACCATTGCGAACATGGTCAGCATGTTGATGGAGAATCCGAACAGGGCCAGGACGGCCAACGTCCCCAGGATCACCACAGGCACCGCGATGGTCGGAATGAGCGTCGCCCGGATGTTTCCCATGAAAAGGTACATCACCAGGAAGACCAGCAGGATCGCCTCGAACAGGGTCTTGACCACCTCGTCGATGGCCACCTTCACGAAGGGGGTCGTGTCGTAGGGGTAACTCGCCTTCATGCCGGGGGGGAAGTACCTGGACAACTCCTCCATCTTCGCCCTGATCGCCTTGGCGGTCTCCAGCGCATTGGCGCCGGCGGCCTGCCGGACGGCCAGCCCGGTCGCGGGTTTGCCATCGAAAAGAACGAGTCTGTCGTAGCGCTCGGTGCCCAGTTCCGTCCGTGCCACGTCGCGCACGCGCACGAAGGAGCCGTCCGGATTGGTGCGGACGGGGATCGCGGCGAACTCCTCGGGGGTTTTCAGCAGGTTCTGGACGATGATGGAGGCGTTCAACCGCTGGCCTTTCACCGCCGGCATCCCGCCGAACTGGCCGGCGGAGATCTCCACGTTGTGGGCGCGGATCGCCGCGACGACATCCGCCACCGTCAGCTGGTACGAGGTCAGCTTGTCCGGATTCAGCCAGGCCCGCAGGGCATACTGGGAGCCGAAGGTCAGTACCTCGCCCACGCCCGGAACCCGCGCCAGCACCTGCTCGATGTTGGACTGGGCATAGTCCGCCAGGTCATAGTCATTCATGCTGCCGTCTTCCGAGGTCAGCCCCACGATCAACAGGTAGTTCCGGGTGGATTTGCTGACCTTGACGCCGGAGCGCTGCACCACATCGGGCAAGCTCGCCATGGCGAGCTGGAGCTTGTTCTGAACCTGGGCCCAGGCGAAGTCCGGATCGGTCCCCGGAGCGAAGGTGAGCTCGATCCTCCCGGCGCCGGATGCATCGCTGGTGGCGGACATGTACAACAACTTGTCGAACCCCGTCATCTTCTGCTCGATGATCTGAACCAGGCTGTCTTCCACGGTCTGGGCGGAGGCGCCGGGATAATAGGCGTCGATGGCGATGGAGGGCGGGGCGATGGGCGGATACTGGGCGATCGGCAGATTGTAGATCGCCAGCCCTCCCGCCAGCATCATGACGATGGCGATGACCCAGGCGAAGACCGGGCGATCCAGGAAGAATCTCGACAACATCTCGCGCCTCCGTTACTTCGGTTTCGCGGCTTCGAAAGGAACGGCCTTCACGGAAGCGCCGGTTCGTGCCTTCTGCATCCCCTCGACGATCACCCGATCGCCGGATGCGAGGCCCGTGGTGACGAGCCATCTGTCGCCGATCGCCCGATCGAGCGTGAGCATCCGCTGCTGGACCTTCCCCCCGGCGTCC
>JAQBHL010000018.1:0-2679 GCA_032127745.1 Acidobacteriota bacterium
AGCACCATGTTGGTAATAATGATGGCGATCACGCAATCACTGAAGGCTTCGAGTCGCCCTTTATCCATTATTCCCCTGTTCGTTGAAATATATCCACCTAACGTGGCCGCTCAGCCGCGGCGCGAAGCGCCGTCGGCTGCAGCGGCGTGTTGGACAGCCTTTCTTTCTTAGCGGGCCACGTAGAGGCTTAACTCCGAGGGATGCTGCCCTTGTTTTCCGTCAGCCACTGCCCGAAGGTCTGAAGCGCGGGGTTGAGAGCCCTAGAAACTCCGAGATCCCGCGCGCCGCAGAATTCCATCTCGAACTCCGCCTTGTACTGGAACATGTTGCCTAGGTCCTCGGCGCCGGGGAACCCGAAGCCGCGATAAGCTTCCGCAGTGACAGCATCATAGACCACGTCTTGCCCAAGGGCCTTCCCGAGCTCGGCGGCCATCTGGGTGCCAGTCAGGTGCTCGCCGGCGACGCCGACGGACTTCCCGATGTATTCGGCACCGCGCTTGAAGACTCCGTAAGCGCACTTTCCGATATCGGCGACGGCGATACCCGGTAGCTTCTTGTCCGCCATGGGAAGCGTGAAGGCGAGCTTGCCGTCGGGGCCCTTCTTGGGGCCCATCCCGAAGAAGATCAGGTTTTCCCAGTAGAAGGAGGTGTGGAAGAAGGTCGTCGGCACTCTGAGGTCGCTGAAGAACTTGTTGGCCTCGCCCTTGGCGTCGAAGTGGGGGACCTTGAACTTTTCCTGGAGCGTTGGCATGCGGGGGTCGCTCAGGGGAATGCGGATGCGGGTGTCTTCGAGCGTCGACCAGAGGACGTGCTCGAGATGGGCGTCCTTGGCTGCCTGGGCCATCGCCTGAGCCTGGGCCTGCTCCTTGGCGGGAGAGAAGTGCTCCCAGAAGTTGGTGACGAGGTAGGCTCCGTACGCGCCGTCGAAAGCCTTCTTGAGGTCGGCGACGCTGTCGAAGTTCGCTGCCACGACGTCGGCGCCGAGGTTCGCGAGTTCCTTGGCTTTCTCGCTGTCCGTCTTCCGGGTGAGGGCACGGACGGCGAACTCGCTTGCCCTATCTTCAAGGATGGCTCGCACCAAGCCGCCGCCCTGGGCGCCCGTGGCTCCGGCGACGGCGATAATCTTCTTGCTCATGGTCCTGTTGTCTCCTATTGTTTGCAAGGGTTTATGCTCTCAATCAGTTATCGGGTGCGGTTTTCTTGGGCGTTGCGGTGGTCAAGAGCCCTACTGTGACCGTCGGGCCGGTGATGACCTTAGCCCGAACTTCATCCAGTCGGGGAGGTGCTCCCTGCTGCACCCGTGTGACCGCTGCATCAGGCCGCCTTGTTGAACATGTAGCGGGCGATCTTCCACCCACCCGCCTCTCGACGGAAGATGAACATTTCGCGATTCGCCTCGGGGTTGGTCGAGCCGGTCGCGAGAATCGTCACCTCGCCGTTGCTCCGGGTCAGCGCGTAGGCCGTGTCGTTACCGGCGATCACCAGGTCGTCGACAGAGAAGGTGACCTTGAGCCGGATTGCGGCGAAGATGTTCGCGTAGGCCGTCCGAAGTTCCTTGCCGGCAGCTGTGGGCAGCGTGGTGGGCATGAAGATACCGTCGGCCGTGTAGCACGACGCGGCCAAATCCGCGTTACTCGTGTTCAGGGATCGCTCGTATGTGGCCAGCAGGCCGTGAATTGCTTCGGAATCGTTCGACATGGAAACCCTCCAGGAATTGGTTTGATGCGATGCAACGGGTTGTAATATATTCCATGGAATATAAGTTGCCAAGATGGGCATCATGGATTCAGCTGCACTGTTTGGCGACCTGATCCGGTTCGAGACCGAGTTGTGGAACACGGTGACTGCGCGCCTAAGATCGGAGCACGGGCTAGAGCTTCACTACTTCGAGCCCATGCAGGTGATCGCGCGTACGCCGGACTGCCGGGTTCAGGAAATCGCGGACGCGCTTTCGATTACCGTGGGCGGGACCAGCAAGCTCGTCGATCGGATCGAGGCGGCCGGGTGGTGTCGGCGGCGGGAGAATCCGAGGGATCGCCGGTCGTCGTACGTCGACCTGACGCCGGCGGGGCGGCGGTTGCTGGCCGCGGCGGGGCGCACCTTCGCCGAGGAGGTCGAGGGCCGGCTCCGGTCCCCACTATCATCGCGCCAGTTTCAGGAATTCACCGCCAAGATCCGCCAACTGCGGCACGCCCTCCGGTCCCCGGCGACCTCGCTCACTTCGTCGACCAACGACGGTCGGGGTGACAGGACTTGAACCGGCGTTCTGCCCGTCCAACGCTCAGGCTAAGCTGCGGGCACTCAGGATCTACGCCAGGTGAGCCGTCAGCTTCAGCCTGTGGTTAGGTGGCGACATCTTAAATAATTTTCCACATGAGCCGCGTGACTCGATTTGCTGGGGCACGACCACTCGATGGAAGGTTTAGGCTGCTTACTTCGCCCTCATTCTGTTGTTCTTTGGATTGTGCTCAAGCTCGCAAAGGCCCAAGGCTTCCATGAGGGGGGGTATATAAACGCCGAATCGCCCGCGAAGACCTTTCTTCAGACCGTACCAACCGCCAATGGGGTTGTTCGGGGACCGCCCCCAGGCCTCAACCGTACCCTCTTTGGCGGGCTTCTGTTCGTCAGCCCCGCCAAGTTCGACCCACCCTTCGGCTTGCTTGAGCATAGCGGTCAAGT
>JAQBHL010000019.1:0-3152 GCA_032127745.1 Acidobacteriota bacterium
AGGCATCCCAAACCGGCCTTTGCTCCCCGCTAGCCCATCTACGTCAACGCCCTGTTTGTAGCCTGCATGGAAGGCTCCTCCGCCTACGGAAAACCGGTAACGGACCCGGTTTCCCACAGGCCGAGCCTTCCATGCGACTGACTATTCCACAGGGTTCAAGAAGCGACGGCGACCTCAGGAGCAAGCTGGCGGAGCGTGATGTCATAGAGCTCGTTCTTGCGGAGCAGCTGCACGGCCAGGCACAGCAGGCGGTCAGCGATGTTTCTGAGGGCGCGACCAACTGTATGTCCGCGCGCCCGAGCGCGGACATACAGATCATGGAACTTGGGATCGATGCGGATCGCCTGCATGGCCGAAATGTGCAATGCAACTCGTAAACGCGGCTGACAGAACTGGCGCATGGCCACGTATCTCGATCCGCCGCTTTGCTTGGTAATCGGGGCGGCGCCACACAGGCTTCGCAAGGCGTTGTAATCTCGACGTTCGAAAGCATCTCCGCTTTCTCCGAGCGCCGTGGCCGTCGTCAAAGGTCCAAATCCCGGCAAGGAAAGAAGGATCGTCAGGTCACGGCGCTTGGTTTTTTCCTCGGACTTCACCCTCTCCGCTAGTGCGGTCTTGATCTCCTTCTCGATCTTGTCGATCTGGGACTGCGCCAGCTTCAGCCTGGCGGTCAAGACCAAAACCCGTGCCACGTGCGATTCGATGTAGACCGAGCGTAGAGACAGAACGTCGCCGCGCAAGACCGTTCGCACGTCTTCGACGGTGAGACGGCGGATGCGATGCTTCTTCAAGACCTCGCCGATACTGGGGCGCGTAAGCTTCGCGCCCTCGGACGGGGACGGGGCCTTTTCGATCACAGCCCACAACCACGGCTCGTCCGCCCCCGGGCATAGAGTCAAAAGTCCAGGTCGATATCCCCGCAGCTCGTTCCAAAGTCGATTGGCGTCCGCGCCAAATTCGGACTTCAGATCCCCACGAAGTCGAGTCGCCGCCTGCAAACGACTGTTCTCTTCGTTGCCTGGCTCGATCCTTCGGAAGGCATGAGCATCGGACTCCACGCACGAGGCTAGGACGAAGGCGTCACGCCGGTCGTCCTTGGCTCCGGCCGGAGAAAACCGGTCACGCAATCGATCCAGCAACTTCGGATTGATCGAGTAAACAGGCAACGCCTTAGTTAGCCAAGAGTGCTTCGACCACCGCGCCGTGATTGACCTCAATGGCAATGGCCATCTGCTCAGGGGTTATCTCTCCTTCGACCAGCGCGAAGCCTCCCCTTGGGGGACGAACGCGACCAGCGCATTCAAGCCCTCGCTCGTATGCGGGAAGACTCGTTGCTTCGGTTCTTCCTCACCGTCTATCCGGCACACTTGGTGGGATTCGCTCCCCCAATCAACACCGACCCGTCTCAAGAGTTTTGTCATTTCATTCTCCGTTTCCTGTTTATGTCGTTGGATGGAGAACCCTGTCGGAGCCTGTACTGGCGCTCGTGGTTAGCGGCGCAAACTTCCTGCTGGACGTGATTCCCTATCGACATCCGGACGCGGCGCATATCCTCGGGGGGCGCTATACGGCGCTTTGCCAGGCTCTGGTGCTCACATCCGAAAACGACTTTGGAACAATGTACAGGCCAGGCTCCGCGCTTCTCACTTGTCCCAGTTGCCAGGGGCGGATGAAACTACTCGCCGTGGTGAAGAACCCGGTGAGCATGGCCCGCTATCTGGCTGCGGTCGGCGACCCGACCGATGTGCCCGACCGCTCGCCGTCCCGCACTCCGCCCTACTGGAAGAGCCAAGTCCTAAGGCGACAGGCGCCCGGTGACGAAGTCGATCCAGTGACTTGGGATTGATCGAGTAAACCCGCAACCCCATGGTCAGCAACGCCTCGACTACCGCACCGTGGTTCACCTCGATGGCAATGACAATCTGCTCGGGATCCATCCCTCCCTCGGCCACGAAATCAACCAGGGCCCTTAAGCCCTCGCCCGTATGCGGAAAGCTCCGCTGCTTCGGTTCTTCCTCACCGTCTATCCGGCACACCTGGTGGGATTCGCTCCCCCAGTCAATTCCGACCCGTCTCAAGCTCTTGGACATCTTCGTTCTCCCTCTTTCTTGGTTATGTCGTTAGATGGAGAACCCTGTCAGGCCCTTGACTGGCAGACCGGCTCGCTTCGCTTACGCTCCTTCGCCGTCGTCACTTCGCATCTTCTTGATCCGTGGCGCCGGGCCACCCGTGATCAGTCGGGCGCCCTTGCTGTAGAAGAGGAAGTTCCAGAGCCAGTTCCACATCACCACCACTTTGGCGCGGAATCCCACGAGAAACATGATGTGCACCAGTCCCCACAACACCCACGCGAACCAGCCTCCGAACCGAAGGCCACCGATCTCGGCCACCGCATGGTGCTTGCCGATGGTGGCCATGCTGCCCCGGTCCCGGTAGCGGAAGGCCGGGCGTTCGGCGGAGGCAACGCCATCGCGAACTTCCTTGGTGATGACCCGGGCCACGTGCCGGCCGCCCTGGATCGCCGCCTGGGCCACCCCGGGCAGGCCGTCCGCGAAACGCTCGTCGCGGGTGCGGGCCAGGTCGCCCACCACGAACACCTCGGGATGATCGGCAAGAGAAAGATCCGGGCCCACGGGTATCCGGCCCCGGTTGTCGAGAGCGACGCCCAGGGTACGCGCCAGGGGTGATGCGGCGACTCCGGCCGCCCACACGACGTTCCCTGCCCTCAACTGCTCGTCGCCGATGGACACGCCAACCGCGGTCACGTCGGTGACCCGAGTCCCCGTGCGCACTTCGACCCCGAGGCGCTCCAGATCTCGGTGCGCCCGTTCGGAAGACGCGCCATCCATGCCGGGCAGCACCCGTCCGGCCCCCTCGAGCAGAATCACGCGCGCGGTGGTGGTGTCGATGTTGCGGAAGTCGCGAGGGATGGTGCGCGCCGCGATCTCCTTGAGCGCTCCGGCCAGTTCTACCCCCGTGGGCCCAGCACCCACCACCACGAAGGTCAACTTGGCCCGGCTCGCCTCGTGCATTCGGCAGCGTGCACAATCCGGCGCTTTAGTGCACGCGCCCGTCGCGGCTTTTCGCGGCGTTCCACGTCCCAACACATGTCACTCGCCGTCGTTCACAGCCGTTCGCTCGACGCCCTGCAA
>JAQBHL010000020.1:0-21107 GCA_032127745.1 Acidobacteriota bacterium
GGCCGGAGCGATTCTTCCGATCCGTCCGCCGAATCGAACCTTGGGATAGGCGTCGAGGGTGATCTTCACTTCCTGGCCGAGGCGGACCTTGCCGATGTCCACTTCGTTGATTCCCGCCTTGATGATCATGGTCTCGACATCAGCCACGGTCGCGATGATCGTGCCCGCGTTGAAGCTCGACACCCCGGAGGTCACGGTGTCGCCGAGCTCGACCGAGCGCCGGATGATCACCCCGTCCATGGGGGCGGAGACGTTGAGTCTTTGGGTGGACGAGCCGCTGACCAGATTGATGGGCACGCCGCTTTCCTGAACGATCTTGTAGCGCTCGACCGCCGCGTTGTGCAGCGCCCGGGCGCTCTTGAATCGTGTTTCCATTTCCAGAGCGGCTTGAAGCGAGAGGAGCCCCTGCTGCTTGAGGCCCTCATTGCGATCGTTCGTGGCCCGGGCCTCGTTCAGAGCGATTTCCGTTTCGGTCACGCTGTTTTTCACCTGGGCCAGGTCGCGCGCCTGGGACGGGTCGGGCTCGACCTGGGCGATCACCTGGCCCTTTCGAACCTGGTCGCCCTCCCGCACCATCAAGGCCACGACTTTGCCCGACAGCACGGATTTCACGTCGACCTTGACCTGGGGCTCGACCGAACCGACCTCACTCACCCGGACCTGGACGTCGCCGGTCTCGACCTTGGCCGTCTTCAGCGCATCTTTCTGCGCGTCCTTGTCCTCGTCGACCCCGCCCCTGCGGGACAGGGCGAACGCGGCGACGGCTAGAACGGCCACGATGGTGATCCAGCCCTTTCGGCCCGGACGACGCTTTCCCTTCGACATGACGCGACTCCCTCTGATCAAGACGTGTGGTCTGAATGAGCTAACGAGAGTTCCCTTCCGAAGGTTCCGGAGAGTTGGCGCGATGGGCGTTTGCGGAGGAGATCCGGTGGAAACGCCCCACGCTGTCGGGGCGCTTCGGACCCCGCTGCAACCCGCAGGCCGTATCATCGAAGACTCACACGGCATGGCGCTCACACCCACTTTGCTTCTCGTCCCTTCGGTGTCGGCGGGCCAGATTCTTCTGCGTCGCCTGGCCCGGGAGCAGGGGGCCGTGGCCGCGATCTCGGCCCTGCGGCCCCAGGATCTGGCCGCTCAGATGGCCGAGGCCACAGCCCACGCGTCCGGCCTCATGGCCTGGGAAAGCGGCCACGGAGCACTCCTCTCCGCGCGACTCCTCTCCGCGCATCCGGAACTGCTCAAAGCCGGCCTGCCGGAAGCGCCGGTGGCTCGGGTCCTCGCCCGCACCCTCGACGATCTGAGGGCGTCGGGGATCAAACCACTCGCGGTTCGCCGTCTGGCCGAGCGAAGCGGGAGTCCGGAGGACCGGTCCCGACTTCTCGCCGTGTCCGCCATCTACGGGCGTTACCACGCTGAAATCGAGGGGCAGTTCTTCGACAACACCCGTCTTTTTGGGACCGCACAAAGCGCGGAGGCCCCGTTCCTGATCGGAACCACGATTCTGTTTTCCCCCGATCTCGAGCCCCGCGCGGATGAGTTCGAGTTTTTGAGGTCGCTGGCCGTCCGATTCGGAGCGCGCCGCATCGCCGAGCGCGACTCCGGGACTCCCGGATCCTTCTCCGCCCTCTCCGACCAGGCCCATATTGAAACCGTGTCCTGGTCCGACACCGCCTTCGCGCCCATCGTGGAGGCCACTCGGGAGGCCATTGCCATCTTGAGTGAAAGGCTGTTTGAGCCCCCCGGATTTGCAGGCGGTGGACCCGTCCCCCCTATCACCTGGGTGACCGCCCCCGGCGAAGCGAGCGAGGTCCGCTCCATCGCCCGACTTGTCCTGAAGGCCGCGGGCCAGGGCACGCCCTTCGATGAGATGGCGGTCGCCATACCCCAGGCCGACGTCTATGCCCCCATCCTGGTCGACCTTTTCACCCGCGCGAGGATACCGTTCAAGCTTCACCCCTCCCTGCCCCTGGCCACCGGGAGAATCGCCCGATCCTTTCTGCTCCTCCTTGGATCCCGCAACTTCGATCGGGGCGCGCTGCTGGAGTTCCTGACCTTCGCCCCCATTCCCCTGGCCGACAAGACCGGCGATCCGGATCCCCCGCACCCTTCGGTCTTCGACCAGATCACCCGCGAACTCAAGGTGGTCTCCGGCCTCGACCGTTTTCGCAAGGCCCTCGATCATTTCGTTTCCGAGGAATCGAAGGTCCCAGCCGATTCCGTCTCCGATCTCCATCGCTCCTCGCGCGCTCGCAGAGTCAAGGCGGCGCGCGCGCTCCGCACCCTGGTCGATAAAGTGGACCTGGCCCTGGCTTTCACCCGGGAAAAGCTGCCTCTCGATCAATGGTCGACCCGACTGCGCTCGCTTGCCCTCGACTGGATCCGGCCCTCGAACGAGATCGAGACCGAGGAGCACGCGCTGGTGGTCGAGACTCTCGAGGAGTTGAGCGCCCTCGCCACCTTGTCGCCGGCCGTTTCCTTTGACCAGGTCGGCTCGGTCATCGAAGCGCAGTTCGATCGGAAGCGCCGCCCTCTGGAGGAGCACTCGCGGGTCGGCGTGCATGTGGGCTCGCCCGAGGCGCTCTCGGGGGGCCGTTTCAAGTTCATGGCCGTGCTCGGCCTGGTGGAGGGCGGTTATCCCGGTGTGTTCCGCCCCGATCCCTTCCTGCTCGATTCCGAGCGGCAGGCCTTGAGCGATGAAGTCCAGGCCGCGCCCCCTCGAAAGGCGGCGGCCCAACTCAGCCTTTTCGACCCCGATCCGAAAGGATTCACCGACACCGCTTTCGTGTCCCTGCCCACCACGAAGACACGAGTGGCGCAGGCGCGACGCCTGTTCGCGAGAACGCTGGGGCAGGCCGAACTCTCGCTGGTTCTCTCCTACCCCCGGGCGGACGAGCAGACCGGTCGCGAGCGTCTGCCCTCGCTCTTCCTCATGGCGGCCCTTCAGGCCGCCAGGGGCGTCGCGGTCACGGCAGAGGATCTTCAGAAGGTGTTGATCGAAGACGAGGATGGCCGGGTCGACGCCGATCTCAGCCTCGATCTGGGCGAGCGCGACACCGAGGCGGTGGCGCGTCACGGACTGTCGGCCCTGTCGTGGCTCGAGGCAGATCGTCCCTTCCTGCGCGCCGCCCACGAACTCTCCCGCGGCCGATCGGCGAGGCGCCTTTCGCCCTTCGACGGCCTGGTGGGTCGTCCCGACGAAGACAGCCATTCCCGGCTCGATCCCATCAAAAGCGGCCAGCCGATCTCGGCCAGCCGCATCGCCGCCTTCGGCGAGTGCGGCTTCCGCTATTTCCTTCGCTATGTCCTGAAACTCGAACCCGCGATCGAGCCGGAGGAGCGCCGCAAGCTCGATCCCCTCGAAAAGGGCACTCTCTTTCACGAAGTGGCCGAACGCTTCCTCCGGGAACGACGGGATCAGGCCTTGCTGCCGATTCGGAACACCGATGAAGAGCGCTCCCGCCTTCTCGCCCTGGGAGACGAGCGCCTGGAGGCCTGGGTGGAGGGTTCGCCGCCTCGTCTGGTTCTGCTCTGGCGCGCCGAGAAGAAGGTGTTCATGAGCCTGCTGAGCGAATGGCTGGCCCGGGAGGCCGAGAACTATCGAACCAGGAAGGCGACGCCCGCCCATTTCGAGGTGTCGTTCGGGATGCCCTATCGACAATCGAACACCAACGAACCGCATCGAGATCTGCCCGTGGAGATTTCTCTGGACAACGGCAGCGTCCTCAAGATCTCCGGACAGATCGACCGGATCGACCGGATCGAGGCCGCGGATGGCGGGGGTCTGGTGCTGAGGGACTACAAGACCGGCAAGGCTCCGAGCGACAACGACGCCTCGCTCTTCAAGGGCGGACGTCAGCTACAGATTCCCTTCTACATCCTGGCCGCCCAGGAGATCTTTCCGGGCGAGAAGGTGGTGGAGGCGTTTCTCGACTTCGTGAACGCGGGCCGACAGGTCGCCTTCAACCCCGCCCACGCCACCTCCGCGACCTTCCGCGCGCTCCTGCTGCGGATCGCGGACCTCATAGGTCACGGGGTCTTCATGCAGGAGCCCTCGGCCTGCACCTTCTGCGACTTCACCTCGGTGTGCGGGCCGACCCCGATTCTCGAGAGCCGCAAGCGCCGCCGGCGAATCCACGATCCGCTGGCCCGCAAGGTGGCGGAGCTCAAGCAGTTCACATGAGCGGCCTGATTCCCCAGGACGAGACGATTCGCGAAAGGGTTCGTTCCGAGCTCGGCACGAGCTTTGTCATTTCCGCCGGAGCGGGCACGGGCAAGACCACCCTGCTCATCGATCGCATGGTCCACATCGTGCTGACCGGCTTCTTGAAACTCGACCAGATCGCGGCCGTGACCTTCACCGAGAACGCCGCCACCACCCTCAAGCTGCGCCTGCGCGACGCCCTGGAATGTGCCCGCTCCGCGGCGGGCGATCCCGCGATCGTGGCCAGGGCGAGCGAGGGTCTCGCCACTCTCGAGCGCGCCCAGGTCTCCACCATCCACGCCCTGTGCACCGCCATGCTCCAGGAGCGGCCCCTCGAAGCGGGAGTGACGCCGGGATTCCGGGTGGCCGACGAAGCGCTGTCCGACTTCATCTTCGAAGAGGCCTGGGAGGAATGGCTGCAGGATCGGCTCACCGGTCAGGATGACCTGCTGGAGGCGGTCATTCTTTCCCGTATTCCGCTCGAGAAGACCTCGCCCATCGGGGATCCCATGACCCTGCGCAAACTGGCGCGGCGGCTTCTGTCTCAGCGCGATCTGGCCCCCCACATCGGGAGGGTGGACATCGACCCCC
Organism: Acidobacteriota bacterium; assembly: GCA_032127745.1. GTDB lineage: Bacteria > Acidobacteriota > Vicinamibacteria > Fen-336 > JAGNNV01 > JAGNNV01. The sequence continues at coordinate 4,796 of JAQBHL010000020.1, forward strand.
GGCCGGTCCGCGAGTGGTTCGCGGCGAAGGTCGCCCGAGCCGCCGAACTCACCCAGGGCCGGCCCGAGGCCGATACCCTGGTGGCCGCGGTGAGGTCGCTGTCCGCGGAGATCGCGCAGACCGTCGAACTCGACGATGCGGATCTGATTCTCGCCCTCAGATCGCTCAAGGTCCGCAAGGGCCTCGGCAACAAGCGGATGTGGAAGGCCGACGAGGCTTTCGACGAATGCCGCGCCATCACCCTGGAGATCGCCGAGCGAGGCGCCTCGTGGGAGAAGGAGAAGAACGCTTCCTTCTATAGCGGTCTGGTCGTGGCCCTCCAGGGCGTTCAAGCCATCTACGAAAGGCGCAAGAACGAGGCGGGAGTGCTGGACTATGTCGACCTTCTGGTGAAAGCCGCTGCCGCGCTGGGCCAGAACGAGTCCTTCCGGTCCTATTTCCGAAGGAGGTTCCGGGCCATCATCGTGGACGAGTATCAGGACACCGATCCGCTTCAGGTGGAGATCATCGAAACCCTCGCCGGGTTCTCCGAGGGTGCGGCCTCAAGCCCCTCGATCGGCCCCGCCGTCTACGTCGTGGTGGGAGATCCCAAGCAGTCGATCTACCGGTTTCGACGCGCCGACGCCTCGATCTTCGCCGCCGCCTGCGAGGCCGCGACCCAAAGGCCGGGCGTCGAACTGGTCTCCCTCACCCAGAACTTCCGATCCACCCCCGCCATTCTCAGATTCGTGAATCGCTTCTTCAGCGCGAGCATCAAGAAGAGCCAGTACGGACAACCGGACTACGAGGCGCTCCTGGCCAGTCCGCAGATCGCCGATGAGCCGAGCCTTCTGGCTCTGAAGTTCGCCGTTCCCCTCGAAGCGGATTCTTCGGTGCTCGAAGCCGAGGCGAGCGCCATCGCGGGTTTCGTGGCCGCGGCGGTTCGCAGCGGTACCCTCAAAGTCCGGGACGGAGATGTGACTCGGGCCAGCCGGGCCGGCGATGTTCTGATCCTGGCCCGCAGGCTGACCCAGATCCGACCCCTCGAACAGGCCCTCGAGCGCGCGTCCGTTCCCTTCGTGGTGGACGGAGGGCGGTCCTTCTTCCTGCGCTCGGAAGTGGTGGAGACCCACGCGGTTCTGAGGGCCATCGACGACCCCTCGGATGCCACCAGTCTGGTGGCCGCCCTGAGGTCCACCTTTTTCGGGGTGTCCGACCGGGCCATCGCCGAATGGCGTTTTGCCGGACGCGATCTCTCCATCCTGCCGGCCGAAGTCCCAAACGACGACGTGGGCCGGGCCCTGGCCCTCCTGGGGCGTCTCCACGAGGACCGAACCCGGCTGCAGCCGGCCGCACTCATCGAGAAACTATTCGACGAGACTTCGATCTTCGCCGCTCTCCATGCGGCGGAGCGCGGTTCGACCTCGCGCGCCCAGCCCCGCATCTCGAACCTGAGAAAGGTGGTGCATCTGGCCCGGCAGGCCGGGGACCTGGGTCTCTTGACCCTGCGCGGCTTCAACCGGCTCCTGGCCAATCGCCTCGACGGCGCGGGCGACGAACCGGACCTTCCTTCCTCACGCCCGGGAGACCCGCACACCGTCCGCATCATGACCATTCACAAGGCGAAGGGTCTGGAGGCTCCAGTGGTGATCCTCTACGATTGCATGGACCGGTTCCATCCTCGGGTCGACACCGTTCCGCTGCGAGAAGAGGGAAAAATCGCCCTCGGTTTCGTGAAGAACTGCCAGCCTCCGGACTGGGATGTGCTGGCCCTTAAAGAGGAGGCCCGCCTGCGCGAAGAGACCCACCGCCTCCGCTACGTGGCGTGCACGCGCGCCCGCGACTGGCTCGTGGTTCCCATCCCTCCGGCTACGGAGCGGGTGGGGGATTTCTGGCACGACGTGGCGAAAGAAGTCACGAACCCCGATCCGGATATCGTACAGCTCGACGCGGGTGCGGTGGTCCTTCCCGACGACCCGGCTGACGGTTTCAGCGAGGGTCCGGCGGATGAGATGCCCGAGGGATTGAGCGGCTTTTCCGCCCGCCGTGCCGCCCTGATCGCCGCCGCCTCCGAAAGCATCGCCCTTCCGGTGCCGGTCCGCGAGGATGCGGCGAGAGAGTCGCCCCCCGCGGTGGAACCGCCGGAGTTCGTGGGCCGGGTGTTCGGCTCCTTTGTTCACCGGCTTCTCGAACTCGCCGATTTCTCAAAGCCCGAATCGGTGCGCCGGATTGCTCCCGCCCTCGCCCCCTCCTTTCCCCTCACCAAAGAAGCGGTGGCCCGCGCCGAGGCGCAGGCGGAAGCGGCCCTGTCCCTCCCCATCATGCGCGAGGCCGCCCGAGCCGCCCGGGTGTTCCGTGAGATCCCGATCAGTTACATTGAGGAAGATCGTCTGCTCGAGGGAGTCTGCGATCTGGCCTTCGAAGACGAAAAGGGGTGGGTGGTGGTGGACTACAAGACGGAGGCGCTCGCCGAGGGTCAGGTTCTGGCCCAGGCCGCTCACCATGCCGCGCAGCTCCGGCGCTATGCGCGCGGCCTGGCCCTCGCCTCCGGCTCACATCAGTCGCGTCGGTTCGTTCTTTTCACCTCGCTCGGGCGGCAGGTGGCGGTTTGAGTCCGGCCCCTCCTGAAGTTCCCGCCTTCTCCCTGAAGGGAGAGGAGAGGGTCCGCGACGCTCGTGCTTTCGCCTGGTCGGCCTCGCGTCACGACACCTTTGCCACCTGTCCGCGCAAGTACTACTACTCCTACTACGGAATTCTCGAGGATCCCGAGGTCCAAAGGCTCAAGCGTCTCTCCGCTCTGGCCCTGTGGGCCGGCTCGGTGGTGCACGAGACCATCGAGGAGTTCCTCCGCACGAACGACGCCATTCCGGAGCCCGCGGTGCAGGAGGCTCTGATCCGGTCGGTGGTTCACCACCGGATGCTCGCGGAGTGGAAGGAAAGCGAGGGTGGAATCAACGGCTTCCGCCTGTTCGAGCATGAGTACACCCAGCCCATCGAGCAGGAGGACAAGAAGATCCTGGTGGGCATCGTGATGCGATCGATGCGGCATTTCTTCAAATCGTCACTTCTGCGCGAGGCCTTCCGGGTCAAGAGATCAGCCTGGCTCTCGATGGAGGAACTGGTGTCGTTTCACGTCGACGACGTCCCGGTTTTTCTCCGCATGGATCTGGCCTTTCGCGATGAGCGCGACCGGGTCAGGATCGTCGACTGGAAGACCGGCCGCAGCGCGGGAAAGTTCAACGATCTCCAGATCGCGGGCTATGCCCTCTATGCCGCCGAGCAAGGGTGGGTGCGCTCGGCGACGGAGATCTCCACCGAGCTTGCTTACCTGTTCTGGCCTCGCTATGTCCGGAAGGAAGTGACCCAGCCCGTGCTCGACCACGCCCGGGCCTTCGTGACCCGAAGCGCCAAGACGATGCGCGCCCTGTTGGCCGATCCCGACGCCAACACCGCGCGGATCGAAGACTTTCCGCGGATCGACCGGCCCCGCATCTGCCGCCGGTGCAACTTCCGCAAGCTGTGTTTTCCGCGCGCGGACGCGCTCGAAGTCAAGAGCACGCGCCGCGCCGCCGCGAAGAAGTCGTGAAGTCCCTGGCCCGCGAAACAGCACTTTTCGCCTTTTTCGTCCTGGCTTCGGGCTTTGTCCTGCGACCGTTGCCTTTTCATCTCACCGATGCCATTCCGGCGGGGAGTGACCCCCCCCACCACCTCTACATTCTGAACTGGCTCCTCGACCACGGCCTGTCCGCGGATCGTTTTGAGGGGAGGATGTTCCACCCCGCGAAGAATGCCGTCCTGCGCAGCGATCTCTCGATTGGGACCGTGGTCCTGCTGGCGCCCATCGCACCTTTCGTTGAAGAGCCTCTGGTGAGGTTCAACCTGGCCACCTGGCTGGCCCTGGCTTTCTCAGGCTGGGCTTTCTGCCTCCTGGCCCGGTCGTGGACGGAGTCCGTGGTGGCCGGCCTCTTCGCGGGCGTCACCGCCGTGCTTGGGTCTCATCAGTCCCTCCACGACGTTCACCTGAACCTTCTCTCCGTAGGCTGGTTGCCTGTTTTTCTCCTGGCTCTGGACCGGCTTCTGGTCTCCGGCTCGTCTGGTTCTTGTGTTCTGACCGGACTGTCCTTCGCTCTCGTCGCCTCTTCATCGGGCTACTACGCAGTCGCCGCCTGCATCATCGCGGTGGTCTTCTTCGCCCGCAATCCCTCGATCAAGGGACTCAAGTGGGGCGGGCTCGCCGCCTTGCTGGCTCTCATCCTTCTCTCCCCCTATCTGCTGGCCTACGCATCGCTCCACGCCGAGGAAAGCCTGGTGCGCACAAGTCGCGAACTGGCGAAAGGCTCCTGGACGCTTCGGGATGTCGGATCACGCACCCTGCTGCACCGGCTTTGGAACCCGGCTCTGGGAGAGCCGCTGTTCCCGGGCCTGGCCGTCTTTGGCCTGGCCGCCTTCTCCTTATGGCGAGGAGGTCGGTTGGAGAAGACGCTCGGGCTCTGCTTCGTGCTTCTCTTCTGGCTCGGCATCGGCGAACCCGGGGGGCTCTACCGGCTTCTGGCCCTGGTCCCGCCCTTTTCCAGCATGCGGCATCCGGTGACCCTCGCCGCCGTGGGCTTGATGTTGCTTTCGGTGATGGCGGCCTGTGGCCTGGCCCGCCTGGCCAAATCGAGAGCCTCCCTCGGCTTTGCGCTCCTGGGAATCGGAATCGTGGAAACCCTGCCTCCGCCAAACGACTTCTTCGATGTGGCCCCAGGGGTTCCCCCGGTCTATGAGGCGGTGCTCAAACTCCCGCCCGGTCCCATTCTCGACGTCCCGCCCTATGAGGCGTCACCCCTGATCTGGGCGGCGCGCCGCGGCTTCGAAACCGTGAACGGCGGAGGAGCGTTCATTCCCGCCCTGACCAACCGCATCGAGACCACGACTCAGAATCACTGGCTGACCGACTCGTATCAGCCGATCGATGAATCGAAAGCGGCGGGCATTCTCCTGAATGAAACGTCAATGCGTTATCTGATCCTGCCCGCGGGCAGGCGGGGGGGGCTGGCCCCTCTCATCGACCGATTCGCCGAGAGCCACTGCTTCAAGGAGCTCGGGGTATACCGAAGCGACCGGCTCTATGAGGCGGTTCGCGATGCATCATGCCCGGCCTGGGCCGGCGCCGCGCCCTCCGATCCTTCGCGGTGAGGCCTGGCCCCGGTCGAGCGCATGCGAAATCCGGAAGGACTATGGTTCACCCTGGTAAACCGCATGACCAGTGAGCCTGCACTCGGGCTCGTACCCGACGTAATATCCAGGTCCATGTCCATGTCCCAAACCCTCGCGACCTCGAGCCTTGAGTCGGTTGTCCGCATTCCTGCGGGAGGTCGGCGGCTCGCGAGCCTCGCCGACAAACTTCAGCCCTCGACCATTCTCAAGGTGGCGGCTGAGATCCGGGCCATGCAGGCCGCGGGCCGGGACGTTTGCGACCTTACCGTGGGCGACTTCGATCCGAAGTACTTTCCGATCCCCGAGAAGCTTCGCGACGCCACGAAGGCGGCTCTGGATGCCGGGGCCACCAACTACCCGCCTTCCGCGGGAATCCCCGCCCTTCGTGAATCGGTTCGGCGGCTTTACGCGCGGCACCTTGGTCTCGACTACCCGCTCGATTCGGTGCTCATTGCGGCGGGTGCGCGTCCTCTGATCTACGCCCTCTTCCGGGTCGTGGTCGAACCGGGCGACACCGTGACCTTTCCGGCGCCCTGCTGGAACTACCCCTTTTACGCGGAAATCCTGAGGGCCAGCGGCGATGCCGCGATCTGCGCTCCTGACCATGCCTTCCAGCCCCGCTCGGGAGCGCTGGACGAAGCGATCAAAAAGTCCAGTCTGCTCGTCGTCAATACGCCCCTCAACCCGACCGGTACGGTGACGCCCAGGGCCGCCATTTTGAAGCTGTCGGAGACCATGGTTCGGGAGAACGAGGGGCGGGAGAAGCGCGGCCAGCGACCGATCTATCTGGCCTACGACCACATCTATTGGATGCTGTCGTTCGGGGTCGAGCATGTCACCCCGTGCGCCCTCCTTCCCGAGATGGCGAAGTACACGATCTTCATCGACGGCATGTCGAAAGCCTTCGCCGCCACCGGCCTGCGCGTGGGCTGGGCCCTCGGGCCCACGGACGTCATCAGCAAGATGAACACCCTGCTCATGCATACGGGCGGCTGGGCCCCGAAGCCGGAGCAGACCGGCTCCGCCGCCATGCTCGACGACGATCAAGCCATCACCGCGTACCACGCGGTCATGAAGCCGGCGATCGAGCGGCGCCTCAACGCCCTTCATATGGGTTTTCAGAAGCTCAAGGCCTCTGGCCACGCCGTGGACAGCATTGAAGCCATGGGAGCGATCTATGTGAGCGCTCGGGTGCATCCTTTCGGCAAGAAAGCGGCGAATGGTCTGGAGATCAGGAACAACGAGGATGTTCGTCGTTTTCTGCTCGAGGGCGCCGGGCTCGGAGTCGTTCCTTTCGAGGCTTTCGGCGTGCCCGGAGACACCGGCTGGATGCGCCTCAGCGTCGGTTCGGTGAGCGAGGCACAGATCGACTCAGGCCTCGAGAGACTGGGCGCCGCGCTTAGGGCGCTCACCTAGGCGGCGACCACCCCCGGCTCTCCGGAAACCCTCGCCTTTCGAGGTGGAACCGCCAGGAGGCGTAGGCGACCCTCTGACTGGTTTATCATTCGCCGCTCCTTGTATCAGGAAGGCCGGGTGTCGGCCTGAGGCGCATCGAGCCACCAAGCAGAAGAATCTTTAAGGACACGAAATGGGCCTGCTCGACATCATCACGGGCAAATACGTTGATCCCACGCACTTCAAGAGCGTGCACGAGGGCGGCAACATCATCACGACCACCGTAGACGCGGTCGTGAACTGGGGTCGTAAGTCGTCGATCTGGCCCTTTCCCTTTGGAACCGCCTGCTGCGCGATTGAATTCATGGCCTTTACCGGATCCCACTACGACGTGGCCCGGTTCGGTTCCGAGGTGCTGCGGTTCTCGCCCCGCCAGGCCGATCTTCTTCTCGTAGCCGGGACCATCGTGGACAAGATGGGCCCCATTCTGAAGACGATCTACGACCAGATGCCCGAGCCCAAGTGGGTGGTGTCGATGGGGGTCTGCGCTTCCACCGGAGGCTTCTACCGCAGCTATCACACCATGCAGGGCATCGACGAGATCATCCCGGTGGATGTGTATGTGCCGGGCTGCCCGCCCACCCCGGAGTCCCTCCTGGCCGCCCTGATGAAGATCCAGGAGCGCATCAAGAGCGGCGAGCAGGCGAAGCGTCCCCAGGGCGAACATCGGGTAGGAGCGCGCGCCGAGGGCATGAACGACCGTCGCGAACGGAAAGAGGCCTGGGCTCACGATGACGCCGAGCGGTCGGCCGCGGGGCTCGAGCCGCGGGGCCGCATCCATTTCAAGCTGACCGAAGAGCGCGATGAGCCGGGAAACGATTCCCATCATGCCTAGCCTCACCGCCCCGGGGCTGACCCCCTCCGCCATGATGGCCATGGAGCGCGAAGCGGCGCTGGCCAGACCCGCGTATCGAATCCTCGCCGAGAAGTTCGGGGAAAAAGTCCTTCGGGTCACCGACTATCGGGGCGATCTCGCCATCACCGTCGATCGGTCGGTCTGGAAGGAAGCGGCTCGAATCCTGCGCGATCATCCCGAGCTCGACTACAAGCTCTTTCTCGACCTCTGTGGCGTCGACTATCTCAACGATGAGTCGCGCCCGGATCGTTTCGAGGTCGCGCTGCATCTCTACTCGATCACCAAGAAGCATCACATCCGGCTCAAGACCGCCCTTCCAGAGAAGAACCCGGTTTGTGACACGCTCACCGATGTTTACAAGGGCGCCAACTGGTTTGAGCGCGAGGCCTGGGATCTGTACGGTCTCATCTTCACCGGCCATCCGAACCTGATCCGCATCCTGACCCACGACGACTTCGTGGGCCATCCGATGCGGAAGGACTTCGCGACCGGCAAACGGTTCGTCAACAAGAAGGCGAAAGAGTGGTTGTTGACCGTTCCCAAGGGCTCCGAGCATCTCGTCCTCAATATCGGCCCTTCCCATCCGGCCATGCACGGATGTTTCCGCGTTCAAGCGCTGCTGGATGGCGAGACCATCAAGGACGCCGAGGCCGAGATTGGCTACCTGCACCGCAACTTTGAGAAGATGGCCGAAGAGCGGACCTACTGGCAGATCATTCCCTACACCGATCGCCTGAACTACTGCTCCGCCTTCATCAACGGGCATGGCTGGGCCCTGGCCGTGGAGAAGCTCCTCGGGGTCGCCGCCCCCCCGCGGGCTGAAGCGATTCGCGTGATCCTGTCCGAGTTCTCCCGGATCATGGATCACCTCGTCTGTGTCAGCACCAACGTGGTCGACCTTGGCGCGATCACCCCTTTCTTCGTGGTCTTCCGAGCGCGTGAAGAAATCTACGACCTGCTTGACTCGGTCTGCGGCGCCCGCCTCACCGTCTCTTACGTTCGCATCGGCGGCCTGGCCCAGGATGTACCCGACGATTTCGAGGCCCGCTGCCGCCACACCATCGGATGGATCAGGGAGGTCACGGACCAGCTGGAGAAACTGCTGACCCGAAACATCATCTTCGCCCGGCGGTTCAAGGATATCGGCGCCGTTTCGAAGGACGACGCGCTTTCCTACGGATGGGTGGGCCCCTGTCTCCGCGGCTCCGGCATCGGCTACGACATCCGGAAGGATCACCCCTATTCGGGTTACGACCAGTACGACTTCGACGTGCCGGTGGGAACGGTGGGCGACTGCTACGACCGGTATCTGGTGCGGGTGGAAGAGATCAAGCAGAGCGCGCGCATCATCGAACAGGCGCTCTCGAAACTGCCCGCGGGACCTTTCATCACCGACGACCGCAAAGTGGCCCTGCCCCCGAAGTCCGAGGTGTATTCGGACATCGAATCACTGATGAACCACTTCAAGCTGGTGTACGACGGCATTGTGGCTCCGCCCGGCGAGGTCTACGGCTATGTCGAGGGCGCCAATGGCGAGCTCGGCTACTACATCGTGAGCGACGGCAAGAAGCATCCGGCCCGGGTGAAGGTCCGCCCGCCCTGCTTCAACATCTACCAGGCCTATCCGCAGATGATCAAGGGAACCATGATCGCGGATGCCGTCGCCATGATCGGCGGCCTGAACGTGATCGCTGGAGAACTGGACCGATGAACAGCGACCTTCGGCCCGCGAACCTCCCTTCTGGACCCCCTCGCCTTCGCATCGATCGGTAAGGAACATGCCCAAGTGCACCATCGACGGTAAGGAAATCGAAGTCGCTCCCGGCACCTCCGTCATTCAGGCGGCCGAGCAGGCGGGGGTTCGGGTGCCGCGCTTCTGCTACCACGATGATCTGCCCGTGGACGGCAACTGCCGCATGTGCCTGGTCGAGATCGAGAAGTTTCCCAAACTTCAGATCGCCTGCGGGACCCCGGTCAGCGAAGGCATGGTGGTGAAGACCCAGGTCACGAGCGAGAAGGCGAAGGAGGCCCAGAAGAACACCCTGGAGTTCCTCCTCGTCAACCACCCGATCGACTGCCCGGTCTGCGATCAGGCCGGCGAGTGCTACCTCCAGGACCAGTACATGGAGAACGGTCTCCATGATTCCCGCACCATCCTCGAAGACAAGATCAACAAGCGCAAGGTGGTGGACATCGGCCCCATCATGCTCGACGCCGAGCGCTGCGTGGTCTGCTCCCGCTGCATCCGCTACGAGCGGGAAGTCACCGGGACCAACCTGCTCGAGTTCGTGAATCGCGGAGGCTCCACCCAGATCTCCACCTATCAGGGCGGCCCCATCACTCACGAGTACGCGGGGAACCTCGTGGACGTGTGCCCGGTGGGCGCGCTCCTCTCCAAGGACTTCCGGTTCAAGATGCGGGTATGGTTCCTCAAGGAGACCGACTCGATCTGCCCGGGCTGTTCCACCGGTTGCAACATCACGGTGGACCATCGCGACGGCGAGGCCTATCGGATCCGTCCCCGCCGGAACGTCGAGGTCAACAAGTCCTGGCTCTGCGATCCCGGCCGGGATCTCTACAAGACCATCGCCCCGGGCCGAGTCACCACCGCTCACCGTGCCGGCGGTGCGGTGGCCGCTCCGTCTGAACTCCTCGGCGAGGTGGTCGCGAAGCTTCAGGCTGCGGGTGCTGGTTCCGCGTTCCTGGCCTCGCCCCGGGCCAGCAACGAAGACGCCTTCACCTTCAAGAAGCTGGCGCTTTGCGTGGGCGGTCGCCTGGATTTCCGCGTCGGCAATCCCCAGGACAAGGTCAAGGTCCGAAAGGACCAGATTCTTCAGCGCGAGGATCGTCATGCCAACACTCAGGGCCTGATCGATCTGGGTCTGGGAGTGACGGGCGTTGACGCTCTCCTGGCCGACTGCAAGGCCGGCAAGGTTCAGGTCCTCGTCCTTCAGGACGGCGCCATGCTCCTCGATCCGGGCGTGGCCGAAGCGGCGAAGAAAGTCGCCTATGTGGTCGCCATGGCCACCCACGAGGGTGACCACCTGGCCGCCGCCCAGGCCGTGATTCCCGCCGCGATGTGGGTGGAGACGGACGGCACGTTCACCAACTTCGATCAGCGCGTGCAGCGCTTCAAGCGGGCCTTTGAAGCGCCGGGCGACGCCCGGCCGCGCTGGGAGATCGCCCTCGACCTCCTGGCCCGGCTCGGCAAGCCGCTGAACGCCGCCACCGCCGGCGACGTGTTCGTGGAGATGGCGGTCGAAACGAAGGCGTACGCCGATCTGACCCATCGCAGCCTCGGTCCTTTGGGCCGGGCCCTGGGCGCTCCCGCCCCGGCTCAGGCCACCGCCTAAGGAAGTCCCCGACCATGGCCTCAAACGTCATCACCGTCAATCGCGACACCCGTCCCGGCGTCTATCCCATCCTCTATGGGATGTGGATCACTCTGCGCAACATGCTGGAGACCCTCTTCGTGAAGGGCCGCTCAGCCACCATCGAGTATCCGGAGAAGAAGCGGAACATCTCAGGGCGCTACCGCGGCGTCCATCTGCTGACCGCGCGCGAAGATGGCACTCCCAAATGCGTGGCCTGCTTCATGTGCGCGACGGTGTGTCCGGCGGAGTGCATCTATATCGAATCGGGCGAGCGTCCGGAGAAGAAGATCGAGAAGTACCCCACCCGGTTCGAGATCGACCTCCTTCGTTGTGTCTTCTGTGGCTTCTGCGTGGATGCCTGCCCCGAGGAGGCGATCCTCATGAGCCGGGAGAACGACCTAGTGGGCACTTCGCGGGCGGAACTCATCATCGACCGCGAGGATCTGATGCACCGCGGGAAGCTCGCCGAGGTGGGGCGCGGGTATCACCCCACCGACCACGACATCCGGCGTCCGGTTCGCATCGCCGCCCTCGATCGGCTGAAGTCCGAGCACGGCATCGTTCCCGGTATGCCCAAGCGCTCCTAGTCCGCAGGTCTGAGTGTGTCTTCTCCTGCGTGCCTCGCGGGAGCGGTTCCGGCCGCCGACTTCGAGCTGCGAGACCCTTCCCGAGCCTCCACCCTTCCGGCCTCTGCCCGAATCCATTCCCGTACCTCAGGAAGGCCACACCTACCCTCAGTGGTGGACTATCCCTCTGACCGATGAGATGCTGGATCGGACGCCCCATCCCGTTTGGGTCTCGCCGCCATCAGCGGACTACAATGCGAGAACAACGGAGACCCCTGGAAGAGAGCAAAGGTGTCCGACGGGCGACGTCTCCCCCCAGAACCACATCACAATATTCAGGAGTTCCAAACAAATGTTCCGCAGATTTCTCGTGGCTGCCGCAGTGCTGCTGGTTTCCGCCAGCGCCTTCGCTCAGTCCCAGGCCAGCAACGGTCTTGTCGAAGGCTTCGTGAAGGATTCAAGCGGCGGCGTTCTCCCCGGGGTGACGGTGACCATCACCAACACCAGCACGGGCGAGATGAAGACGGTGGTCACCGACGCGGTGGGCAACTACCGGGCCCCCCTGCTTTCCCTGGGCGTCTACAAGGTGCGGGTTGAGCTATCGGGTTTCAAGGCCTACGAACGCGCGGGCTTTTCTCTGTCCGCCGGCGACACGGTGGTGGTGAATGCGGTCCTCGAGACCGGTGTCCTCACCGAGACGGTTACGGTCACCGGCGAAGCTCCGATCGCGAGCCCCGGGAAGATCGACATCGGTCGGACCATCTCCGAGGAGGAAATCAAGAACCTGCCCCTGGTCTCCAGGAATCCGTACAACTTCGCTTTCATGCAGCCGAACGTGACCGGCTATGAGAACAACGAGTTCGGGGCCGCCCGCATCAACGGGAACGGCTCGCAGATGCACGTGAACTACCAGATCGACGGCAACACCAACACCGAGAAGGACCGGGCCGGCCTGCGCCTTCTTCCTGTTTCCGAGATCGTGGTGAAGGAGGTCAAGGTGGTGACCAGCGGCTTCGCTCCGGAGTTCGGCCAGACCACGGGCATGGTCTACAACGCGATCACGCCCTCGGGCTCGAACGCGTTTTCCGGGGCCGTGAGCTTCCGGCTTCGTCGCAAGGACTTCTCGAGCACGCCCTTCTACTTCACCGGAACCGGAAAGCCGGACACTCACGTGAACAACACCACGTTCACCCTGGGCGGTCCGATCAGGAAGGACAAGACCCATTTCTACGTGGGCTATGAGTTCGTGGATCGGGATCTGTCCGCGGACCGGGTTATTCAACAGTCGGCAATCACCAGCGCCCCTTTGGTCGGCCTGCCCGCGGCGGCGACCGGCGACGGCGTCATTCCGGCCAAGCAGAAGGTTCACTTCGCCATCGCCAAGATCGACCACCAGATCAACGCCTCGAACAAGCTCTCGATTCGTGAGTTCTGGTTCAAGAACGACTCCCCCTTCAACAGCGGCGGCGGCGCGAACACCATCGAGCGCGCCACGGACTTCAACGACAAGATGAACACCGCGGCGGTGCAGCTGATTTCCCAGCTCGGCGGAACGCGCTTGAACGAGCTCCGGATCCAGTACGCCAAGCGCGATCAGTCGCGCACGGCCAGCGTCGGCGGGCTGACCGGTCCGGCGATCAATATCACCGGGTCCGAGGCCATCACCTTCGGCCCGCCGATCGCTTCAAACTCCGACGCCGGTTTCGTGTTCAAGACGAGCATCTTCCAGATCGTCAACAACTTCTCCTGGACGGTGGGCAAGCACAGCATGAAGGTGGGCATTGACTTCCAGAACATCGCCGATGAGCGGGTGCAGGCGCAGCGCGCCCTCTACACCTTCACCTCCGTGGCTGCCTACAACGCGGCGAGGAGCGGCGCCAACCCGTTCGGCTATTCGTCCTACACCCAGGATCTGGGCGACCCGGCCACCACCTACAACAGCAAATTCATCGGCGTTTTCGCGCAGGACGATGTCTGGCTGTCGTCGCGGTTCAAGCTGCTCTACGGAGTTCGCTATGACCTCTTCGACGTCCCCGATTCACGCGCCTTTGCCGCAAACCCGCTGTCAGCTTCATTCAAGGACGACAAGAACAATTTTGCCTTCCGGGCTGGCTTCTCCTGGGCCCTCGACGCCGAGAACAAGACGGTGCTGCGCGCCTCCTCGGGCATCATGTACGAGACCCCGCAATTAAACACCTATGAGGACGCCATCCTCCGAAACGGCGACCCCAAATCCTTTTCGTTCACGGGCACGCCCACGGTTACGGGCGCTCCGGCGTTTCCTAACTCGATCTCGACCGCTTCGGCGGGAAAGCAGAGTGTGGTCGCCATCGCCGCCGATTTCAGCACCCAGTGGGCGCTGCTGTCGAACGTGCAGATCGAACGCGCGCTCAGCGACGACCTGTCCGTAAGCCTTGGCTACATCAATTCCATGGGCCGCAACATGCCGGTGGTGATCGACACCAACATCACCGCGACCGCCGCCACCCTGGGGGACGGGAGGCCGATCTACTCATCCACCCGGCCGAACAGCACCTTCAACTCCGTCGACGTGGTTCAGTCCATCGGCGAAGGCACCTACAACGCCTTGACCGTGACCATGAACAAGAGGATGCGCCATGGCTGGCAGATGCAGGCGAATTACACGCTGGCCAAGAGCGAAGACAACGCGCCGTTTCCGTCCTACGTCCTGGCCACGGGGGACGACCGGGTTTCGGATCCCTCGAATCTGGATCGTGAGAAGGGCCTGGCGCCGTTCAACCAGACCCACACCTTTGCTCTTTCGACGCTCCTGCAGCCGAAGATCGAAGGCTCCCTGGCTCCGATCGTGAACAACAATCAGCTCGGGATCATCATCCAGGCCAACAGCGGTTTGCCTTTCAACATCCGCACCAACCGGGATTTGAACGGTGACCTCAATACCTCGAACGACCGGCCCCTCGGCATCGGCCGAAACACCGGGCGTCTGGGCAAGGTGATCAACGTGGACGCCCGGTACGTGCGTTTCATTCCCTTTGGCAAGCGACGCCTGGAGATCTTCGGGGAGGCCAAGAACCTGCTGAACAAGGCCAATATCTCCGGGGTCAACCGGGTAGTGGGCACGGACGCCCTCGGCAATCCGACCACCGCGATTCCGACCACGATCATCCGGTGCGGGTCTCCCGCGATCACGCCCTGCGCCACCGCCACCTACGACGCGCGCAGCCTGCAGATCGGGGCCAAGATCTCCTTCTAGGCGCTGACCACGGCCCAGCCCTTCGCTGAAGGGCGGCCAGGGCGAGGAGGGCTTTTCAAGCCTCCTCGCCTTTCTTTTTGCGGCAAGTCGGACGGTGCGAAAACCCGATTCCCGAGAACGCAGTGCCTCAGGAAGGCGGTGGCGCGGGCGCTCGGGTTGATCGGATTGGCGGAGGCGTGCGGCGCGCCCGCATCGATCCCGATACTCGAAGAGAAGACAGCCGGACTTCGGGGCCGCCCTTCGGGAACGAACCGGTCACTTCCCTCCCGGCGTGAGGACGAGAAGGGTCTGACCGCCTCCCGGCCGCACATTGTCCTCGCTCGCTGCCGGATCACGCGGATCCTTGCTGAGAGCATCGCCGTCCGAGTCGATCCGGGCGTCGATGCGGACGAGGCCGGGGAGTGATTCGCCGGCCATGGAATCCTGCTCGGAAATTGTGACCGTGATCGGGAAGTTCACCGCGGGAACTCGCTTCACCGCAATGGGAGTACCGGAATCGAAGCCTGCTTCCCGCACGATTACGTACAGTAGCGAGCCCTCGGGAACGGTGACGCCCCGGGGAAGGTCCACGACCACCACCATTCCCGGGGCCGAACTCGCGCTGGCGGGGGCCGCCGCGGGGGCCGCCCCGATCTCCGGATGCTCTACCGGCGCGGCGCCTGGCCCGGTCTCGCTGGCGGCCTCGCTTGTGATCTGCGCAAAGACATTCGCGAGCAGCTCTTTGTCCTCGGGGAACTGTCGCTGGCCGGCCTGAATGGCCTCTTCCGCACCCTTCCGGTTCCCGAGCTGGAGGCGGGCCAGGGCCAGATGGATATACGCGTCCTCGATCCCTGGATCCGTGCGGATGGCTTCGACGAGCATCGTCTCGGCCTGGTCCGCCTGACCCATGGCCACCCGAACCAGGCCCTGGTAGGTCAGGGCCTGCGCGTTGCCGGGCTCGATCTCAAGGACCGCCTTGGTCACATCAAAGACTTTCATGAGGTCCCGACGCTGTACATAGGCCCGGGTCAACTCGATTCGCATGCCGATGTCCCGAGGCGCTTTTTGCACCGCCTCCTCCAGGGCCGCGATCTCGGCATCGCTCGGTCCCCCTGGTTCGGCACTCGCCGCCGATCCCATCGCGTTTCCGCCGGTGGGCGACCCGCCCTCCGACCGCTGCGTAGCGCCTTGAGAGGCGAAGAAGATAAGACTCCCGAGTGCGGCCACGGTGAGAGCGCCGTAAAGGAAGCCGGCAAGCGCGGACGTGGGGCGCGGGGCCTCCGCGGGCTGGGTGTGCCGGGGCGTGGATTCGGCGGCTTCCGATCTGGGCGCTGCAGCGCCCGTCTCCATCTTCCTCAGCACCTTCGCCGCTTCGAGTTCCAGGGAGACCCTCTCCTCCGGCGTGCCGCCTTCGGCAAGCCGCCGGATCAGAGCGTCGTAATCCCGCTGGAGGTCGGCCGCGTGAGCGGAATCCTTGGTCGAGGCGTCCAGCGCCTTGGCGGACGGTCTCCTGCCGCGGGCGACCAGAACCGCCCCGGCCACCGCACCGAGGGCGAGAATCACTACGGGAGGCGTCCAACAGAAATCAGCGGCCAAAGGCTCCTCCTCGGTTTCTCGTCGGGTTGAGTCTGGGGGGGTTGAGTCTGTGGGGGGTGGAGTCTGTGGGGGG
>JAQBHL010000021.1:0-3757 GCA_032127745.1 Acidobacteriota bacterium
GTGTTCTCCGGTGCCACGCCGAGCCAGCACGGTGTCCCGTCCAATCACTTCCTGAATCGCCGGTCGTTCCGCGAGGGTGGTGTTCCACAGTATGGCCGGCTCGATCAGTGCCTTGGTTGCACAGGGCTAGCCCATCTCAAATACCCGGGTGACTTCGGTGACGGGTCGGATGCGCCCTACACCGGCGCGTTCCAGGTGAAGTTTTCTTATGACTACTTGCGGGATGCCGGGCTGAAACCAGCAGTAATCTTCCAGCAGGCTGGTCTTGGGCAAGGAAACCGGGATGTTGCGTGGCGGAACGCGCAGTTCGTACCGGCCAATGCGCAGGCGATTGGGCTTCGCGGAATCGCGCGCATCGCGGCCGGGAAGCTCATTCCGGGTCTTGCGCGCTGGCAAGAGGAGGCTGTCGATTCGGCGGCAGCGCGGAAGGCGGCTGCTCGACTCCGGCGCAACGACGACATGATGACGGTCTACTTCGGTGGGTTGGACTCGCGGCTACACCAGCGATCGGTCGGAACTAACGAGACCACGACGGCCTATGTGAGAGATGTGCTGTCTTCAAAGATTGAAAGTTTTGCTGCTGACGCGACAAAGCGCTCACGGGGCACGGCGGCCTTCGCTCTGGTGGCAGATCACGGCCATATCCACATGAACCCGGTGGGCCGATTCATGACTCTCACGGAGAACGGAGACGGCGTTGATCTCCAGGGGAAGACCTGGAAGGACATCCTAGACGGCGCCTCGGGGCCGAGCTACACAGCTGCATCCAATCTGAAGGAGGATTTCGGCGTTGTCTTCCAGCCGGAAGGTGGCATAGCCCACATCTACGTGGCAGGCAATCTCGGCCCCGTCGCCGGCAGTCTCCAGGAGAAGCAGCGGCGCTGGGCCACCGCACCAAGCCTTGCGAGCCTAAAACCCCTTGTGGACAACATTGTCCGGAATTTGGGCACCGGTAACATCACATCTCCATTCCTCCAGATCCTGGTGCGGATTCCTGGTCCGGGTGGCGGGTTCGAAGGGAGCCGCTACATGGTCGTGCCATCGACATACTCGCCGGCAAGTACCGCCGATCTCCAGGAAGATCTTGATGAAGTTTCTACCCTCGATGCGCTGGATGGCTACCTTGACCCCGCTAGACGCATCGGTGAGTGGATCTCGGAAAACACGGGAGACATAGTCTTGATTGCGAACCTGACTGCCGGCTACCTCTTTGACCCGGAGCCGCTCAGGTCGACCCACGGTTCGCTCACGGTGCAGGATGGGCGTGTACCGCTTGTCTTTTCATATCCCGGGGCCTCCGACAAGGATGCGGCGAAGGACACCCTCCTCGAGGGCGTTCGTCAACTGATTGGCACAGGATCGCGGCTGAATGATCCTCGCGAAGCTCTGAGCATCGAGGGGTTCTTCAAAGTGGTGAGACCCCCGTCTCAAGAGTGATATAACGAACTGCTATGGTACCGGTCCTTTCCCTCATACTGGCTGTTGTTCTGGGTGCTCCGAATCAGGAGCCCGAAGCGAAGCCGCTAACGATCCCAGGCAAAAGTGTGAAGGAGTGGGCACGCCTTTGCGACCAAGGAGTCCCAGGAGCCTGCGCGGAGGTTGAGATTCGAACTGTTGGCCTGCAGCCTACGCTCGCAACTGCCAAGTACGCCTGGCCATGGTATGCGGTTGTCGAGAAGTTAGGTCAGCAGACGCTGAGGTGGCTGGCGCAAAACCACTCGAACGTGGCCGTTCGGATGGCGGCTATTGAACGTGTCCAAGACCAACCGACGCTTGAAGGGATTGCGACTCGGGCCCCTGAACCGCTCGAGCGCTCTGCAGCTGTGCGTCGAATCGAGAACCGGGCCTTGCTCGCGAGAATCGCCCGGAAAGACAAGGACGAGATCGTGCGCGCAGCAGCGCTAGAGCGGACTACCGATCAGAGGGTCCTTATCGAAGCCGCCCTTGACCCAAAGGAGAATCCCCGCACTCGATCCATCCTTCTGGATCGGATCGAGAGCCGACCAGATGTCTTCAAGAAGATTGCGATGGAGAAGACGCCTGAATTCGACCACCGGGATCCGCAACAGAAGGCGCTGGTGAGGGTTGCCGCCGACCAGCAGCTCGTTGCCGACTACATTTGGAAGTATTCGCTCAAAGGGTATTGTCGCTCTGAGTGCGCCTTGCTGAAGGATCAGACGCTCGTCAAAAAGATCGTCGAAACGCATCCCAACGAACTGGTTGTCGGCAGAGTCGCCGAGAACGCCACCGACCCTCTGCTCCAGGAATGGGCATTGGGGGGCTCGTCGACGCCACCGATCGCACGGAGCTATGGCGTCGCACGTACGGGGAACATGGACGCAGTCAATGAGGCGCTTCGCAAGGACCCCGTAGATTATGTCCGCGTGGCCGCGGCCAGGCGCTCGACTGACCAGGAGTTGCTCGCGCGCGTCCTGAAGATGGATAGCAGCGCGGCCGTTCGACTAGTTGCCGCGAAGCGTGTCGACAACCCAAGCGTCCTTATCACAGCCGTAGACGAGGATGCCGACAAGGCCGTTGTGGTGGCAGCGGCTGAGCGAGTGGAGGCACGTGATTTCTTGGTGCGCTGGGCTGAGCACCACCGGTTCAGCGAGGTCCGCGCCATCAGCTTGAAGAAGCTGAAGGATCCCGACTTGACATACCGGGTCTGGCAGAAGGACCACTCGGTTGAGGCGGTGGCGGCCGAGCAGGTCCTGGCTCAGGAGAAACTCATCGAGATCCTGAAGTACGCGACTCAGTCTGAGACCATGCACTGGGCGTTCACCAAGCTGTCGCGGGAGAAGCTGGCGGATCTCGCTCTTGATCCCGGATTCGCGCTTCCGCTGAAGGGCATTCTGAACGAGTTGGCCCAGGGCGACGGGAAGGAGAGATTCCGGAACGTCTTTGAGACATTGGCCTTCACCGGTGTGGACCAGTCGGTGCGCGGGCGGGCCGTTCAGTACCTGCTGAGTCTGGATATCGTGAGGAAAGTTGCCGAGGCGGACGCGGCTCCTGCGGTTCGTTTGACGGCTGTACGGCGCCTTCCGGCTGAAGACCCGGTCCGTGTCAAGCTTGCAATGAGCGATCCCGATCGAACGGTGCGAGGGAATTTGGCCGGCACGCGAAACCAAGCCGTCTTGGTGCAACTTCTGTCCTCCCAATACACGGATGTGAGGCTCTACGCCATCAGAGGAACCAACGATGTCGACCTGCTGATGAAGTTGGCCGCCTCGGACCCTGATCCCGAGGTACGAAAGTCCGCTGCCGAGCGTGCGGCGTACGTTAGGCGCAATCCGAGCGGACAGTGACCCGGTAGAGCGGCCATGGGATTGTTGAATCCCATGACCGGTACCCACCCACACGATGAGAATGGGGTTGTCGGAGGGATGTAGCGATGCAACCGAGCGCGGAACTACGGAAATGGAATCTGAGGCGAGCAGAAGGGCATGAAAGCAGGCCGAAACGGGCGTCGATTTCCGGGAGAATCTGAGTGAGGGACCAGCAGCTGATGTCGGTTTCCGAGGAGAGAAGACACCTCCGGCTCGGGAATGGCGCGGCTCTTGTTCGGGCTCCGGGCTAGTTGTTGCGGCGGAGGAAGGGCAGTTCTTTGCTTATGCCCACGAACTCGATGTCGATGGGAGAGGGCTGAACGAGTTCACCTTCCAGACCCCGGGGCGGCGCGGTCGTCGCCATTGGCTTTGCGCCATAGAAGGCCTGGGCCGGGGTGCCGCCGAGGCTGGTGTGCGGCCGGAAGTGGATG
>JAQBHL010000022.1:0-4555 GCA_032127745.1 Acidobacteriota bacterium
TGCCGACCAGTAATCGGCCCCATTCAACATTACGAGGGGAGCGTATCCGCAGAGCGTATTGGCGAATGCCATCGGAACTTGAACCAGAACCAGTGCCACCATCAGTGAAGCGTGTTTGTTGCTCACTCCCTTGAGCAAGTGATACAGAGCCAGCACCAGGAAGACGAAGAGGATCTGCGAGGCCAGGCCGCTGATGAGGTAGAGCCGGTACGTCAGTTGAGAAGCCGCGATCTTGGCAACGGTCGCTCCGGCATCGCCACGTACGATGAAGACCGAAGGGGTGCTCATTTCGAGAGCGGAGGTCACTCCCATCAGCAGATACAGTAGGCCAGCGACTCTGGCTTCACGTTTGCGAGAATTCATGTTTTCGCTCCAATGAACAAGATCACTCCTTCGGTCTCCCTGCCCCTCATAGGTTGGAGCTAACGGATCCGGATCTGCTGGAGGTTCGCCCACGTAGCCGCCGAGTACCAGATCTCGACAAATTCCAGAATCGACTCCTGCTCCCGCCGGCGCGTGTCCTCGACGACAGTCCTCCGAAGGAGGGACTTGATGCTCGCGTAGGCGCTCGGCGGGCGAGACCCCAGGTCTGAGGCGAGCCGCCTCGCCCGGTCGACCACCGCGTCCTCCGGCTCACAATCCTCCACCAGTCCCAGGCTCCGCGCCTCTTCAGCCGACATCATCGCCCCCGAGCACAGGATCTTGGTCGCCGCCGCGCTCCCGACCCAGAAGCGCAACATCTCTGTACTTGCGGCGAAGACTGTCGAGCCGAAGCTGATCTCATTGAGGGAGATTCTCGCCTTCCCGACCGCCATGACCCGGCCGTCACAGGCGAGAGCCAGCATGCATCCCCCGGCGATCGCGTGACCGTTCAAGGCGGCCACCACGGGTTTCGGGTAGAGGAACAAATACTTCAAGAACCCTGAGAAGGCCGACAGAAAGTCTGTGAACTCTGCTTTCGAATAGGTGAGGAACTCCGGGACGTCGAACCCGAAGGAGAAGAACCGGCCCCTTCCGGTAAGGACGACGGCCCTGATTTCGGGGTCGGCTTCCAGCTCCCCGAGGCGGCTTCTCAGCTCGGCCCCGACCGCGCCGTTCAGGGCGTTCACCTTTCCCCGAGCCAGTGCGACCGTGGCGATCCCCTCGCTCGTTTCCAGCTCTGTGAAGCTCATGAGGTCCACTCCCCGCCAGCCGATTTCATCTTAGACTCGTCTCAGGACCCAGATGGCACAGATCACATCGGTGCCAAGGAGCCGGGTCTCGCGCTCTTGTCTCGCCACATACTCGTCGATCAGCTCGGTCAAGTCCGGACGGCTCGCTTTGACGAGGTGCGCACGCCGCCGGATCAGGTCAGTGTTCCTCTCGTTCAGGGAGCGGGTCTCCTCGGCTGAAGACTGAACCTGCCCAACCAGCTGGTCGCCACAGGCGGTCAAGCGGCGAAGCGTCTCCGAGCGGCTCTCATAGCCGTCGGCCCCTGGCAGCTCCGCAATGCCATCCGCCAGGAAGCCATCCTCGATCACGATGTGGCCGCCTTTGCGAACCAGCGTTCGAATCCCCGCGATCGTCTGCTCGTAGTGGTCGGACACCGGTCCGACGCTCAACAGGAGGACAGCGTCGTACTGTCCTTCCTTCCCAAGTAGCTCGCGGATGTCGCCCTTCCGGAAGCGACATCGGGAGGCGACGCCGCGCTCCTTCGCCAGCGCACGCGCGGACTGGAGGAACGGTGGAAAGGCGTCGATCCCTTCGACCCGGAGGCCGAGGCGCTCCGCCAGAGCCACCGCTACCGCCCCCTTGCCGCAGCCAAGATCCAGAACGAGGGACTCCGGTTCCACTCCGACAGCCTGGAAGGCGGACACGATCTGCTCAGGCGAGGGACCCAGCTCCGATAGATCGATCAGGAGGCTTGGGAGGACGGGCAGAAGCCGAACGTCGGTCTCCATCGCTCGCGCGACCGACTCGTTTACATCCGGGGTCATCTCTGCCATCTCACCGCCACGAGATTACCCTCCGCCCAACACGGCAATAACCTGCGAAGGCCCACGGCTCATTGGGGAGCCCCGCTGCCTTGAGCGCTCGAACCTCGCTCAACATCGTGTGGAAGAAGTTCCCGGATACAGTGGAACACACCCAGCTCTCGCTCGGACACCGTTAGCTCGCCAAACCTGCGGTCGAGTCGAGAGTACGAGGGTTGGCTGTCCCGCCGCATCTTCCTGAACAGCGCCTCGCCCTGCCAGCGGTCGATGGTCAAAAAGCGCGCGGTAGCCGTGGTGTCCTGGAGGAGCGTCGTACCCTCGTAGCCGGGATACTGGCCGAAAAGAGCTGCCCAATCACCATGGGGGCCGTAGGCCTGTCGAAATGCCGGGATAGACGCCTCCTTCACAATGAACTCCCACACGATCGCGATCATTTCGATCGAGCCTTCGGTTTGATCAGGGCCTGCTCACCTGGGGCTGTCCGTCGAACCCTGCCACGAGCTGCGAAGGGCTCCGTCACCTCGTGCGTGGCCTTCGTCAACTCCACAAGGCCGTCCTGGTCGATTTGCACATCTGTGGACTGTACGAGGGTACGGTCGCGGAGGTGGTGCGTTTTCGCCCGACGGGCGGATTGATCGGTCCAACCGTCCAGACGTCCGAAAACCTGATCCGCACACGCGAATGTGTCATCAACCTGCCATCGGAGGACCAGGTTGCTCAGGTCGATCGCCTGGCGCTGACCACTGGCCGAGACCCGGTCCCCGAGATGAAGCGCTCCTGGGGCTATCGGCACGAACCCGACAAGTTCGGCCTGACAGGGTTTACGCCGATCGAGTCCGTCATGGTCGGGCCGCCACGAATCCAGGAGTGTCCGATCCAGATGGAGGGCATCGTGCATGAAGTGGGTTCGTTCGGCAAGAATGGGCGGCACATCGACCCCGTGAAATGGCGGCCCCTGATCATGAGCTTCTGCCGTTTCTTCGGTTTGGCTGCCGAACTTCAGCCCTCCCGACTGGCCGAATCCGACTTCTTGAAGATGGTGACCGGCGCGAGCGACTCGCTGGCGACGTCGCGCGCGACGGCACCCGCGGCCGGCTGAGAATCGTTCGGGCAAGCTCTGGTCCGCTTGAAGGTCAGGCACCGGCGGCGCGGACCGTCTGGTAATGCTGCGATGTCTCGTCGAACCTCGCGAGCAACTCCCGCGCCTTCGGAGGCACCACCGCCTGCTCGTAGTCTCTCCCCGCAAACACCTGGACGGCATGGATCGAGGCGAACCGCATGACGGTGACAAACTCGACTTCCATACCTGCGTCGCGTCGCAGAAGGTCGATTCCAAGGAATCCGTCAATTCGCCGGCCTTCGATGCCGCGAAAGACTTCCTCCTGCAGCAGGGCCTGGTAGGCGTCGGCGTTGTGCGGCGATGTCCATCCGTGCCAGATTCTTGTGATCACGTAGACCTCCAATTTGGAAATTGTGGATGCGGGCAAATCGGATAGAGGAGATGGCCTCGCCGGGCGGTGTCGAGAATCGAGGGCGCATCTGCTCAGCGGGCCAGCCGTCGCAACTCCTCGGAGGCCTTGCGACTGGCCACGATCTCACCCCCGCCCGCGACCTTGATCAGGAGGCGCCGCTCGTCGTAGGCCTCTATCTGCTGCACGTGGTCGAGGTTCACGATGTGCGAGCGGTGAACCTGACGGAAGCGCTCCGGGTCGAGTCGCGAGAGGATATCGGTTAGGCTGAGGTGCAGAAGGAATCGCTCGCCCCCGCAATGGACTTCCGCATAATCCCCGGCCGCCTGGATCCGGCGGATCGATTCCACCGGAATCGGCACGATGCGCGAACCGGCGCGCGCGAACAAGCGCCGTAACGGCGTCTGGGACAGGGCCAGCCGCGTGCGTTCAACCGCGTCGGGGGCAACCGGCACGTCCATGAGAGTCCGCACCCGTTCGAGCATCCGTGCGAAGCGCTCTGCGCCGAACGGCTTGAGCAGGTAGTCCACCGCGCCGAGCTCGAAGGCGGCCAGGGCAAACCGGTCGTGGGCGGTCGTGAACACGAGCGCGGGTCTGTGCCGGATGCGCTCGATGACCTGCAGACCGGTCATCTCCGGAAGACGAACGTCCAGGAACAACAAATCTGGTTCGAGATCGTCCACCAGTCGTACCGCGGCGGCGCCGTCGCCTGCCTCTCCGACGACCTCGATCCAGTCCACTCCTTCCAGATACCCGCGCAGCGTCCGCCGGGCCTGGGGCTCGTCCTCCGCAATCGCAGCCCGCACGGCTCGGGCGGTCACGCGGACTCCGAACCCGTTTCGCGATCGAACGGCAGGTTGATGGTTGCCCTCACTCCGCCCCCTTCGGCCGCCTCCAGCGAGAAGGTGGCGTTTCCGGCGTAGAGAAGAGTCAGGCGCTCGCGGAGCAGTCGCAGACCGAGGCCGGAGCTGGAGGGCGGGATTGCGGCCGGCATGCCCGGTCCGTCGTCGCACACCTCCAGTTGAAGGCGATTACCGAGGCGACGCACCGTGATCGCGACCACACCGCCGGCTCGGCGGGGCGCGACGGCGTGAAGGATCGCGTTCTCGACCA
>JAQBHL010000023.1:0-3726 GCA_032127745.1 Acidobacteriota bacterium
TAGTCCAGGCCTCCGTAGGGCTTTTTGGCGTCGGGCGCCGGGAAACCGATCACCGTCTCGCCGAGCACGCCGCGGAGGCCCACCTCCTTGGCCGCGCGCGCGACCGCGTCCTCGAAGTAGTACATGTCGACGAACGTCGTAGCACCTCCGAGCACCATCTCGACCGCCCCGAGCAGCGCGCCCTTGTAGACGTTGTCGGCGTTCACGACCATGGCCTCGAGCGGGAAGATGAAGCGCCGCAGCCGATCCGGCACGTCGTCACCCAGACCGCGGAAGATCGTCATCGAGGCGTGGGTGTGGGTGTTCACCATGCCCGGCATCACGATGTCGCCAGCGGCGTCGATCGTGAGCTTGGCCTCGAACCGATCGGCCAGATCGGGACCGCCGACTGCGACGATGCGCGAGCCCACGATGGCAACCGTGCCGCGCTCAATGACTTGGAAGGAGGCGTCCATGGTGACGACGTGGCCGTTGATGATCAGCACGTCGGCGTGACGGGCCGGCGGCTGGGCCGCAGGGGCGGCCGCCAAACCGAGGACGATCGCCAGGACGGCCGCGGTCGGTCTGTTCACGAGGCTCACGCTAGCAGGCGCGTGGGAATCGCGCCACGTCGAAGCGTCGAAGCGGAGCTGATCCGCCGCGGGTACGAGGTCGATCCTCTCATTCGTCCTCGCTGCGGGGGGCGAGATGCGCATCGTGGGGTTCATCACCGGGGCACCGCCGTGATCCAGCGCATCCTGGAGCACCTCCGAAAGCGGGACAGGTCCGCGCGTCCACCCCCCGCCAGCGCGACCTGGCACGCTCCTTGGGCAATGGGGTCGGTATTGACCGCCCGCTTGGGCCAGAAGTACTCTTTCACAGCACTTTCGAGAAAGCAGGATGGGTATGCAGTCCAGACTTGGTCAGCGTCGGCAGTTTCTTCGAGGAATCGGCACCATGGGGACGGTGGCCGCCCTGGGAGGAGGGGCGCCGAAGCAGGCGTTGGCCGCGGCCGCCTTGCCCTGGCCCAAGCTTGTGGGCAGTCCGGTGCTCGACAGCCTGCGCCCGGTGATCGAACTCTCGAAGGACGTGCGCACCCGGCTCGACAAGCTGGTCGAGGTGGCGGGCTGGATGGCCTACGAAGAGCTGCCCATGCCCGACTACCAGATGCCGCTCGGCCTCGGGGAGGCGAGCGCCGACGACGTCATCGATTTCATCCTGACCGCCGACTGCGTGGATACCGCCTTCACGGATTTCGCGAGCCAGGTGAAGTTCCAGGTGGAGTACGCCGGGCGCACGTGGTCGGACTCCGATGCGCTGTTTGCCTGCATGCGCCGAGCGCTGGAGCGAGGCGTCCCGGTCCTGGACGGCTCTTTTCTCAAGGCGGTCACGCGGCCGGAGCTGGAGCGGATCTTCGCGGGGAACATCGAGCTGCCGATGCTGGACGAGAAGCTGCAGGTGCTGCACGAGGTGGGCGCCGTCCTGAGCGAGAAGTACGCAGGCCGCTTCCGAAACTTCGTCAAGGCGTGCTCGCCGCGGCTCTACGACAACGGCAACGGCCTGATCGACCGGCTGGTCAAGGAGTTTCCGCGCTTTAACGACGTCAGCGTCTACGCCGGCCACACCATCAAGTTCTACAAGCTCTCGCAGCTCGGGACCTGGTTCGTGTATTCCGCCTTGAGAAAGACCAGCGGATTCCGCGTCGACGACATCGACAAGATGACGGCCTTCGCCGACTACATGGTCCCCGTGGGGCTGCGGCTCCTGGGCATCACGAGCTACTCGGCCGCTCTGGAGAAGGCCATCAACACCCACCAGTTGGTCCCCCGGGATAGCCCCTGGGAGGTCGAGATCCGCGCCCATTGCGTCTACGCCACGGCGCTGCTGTGCGAGGAGATCAACCGGCTTCGCCCGCCGGAATTGCAGATCATCATTCCCCAGGTCGACGCCCGCATCTGGACCCACTATCACACGACGTTCTGGCCACACCACCTGACCCGGACCATCATGTATTGACCTCGACACCCTATCGACGCCGGGCTTGCTCAATTTCGACGGGTTCTTGAGGCTGGGGGTGGGAGATCCCCGGCAGGTTCAGCTGGCGGCGGAACTGACGTTTCGGGTTCTTCGTTCGAAACGCGGTCGCCCGGGGACCCTTTTTTCGCAGGATTTCCGCGGGCGTCACGCTACTCCCAACTGACTTCAAGCAGCACATGAAGTCGGAAGGAGATGACTATGCCCTTGAAGAAGGTTGGCCACCATGCGGTGTGACCTGCACGTTCACACCCTTCACTCCGGGCCGCCCGACCTGCCGGCCCTTCGACATCTGAGCCGCGAGTGCTATTCCGAACCCCTGGCCGTTTACGAGACGGCCAAGCGCAGGGGGATGGATCTGGTCACCATCACCGACCACGACACCATCGAGGGAGCCTTGAAACTGGCCCACCTCCCGGACTTCATCGTGGGGGAGGAGGTCACCTGCGTTCTGGCTCCGGGCCGGCAGATCCACCTGGGCGTCTGGGATCTGAACGAGAGCGGTCATGCTCAAATCTCGATGCGCCGTCGCGATCCCGAATCGCTCCTTGCCTGGCTGGCCGAAAATCGAATCCCGGCCTGCATCAACCACCCGTTCTCGCCCCTCACCGGCGCCCGCGAGGCCGAGGACTTCCGGCGGGCCTTCTCCTCGCTCGATCTGATCGAGGCGCATAACGGCATGATGCCGGGACTCACCAACGAGTTCGCGCGCCTCACCGGCCGGGCCCACGGAATGGCTCCGGTGGGCGGAAGCGACGCCCACACCCTCGATCAGGTGGCGCACGCTTTCACCACCGTGCCGAAGGCCACGAACCGGTCGGAGTTCCTGGAGGGTCTGCGCGCCGGCTTCTCGGTTCTTTCGGGCGGCTCGGGAAAACGCCGGCCACCCTCTGCGCTCCTCCCGGGACTTCGCTCGCTTTGCCGCGGCCCTGCCCGTCATCCCTCTCGCTCCCCTGGTCCCCCTGTTCGCGGTGGTGAGTTACCTGAAGGAGTGCGCGGGCGGCCGGGCGCTCCACGCTCTCTATCAGGCCTCCAGAGGGCCGGTCCTCTCCCCCGGGCGCTCCCGTGGCCTGGCCCCGAGACTCGCGATGGGAGGCGAGAGATGAACGCGGTTCTCGCCTACTTCGACCAGCACGATCGCCGAGTGGTGGGTCGACTGGACTCCTTTTCGCCGCCGAGGTGGTTCCGGGCCCGGATGATCGCGGCCACCCGTCTGGGCGATGGCTGGCTGTGGGCCGCGGTGGCCCTGGTCCTCGTGGCCACCGGCGACTACGGCGCTTTCCTGGCCTCCGCTTTCGCCTGCTGCGCGGCCAACGCGGCCATGGTGGTCCTGAAAAAGAAGGTTCGCCGGTGCCGGCCGTGTCGCCACACCCAGAACCCGTTCTTCCAGAAGTTCAAGGCGGACCCTTCCGCCTTCGACGGCTTTTCATTTCCCTCCGGCCATACCACCAACGCCTTCGCCATTGGAACGGTGCTGTCGGCCCTGCATCCTTCGCTCCTTCCGGCCACGGCCTTCGTGGCGGTGAGCGTTGAGCTTCGCGCATCGTGCTGCGCATGCACTTCCTCACCGACGTTCTGGCCGGCGCCGTCCTTGGGAACTGTGATCGGAAGCCTGGTGTGCGGGCTGGCTCTTTGAACCCCGGGTCCGGCCCCGTTTACTTGTGACAGCGGTAGACAAAGGCCGGAGGCAGGTTCCGCCAGACGTGAGAGGAG
>JAQBHL010000024.1:0-3915 GCA_032127745.1 Acidobacteriota bacterium
TTCCTTTTGAAGGATCAACGTCTGGGCCGCGGTGAACCATCGAGGTGCCGGCGCAACCTGACCACCGGCTCCTATGCGACGGGTGGCTCGGCCTGGCGTCGGCCCCTGACCTCCGCCCTTCTCAGGAACCGCAGCGCGACCGCGATCAACACCGCGTAGATGAAGGCGTTCATCCAGTACACGCTGGCCAGGCTGGAGCGAGCGACGAAGGCGGCGAGGGCGGGCGAGACCGCGCCGCCTACCAGCGCGGCGCCCGAAAGCTTGCCGAACGAGGCGCCCCGGGTGGCTTCATCGAACCGCCGCGCGCCGATGGTGTAGCCGAGGGTCAGCGATCCGCCCGAGATCAGACCATAGAGCACGGCAACGCCGAGGAAGGCCTGGAACGTGGTCGCGTAGGCCATGGCCGCCGCGGCGATGACGGAAAAGCCGAGCGAGACACTGATGAGGCGCACCGGGTCGATGGAGGCCGCCCATTTCCCGAAGCCGAAGGACGAGGCGGCCGCGGCGATCGAATAGACCGAGATCAAGAGCCCGGTGTTCAAGGCGAGGGAAGCGCGGGCCACCCCGAAGGATTCGAGCTGGGCGGGCAGGATGGGCGTGAAGGAGCGCGAAGCGAAGTTGACGAAAAAGACCACGAACACGAGGCTCCCGAAGAAGGCCCCGCTCGCCATCGAGCCCGAAACCGCCCTCCTCGCCGGCTCCCGGGGCGCCCTCGGTTCATCGATGTAGAAGGCGCCCACCACGAAAGCCGCGAACAAACAGGCGAACGAGGCGGCCCAGAACGCGGCCCGGATACTGAGCGAGGACGCGAGTGCGCCGCCGAGCAACGGACCGAACCCGGCGGCCAGAATCTGGGCGGCCTGGATCTTTCCTATGGCGCCGGACGCGCCGGACGCGCCGGATGGGGCGCTCCCGGCCCTGCGAACCGAACCCGCGGCCATGGCCAGGCCCAGTGGGCCGACGCCGCCGAAGAGGCCGGAGAGGACGCGGGAGACGAGAACATGCTCTGGAGTCCGGGCCAGGGCGGCCACGATCTGGCTCAGACCCAGGGCGGAGAGCGCCACCAGTGCCACTCGTTTGTAGCCGTGCCGGTCGGCTTGCCCCCCCCAGAAAGGAGCGAGGAGACCCGCCAGCAGGGGGCCCACGCCGATCAGGAAACCGGCCCATTGAGCGGCGTCGGCCGAGTCGGTTACCCCCAGTTCCTGGACGAAGATGGGCAGGAAGGGCAGCGCGAAACCAAGGCCCAGAAAGGCGGCGAAGGTCATGAGCGCGGCCACGTTGACGTTGCGCGCCGGCCTCGACCGCTCCGGTCCGGGGAGGGCCCGCGGAGGCCCTTTCGGGGTGGTGTCGGTCAAGAGTGTGACATTAGCACCATGGCTCGAAAGGGCTTGCGATCTATACTGGAGGGGTTGAGTACTCTCTTTTGAGGAGGAGACATCCGATGAAGATCAAGAATCTGCTGTGCCTCGTTTGCGCGATCAGCCTGTCCGGAGCGGCGCTCACCCAGGCCCAAACCCTCGTCCAGGCGGCCAAGGCGGAGAAAGAGCGCCGGGCGAAGCTGCGTTCGAACTCTGCACCGGCGAAGCTGTATACGGAGTCCGAGCGCTCGGGACCCGGAGAGCCCGCGACCGGGGAGAAGCCTACCGCGGCCGCCGCCCCAACCGACGCCAAGAAAGAGAAGACCCCCGAGGAACTGGCGGCCGAGCGCCAGAAGGAATGGGCCGACAAGGTCAAGGTGGCTCAGGACAACGTCAAGAGCCTCGAAGAAACGATCGCGCGCAACGAGCGCGGCCTGGCCTCGACGTTCAACATCACCCCGGCCCGGGCCGACCTCGCCAATCAGATCGAGTCCGACAAGCAGAAGCTGACCGAGCTGAAGCAGTCCCTGGTCGACCTCGAAGACGAGCGCCGGCGAGCGGGCCTGCCGCGCGTTCGCTAGGCGAACTCTCGCTCTCGACCTCGACCTCGAACGGGACCAGGAACGGGACCAGGAACGGCTGGGCGATACGCCCAGCCGTTTTCTTTTGAGGAGCCCGGCTCCTCAGATCAGGCGCAGGGCCACCACCGCGAGTGTTGAGTACACCGCGAAGAAGATCAGCTCATAGCCCAGGATGTGCTTGAACTCCAGCTTGGCCAGGCCGAGCAGGGGGATGGCCCAGAAAGGCTGGATCAGATTCGTGGCCATGTCGCCGTACGAGTAGGCGAGGGCGATCCTCGCCGGCTCCACCCCGAGCGCGAACGTGCTCTTCAAAAGGTAGGGGGCCTCCATCGCCCACTTAGCCCCGCCCGAGGGAACCCAGTAGTTGAGGAAGGCGGAGTACCAGAAGACCACGGTGGGGAGCGTGTCCTTGGTGGCCACGGACAGAAAGACGTCGGCCAGGCGGCTCACCAGGCCGGTGTCCTTGATCACCCCGTAGATGCCGGCGTAGAGGGGGAACTGGAGCACGATGCCGTGGAGAGGCTTCGCCGCCTCCTCGCCATGAGTGAGCAGGGAGGACACGTTCGGGTGAAGGACCAGGGCCAGGGCCAGGACGATGAGGTTCACCATGTCGAGCGAGAGCGCGAACCGCCCCGCCCTCCATTCCGAGCCCATGAAGACGAAGCCGAGCAGACCCAGAGAGAGGGGAACGAGCCGCGATCGGGACAGGCGATCGGCGAAGGTGCGAGGGGCCTGATTCTTCGCCTTCAACTCCTCGACCGGAGGCCGATCGGCCGGGCGGATCAGGGGTGACTCGATCCGAGCCGGCCGACGGGCCAGAAGCACGGCCACCAGGCCCAGAACCAGCGCGGCCACCAGGGTAAAGATCAGACTCGGGGCGCTGAAGATGGTCTGGCTCAGGGGCACCGGGGCGGCGATCAGACCGTCCCGAATCATGAATGAATCGCGGCCCGCGAAAAGCAACGGCACGGTCCCGGACGGACCGGCGTGCCAGGTCACCCCCATCCCGAGATATCCCGCGGCCACCAGGAGCGGATAGTTCGCGTCGGGCCGGCGCGCGGCGATGGCTCTGACCAGAATGGCGGAAGCCACCAGACCCACCCCCCAGTTGAGCCAGGTGATCCCCATCGAGGTGAAGGCGGCCAGACCCACGGCCTGCGCGGGCGTCCTCGGCAGCGACGCGATGAAGTGGATTCCCCGCGCTACGGGCGGAGAAACGGCCAGGAGGTACCCCGCGAACACCACGAAGGCGATCTGCATGGAAAGGGGCAGCAGGGTCCACAATCCCTGACCCCAGGCCCTCACCGCCTCCGCCGGTGTGGCGCCGACCCAGGCCACCGCGGCCAGGAGGGTCGCGAAGGTCAGGACAATGGCGATGGAGAAGGCGTCGGGAACCAGCGAACTGGCGGCGCGGGCGAAAGCGTCGACGAAGGTCGCGCGGGGAAGGACTTCAAGTTCCGATTCTGGGGCCATGAGCCACGACTCCTGAAGACGAGGGGACTAGTCCGCTCCCATGCTCTGCAGGAAGGCGGCGTTCGACTTGCTCTTCGAGAGCCGCTCGATCAGAAGCTCCATCGCCTCCACCGAAGACATGGCGGACAGCACCTTGCGGAGAATCCAGACCCGGTTCAGCTCTTCCTTGGGGACGAGGAGCTCTTCCTTCCGGGTGCCCGTCTTTTCGATGTCGATGGACGGGTAGATCCGCTTCTCGGTCAGTTTGCGGGAGAGCACGATCTCGGCGTTGCCCGTGCCCTTGAACTCTTCGAAGATGACTTCATCCATGCGCGAGCCGGTCTCGACCAGGGCCGAGGCGATGATGGTGAGCGATCCGCCCTCCTCCACCGCGCGCGCGGCCCCGAAGAAGCGCTTGGGCTCCTGAAGGGCGTTGGCGTCGACGCCTCCCGAGAGCACGCGACCCGACTGGGGGGCCACGGTGTTGTAGGCGCGGGCCAGACGGGTGATCGAGTCGAGCAGGA
>JAQBHL010000025.1:0-11194 GCA_032127745.1 Acidobacteriota bacterium
AAGGTTGAAGCTCATCTTCATCAGGTACATCGCGGTCAGGGTGACCAGCACGGCCACCGGGATGACCAGGGTCGCGACCAGGGTGGTCTGCCAGTTGCGGAGAAAGAGGTAGATGATGACCACGGAGAGAAGGAGGCCGAAACCGATGGCCTCCCACACGCTCCGCACCGAATCGCGCACGATTTCGGACTGGTCGTAGAAGAAGGCGAGCTTCATGTCGGGCGGCAGTTCGCGGCGCAGGGCGAGGAGTTCCTCCTGCAGCTTCCCGGCAATGGCGAGGGTGCTTCCGTCCGGCTGGCTGCGCACGTTCAGGAGAACCGCGTTGACCCCGTCCGCGGTGACCACGTTGAAGACCGGCTCCGGTCCGCGCTCCACCCGGGCCACGTCCTTTATCCGGATCGGCGTCCGCTCGGAGACCGAAACCACCAGGTTCGAGATCTCCTCCGCGCTGTGCACGCGATCATCCACCATGGCGAGATAGAGGGTGTGGTTCTCCTCGATCATTCCGGTGGGCGCCAACACATTGCTGCGGTTGAGCGCCTCGGCGATATCCGTGATCGCAAGGCCCGCGGCCTGCAATCGAGCCGGGTCGACCACCACGTGGTACTCGGGAGTCCGGCCGCCCACCAGGTCCACCCGGGCCACCCCGGGAATGCGAAGGAAGCGCAGCTTGAGGTTGTAGCGCGCGGTCTCCCACAGTTCGGTGATGTCGCGCTGCGCGCTGGTGAGGCTGATGCCCACGATGGGAAAGGCCGAGAAGGTCAGCCGGTGCACCACGGTCGAGGCATCCGGGGGCAGAGTGCTGCGGATCTGCGACAGCCTTCCCAGCACGTACAACTCGGACTGCACCATGTCGACCGACCAGGTGAAGAACACGCTGATCTCGGCCGAGCCGCGGCCGGTGGCGGAACGGACGCTCACCGCCCCCGGGATGTCCTTCATCGACTCTTCGATGGGGCGGGTGATCGCGGCCATCATTTCGTTCGCCGGCATCACGCCGTTGTCCACCAGGATGACCACGCGGGGGAAGTCGGTCTGGGGGAAAACCGACGACGAGATGCTGAGGGCCGCGTAGACGCCGGAGAGGCAGAGTGCTGTGCAAACGAAACCGACGACCACGGCGTGCCGGGTGGCGAAGCGCCCGACCGCGGACGAGGCTTTCAGCTCAGCGCTGGATGACACGGATCTTCGTCTCTGGAGGCAATCCGTAGGCACCCGCGGCGACCACGGTCAGGCCTTCGGTGATGCCTTCGCCAGAGACCTCGACAAGTTGGCCCTCCCGCACGCCGGTTTCGACCTCGCGCTTCGTCGCCACGTCGTCCTTCACCACCGCGAGCATCGCCTTCCCGTCCTCCATCACCAGGCCCTCGACCGGCGCGGCCAGGCAGTCCCGGCATTCCGAGATGAGCACGCGGACTTCCACGAACTGTCCGGGACGAAGCCCGGTCCCGCGCGGCACGGAGGCTCGGACGGCCACGGTGTCGGTCGTGGGATCAACGATGGGGCTCACGTAGGTGACGGAACCCTGCCGTCCGGCCGGTCCGGAGGGAGTCCCGGCCTCTGCTGAGGGAACTGCGGGGTCGAGCAGGTCCACGACCTGACCCCGCTTCACCCGGCCGATCTCCGCGGCGCGGACCTGGGTGGTCACCACCAGCCGATCGAGATCCACGATCTGCGCAAGCACCGTGGTCGGATCCACCGAGTCTCCGAGCCTGGCCTGCACCGACACGACGGTGCCCGAAAGAGGCGCGGTCACGTTGAGCAGAGCGCGCCGCGCCTGCGCCGCGCCGAGATCGTTCTTCGCCGAGGCGAGGGCGGCCTCCGCCTCCTGATAGAGGCGCTGGGACGTGGCCTCCCCCGCACCCAGTTCCTGCTGCCGTTTGAAGGCCTCTTCGGCGAAGGCCAGAGCCTGCGCGGCGCGCGCGACCTCGACATCGGCCACCCGGGTGTCGAGACGGAACAGCAGGTCACCCTGCGCCACCCGCACGCCTTCCGCACACTTGATCTCGGCGATGAGGCCGCCGACCGAGGAGGCGACGCTGGCCTGGGCGGACGGACCGGCGGTGGTCGCGGGTTGCGGTCCCACCGTACCCGAAGCCTCCACGTAGCTTCGGAGCGTGGTCTTGACGATCTGGGCGACCTCGACCGGCACCACCGTGGTCGTGGATTCTTCGTCTTGAGGTGCGGCGCCGCACCTCGCAAGGGCGAGGCCTGCGCAGAGTGCGATCGCGCCGCGGGTGGAGGCAGATCTTTGACTCATCGAAGTCCTGTCGTGGTTGAGGGTGGGTCTTGGGAAGGAGCGGGCGCGGGCATCGGATCGGGGAGCCAGGCGGCGAGATCGGCCGGGCTCTGCATCGCGTCCTCCATCAGCCCGACCGCGTTATGCAGATTCAGGAGCGCTTCCAGTCTCGCGAGTTCCGCGGCGGTGAACTCGAGTTCCGCACTCACCAGTTCCAGGCGGGACACTTCCCCCGCGCGATGCTGGGATTCAACCGTGCGCATCTGCGCCTCACGGCTCAACAGCAGTTCGTCCACCGCCACCACCTTTTCCCGCGCGGCCCGGGAAGCGATACTCGCCCGTTCGATCTGTTCGATGGCCCGGCCCTGGACACCGGTGAAGCGGGCGGCGGCTTCGGCCCGCTTGGCCTCCGCCTCGTCGATGGGCCCGCGGTTCCGGTGGAGAAGAGAGAGAAGCCCTCCCAGGCTCAGCGACCATTTGTTGTCCCCCTGATCGAACTCGTACCCCGGGCCGAGCTGGAGATCGGGATACTGGCGCGCGACCGCGAGTTGAAGTGCTGACTGGCTGGCCGCGTACTCCGTGAGCGAGCCGAGCACGTCCGGCCGGTTCAGAATGGCCTGACGTTGGGCCTCGGGCTCTTTGAGGTCGGCCGGAATCCTCTCGAAGTCATCGAACGACAGCGTGACCTCATCCAGTGCCTTCGGCGTCACGCCGAGGGCCGCGGCCAGAGTGACCCGCGCCTCCGCTTCGGCGCGGGCGCTGTCCTTTCGTGCGAGCTGGGTCTCGATCAGGGCGGCGCGGGCCTGGCTCAGTTCGAACCGGGAGATGGCCCCCGCATTCCATTGACGCTCGGTCAGCGAAGCCAGGCTCAAGAGCAGTTCTTCCTGGCGCGCCAGCAAGGCCCCGCGGGCCCTCGCGGCGAAAAGAGCCAGAAGACTCTCGCGCACCCGGCCTCTCACCTGCCAGGCCACGGTCGCAATGTTGAGCTGAGCGGCCGCCGACAGTTCCCGCGCCTGCGCGATCCGGTAGCCGCGTTTGCCCGCGGTCTCGAGAGTGAAGTCGAGACCGACGGTGAGGATCCAGGGCGAGATGACGCTGGAGTCGCTGGTTGAGTTGTAACCGGGTCCAAGAGCCAGGCCCGGATTCTGTCGCTCGCCGGCGGTGGTGATCGAAGCCGCCGCGGCCTTCGAGCTCGCGCGGGCCACGGCCAGATCCGGGTGGTAATGGAACGCGGCCAGGGTCAGCATCCGCAGGTCCCAGGAGGAGGGCGGCCACTCGGCGATTCTCCGTGAGGCCAGGAGAGGCTCGCGCAACTCGTCGCCGATGAGGGTTCGAGCTTCGAGGGCCTGAAGAGATGCGGGGGCGGTGATGGGCCGCGCCTCATAATGGGCGCAGCCGGAACTCCACATCGCGCCGGTCAGGCACAGCGCGCCGTGGATGAGCGCTCGCGACCTGGACACGGCGAAAGTCCCAAGGGTCCTGAGCATCCTCCAACCTTACGCGCGATCCCCTAGCCCCGTCTTAACGAAAGCGGTCAGGCCGAACGCCAGGCCGGTAAATCGAGGAGGAAGCCGGTGTCCTCTGTTTCCGGGGAGATTAGAACGACGTCCCCGCCATGCATGCGGGCCACGTGTCGAGCCAGACTCAGGCCAAGGCCATGGCCGGGCTGTTCGGCCCGGGCCTCCGGGCCCCGATCGAACCGCTCGAACAGGCGAGTTCCCTCCGAGGCGCTGATGCGCAAACCCGGGGTGGTGACGCGCAGAAGGACGCGATCTTCACGAACTACGATCTCGGCTCGGGGCGGCGCGCCGGAGCGTCCGAACTTGAGGGCGTTGTCGAGCAGATTGATCACGGCGGTGCGCAGCAGATCCTTGTCGCCCCGGACCAGGGCCTCGTCGACAGCCACAACCTGCGGCCGCAGCAAAGGCTCCGGGGAAAGAAGCGTCCCGGACTCGCGGGGCAGATCGGCCAGATTGACCGCTTCCGTGTCCGCGGCCGGGGGTTCGGCGGAGCGGGCCAGAACAAGGAGTGCGTCCACCAGCCTCGACATCCGCGATATCTCCTCGATCTGCTGGGCGAGAGCGGCGTTGGCCTCGGGATCCTCCTCGCGGGCGCGCTCGGCGAGAAGGAGCAGCCGGGTCAGGGGGGTGCGAAGTTCGTGCGCGGCGTGGGCCGCGAAATCACGCTCGCGATCGAGGCGGTCGCGGACGCGCTGCCATTGCGCGCGAAACGCGAGGTCGAGTTCGCGAACCTCCAGCGGGTCGTCGGGGTGTCCGGCCACCGGAGCTTCGAGCGGCGTGGTGGCGACGATGCGGTCGCGAAACGCGAGCAGGGGCCCGGCCACGTTGGCGGCGGTGCGGCGACCGATGAAGACCGCGATCAGGATGGCAAGCGGAGTGGCGAGCAGCAGGGACCAGCCGAAGATGCGCCCGGCTCGTTCGCCGCGATCGCGCGGCGAAGCCACCACCAGCTTGACGTCGACAGATCCGGACCTCGGTGACTTGAAATCCGATCCGCGCTTCGTCAGGATGGTGCAATCGAGGTAGCCAGTCGCCGCGCGTCGGGCGCTCCCGCGCCATGGAGGAATGGTCTGTCGAGGAAGGAATCGTGGGTTCGTCGCGTGGCTTTCTGCAAGTAGGCGACTTTGCCGAACCCGAGGGGGTGTTCGCGGCTGGGCGGTCGCTTCGACTGGCGGAGGCCGATGAAGAGGAGAATCTGGTTGGCGCAGTCGGAGAAGGAGTGGATCGCCTCCGCCATCATGGAACCCGACGCGGTGTAGAGCGCGGCCAGGAGCTTGGAAACCGCGATCCCGAAGTTGGCGATCAACGCGTAGAGGATGGCCTTCGATAATGAGCCGTGGTCGGACATCGAACCATTTTGCCTGTGTCGCGCCCGTTTTTGGGAGAGGCCCCGGGAAAGGTCTATTCGCGCTTGAAGCGGTAGTGCGACACGATCCACTCCCGTCCCTGGTCGAAGGCCCAGAGCTCTTCGCAGGCCATGAAGAAGGCCCGCCAGTAATGCCAGAACCGGCCGGCCTCGGGCCCGTAGGTCTCGCCGAACAGGGTCTCGATCTCCGCACGATGGGCGTCCATATTGGCGAGCCAGGCGGCTGACGTCCGCGCGTAGTGCGAGCCCTCGACCCTCACGTGTTCTTCGAGGGTGAGCTCGCCGCACACCGCGGGGGCGAGGGCGTCCGAAGGCATCATGCCGCCGGTGAAGAAGTGGCGGGCCATGAAGTCCGAGTCGCCCTCGTCCACGAAGGGGTACGAGTACTCCCTGTGGGTGAAGACGTGCATGAAGAACCGGCCGTCGGGCTTCAGCCAGGAGCCCACTCTTGAGAACATGAGCGGCCAGTTGCGCAGGTGCTCGAACATCTCCACCGAGACCACCCGGTCGAAGGTTCGCGGGGGCTCCCAGTCGGCAATGTCCGCGGTTTCGATCTCGATGTTTCGAAGCCCGAGGACCCCGGCCCGCTTCATGATGAACTCGCGCTGGGGCCGGGAATTGGATACCGCGAAGATCCGCGAGCTCGGGAAGCGCTCAGCCATGAACAGGGTGAGCGAGCCCCAGCCGCAGCCGAGTTCGAGGATGTCCTGATCCGGACCCAGGAGGGCGCGCTCACCGGTGACCTGCAGCATCCGCTCCTCGGCCAGGTCCAGGGTGGCCCCTGGTTCGAAATAGGCGCAGCTGTACTTGAGCCTCGGACCGAGGACGAGCTCGAAGAAACGGGGGGGGACCTCGTAATGCTGCGCGTTGGCCGCGTCCTGATGGATGGCCACGGGCGAGGTGGCCAGGGTCTCGATGAAGCCGCGTTCGCGGGCGCGGCGTTCCTCCGGGGTGCCTTGATAGAGGGCTCGTTTGCGCTCCTTGATGAAACCCCGGATGCCAAGGCGGGTCGCGAAATCAGGGAGCAGCCCGGAGCCGACCAGGAAGTCGGTGCTCATGCCGCCTGCTCCCGGGCGGCGGCGATGCCGCCGAGGGACAGGTTCCCCGGCCGGGTAAGCACCATCTGCACGGTAGAGAGAGTCCGGGTGCCAAAGGCGGCGGCGCACACCGAGAGGTAGTAGTCCCACATCCTGATGAAGCGATCGTCGAAGCCCATCTTCCGGATCTCCCCCAGGTGGCGCAGAAACCTCTCCCGCCAGAGCAGGAGCGTGCGCTCGTAGTGGACTCCGATGTCCTCAAGGTCGTGCACGAGCAGGGGCGTGCGCTCGATCATGGCCCCGGTCATGTGATGAATGGAGCCGAGCAGGCTGCCCGGGAAGATGTAGCGCTGCAGCCAGTCGCAGTGCCTCTTGTACTGATCGAAGCGGTGATCGGGGATGGTGATCACCTGCAGGCCGATGGTCCCGTCAGGGGCCAGGAGCTGATGGCAGCGCGAGAAGAAGATTCCCCAGTTCTCGTAGCCGAGGGCCTCGAACATCTCGACGGAGACGATCCGATCGAAGGATCCCGAGGTGTCTCGGAAGTCTTCGAGCGCGATCTCGATCCGGCCGCCGAGACCGGCGTCCTCGACCCTCCGGCGGGCCAGCTGGTGCTGCCTGGGGGACAGGGTGAGGCCTTTGACCGTGCACCCGTAGTCCCGGGCCAGGAGCAGGGCGAAGCTGCCCCAGCCGCAACCGATCTCGAGGACCTTCATGCCCGGGCGCAGGTCGAGCTTGTCGGCCAGGCGCCGGAGTTTCGCTTCCTGGGCCGCCTCCAGGGTGGTGTGGGCGTCGGCGAAGTAGCCGCACGAATAGGTGAGCGAACGGTCCAGGAAGGTCGCGAAGAAATCGTTCGACAGATCGTAGTGGGCCTCGATGTTGCGCCGGGCGCCCGGACGGGTGTTCCGGCGCGTCCAGTGCCAGGCGTCGTGGACCAGATTGAGGGCCATCGACAAGGGCGTGTCCAGGGGAAGGCGGTCCCGAGCCAGGAGGCCGGCGGCCAGAAGGCCGGGCAGATCCTCGGTGGACCAGTCACCATCCATATACGACTCGCCCAGCCCCATGTCGCCGCCGAGGGCGAACTTGCGGAAGAAGGCGTCGTTCGAGATGGCGACCGGGTAACGAGGTCCGTTGCTTCCCGCGGTCTTCAAGCTGCCGTCGGGCAGGGTCAGTGCCAGGACGCCGCCCGGAAAGTCATCGAGGGCCGAGAGCATTCGTCGTCGGAGAAAGTGGTTCAACATGGGTCTCCTAGGCGGCCTCCTTGGCCGCGCGGGAAGGGTCGTACTTGGGAGCCCGGTGGAAGGGCGCCCCCTTGAGCCAGAGTTTCAAGGCCTGCCAGTGGATGCCGAGCATGACCTGCAGGGTCATAAAGGGAAGTCGGACCAGATTCGCGGCGAGGTGGCGGTCGGACAAATCCTCTCGACCCATGCGCAGCCGGGCGGCCAGCGACAAAACCCCGCCGTGGTGCAGATCGCACCGCGCCTCGAGCACGGCGCCGGGGCGCGGCAATCTCCATTCATAGGAGCCGGCCATGTCGAAGAATGGAGACACGTGCAGCAGCTTCTTGGTCTTCCATCGATCGGTGCCGTTGCCCACCAGCAGATAGGGGTGGGTGTCGCCGAAGGTGTTGTTGACCTCGGCGACCACGAAACGGAGCGCCCCGCCTTCATCCAGGCAGTAGAAGAAGCTCACCGGGTTGAAGGTGTAGCCGAAGATCCTCGTGTGAGTGAGCAGGAGAACGGGGCCTTGGGGGAGGACCTCGCCGTTTGCCTGGAAGAACGAGTCCAGGCGCTCTCGGGTCGTGCCGGTGTGATGTCGCAGATGGTCCTCGTCCCAGTACGAGCACAGCCCGGCGCGGTTGTAGGAGAACAGGCGGTGTTTCGCGTCCAGGGCGGGCAGTTCGGCCAGATCCAGCAGGGCCATGAACAAGGGGTAGCGGAATCCGTGCTCCAGTCGGGCGCGGCGCTGGTGAGTGACGTGACCGCGGTAGAGGGC
This sequence comes from Acidobacteriota bacterium, assembly GCA_032127745.1. GTDB lineage: Bacteria > Acidobacteriota > Vicinamibacteria > Fen-336 > JAGNNV01 > JAGNNV01. The sequence goes on from JAQBHL010000025.1 coordinate 8,158, forward strand.
CGAGTTCAAAACTCCACCCCCAGCGCGCGGGCCACATCGACCGCCGAACGGATACCGTCTTCATGAAAGCCGTTGTACAGGTGGGCGCCCGCGAAATGAATCCGATCCTGTCCGGACAGGCGGCGGAGCGAGGCCTGGGCCAGCACGGCCGACCGGTCGATCACCGGATGGGTGTAGTCCATCTCGGCGAGGATGGCTCCCTTCGGCCGCTCCCGCGGGTTGAGGGTGACGCAGTACTGAGTGGGGCTCTCGATCCCCTGCAGGCGGTTCAGGTGATAGGTCATCGACACCGGCGCCTGGTCGTCGCGGCAGTCGGCCAGGTCGCAGTTCCAGGAGGCCCAGGCCGCGCGCCTTCGGGGCAGGACGTTGCCATCCTCGTGGAGGAGGGTCCGGTTGCGCGAGTACTTGAAGGCGGAGAGCGCCCGCGTCTCTTCAACCGTCGCGCTGCCCAGAATCCGCAGGGCATCGTCCGCGTGAGCGGCGAGCACCACCTGGTCGAACACCTCCGCGGGACCGGTGCCTTGAACCTGCAGCCTGATTCCCTCGCTGGCACGAACGATCGAGGTGACGGGGGCCGCCTTCCGCGCCCGCGCCCCAAGGTCCCCGACCAGCCGGGAGACGTACTCCCTGGACCCGCCCTCGACGGTGAGCCACCGGGGGGCGCCGTGGGGGGTCAGCCAGCCATGATTGTCGAAGAAGCGCAGAAAGGCTTCGGTGTCGAAGTCGAGGACCTGGGCGAAAGAAGCGGACCAGACCGCTCCGGCCATGGGGAGGATGAAGTGCCGCTGAAAGGCGGAAGAGAGGCGGGAGCGGCGAAGAAACTCCCCCAGGGAAAGGGAGGGGTCGGGGCGGCGGAGAAAGCGCTTTCCCGCGACCCCAAACCGCCCGATGTCGACGAGGAGCCGGTAGTGGCCCGGGCTGGCCAGAAGGGCGGGCGTGGCGAACAGTCCGAAGAGGCCCCGGCTGGAGTACTCGATCTCACAACCGCGGCAGCGCACTCCGAAGGACATGTCGCTCGGACGAGATCGGACGCCAATGCGCGCGAAGAGCTTGATCAGGTTCGGATACGTGCGCTCATTGAAAACGATGAAACCGGAATCGAGAACCGGATCGGAGGCGTCCCGGCTCCGCTGATGCGAGTGGGCGTGGCCCCCGAAGCGATCGTCGGACTCGAAGAGGGTGACCTCGTGCGCGTCCCTCAACATCCAGGCGCAGGAAAGACCGGCAATCCCCGAGCCGATGACGGCGACCCGCAAGGCGCCCATGGAGCCACGGCCTCAGGCCGTGAGTTCCTCGGCGGAGGCTGGAAGGGCGCGGTGCTGCGCCTTGGATGGAAAGGCCGCCGCGCGCGCCTCCGCGTAGACCCGCTCCGGAACCGCCACCACCCGCGAAGCCAGGCCGAAGGCGCTGAGAGCCTTCACCGTCCAGTAGGTGGGATCGATTTCCCACCAGTAAAAGCCGTTGCGGGCGGCCCGTTGGAAGCGGTGGTGGTTGTTGTGCCAGCCTTCGCCCAGCGTGACCAGGGCGGTCCACGGGTTGTTGCGGGAGTTGTCGCGCGTTTCGAAGCGCCGCGATCCGAACAGATGGTTGATCGAGTTGATGGCGAAGGTGGAGTGGGCCAGGGTGAAGGTGGGCACGCAGAATCCGTAGACGAGGGCGGGCCAGCCGCCGAAGAAATACAGACCGGCGGCGAGGAGCATGCCCGGCCAGGCGTAGTAGCGGTCCAGCCACCGGATTTCCGGGTAACGGGAGAACTCACGAACCACCGGGTTGTCCGGACCTACGTTGTCCCAGCGGACGTCGTGGGTGAACCAGCCCATGTGCGAGTAGAAGAAGCCCGAGATCAGGGGCGAATGGGGGTCGCCATCGGTATCCGCGAAGCGATGGTGATAAACGTGGTTGCCGGCCCACCACAGTGGCCCCTTCTGCAGGGCCGCCGTGCCCAGCCACGCGAACAGGAAGCGGACCGGGCGGGGGAGTTCGAAGGCCCGGTGAGCCATATGACGATGGAAGCACAGGGTGATCCCCAGCATGCGGATGAAGTGCGAGGCTAGAGCCAGGGCGACCAGCCCGGCGGTTGGAGGGTAGAAAAAAGCGAGACCGGCACTGGCCTGGATCGACCAGAACAACGCGAGATTGGCCTTTCCCATTCCTGCTTTCCTTGGCGTCGCGGGCCGACATTGACCCGGAAGTATTCTATTCAAATACTACGCGAAAACTAAACGCTCTGCTCCCAAATGCTGAAAACACCGTCTCACGCCCGGGCGGGCTATTCTCCGCGCATCCTAGCGTGGAAGCGAGCCGGGTCTGGTGACCTGCACGGCCTTCAAAGCCGCTGGCGTCCGGGGTCTCCCCGGAGGGGTGGGTTCGATTCCCACGCGCTTCCGCCATGGGCACCCCTGCCCCGGGTGCGCCGTCTCTCCATCCGATTAACCGGATAGACGGGTGGAGTCGCAAATTCGCGGGGGTCATGAAAAACCCGGTCTCGCTCGAAGAACTCTGCTCCCGGCGTATCGCCGTCATCGACGGGGCCATGGCGACGATGCTTCAGCGAGAGAGCCTCGAGGCCGGAATGGCCCCGGGCGGCGGTTACGAAGGGCCCTTCATCGAAAACACCGCCACGTGGAAGCTGCCCGGGACCATCCGGGGACGCGAAGGAGGAGCGCCGGCTGCGGCTTCCGGCCCCGGCTCGAACTTCGCCGCCGACACGTAGATGTTGTGGGTCTTCGGATCGAGGGCCATGGTCCTCGATCGCGCGGGAGTCTTCAGGGTCTGTACCAGACTCAGGTGATCCGGGGAGTCGAGATGAGCCACGGTGAGGGTTTCGTCGGAACTCGAGGCCAGGACGTTCTGGTTCGCGGCATCGAACCAGATCGCGTCCACTCCCTCCCCGATCGGGAAGGTGGTGACGATCTTGCCGGTATCGGGATTGAGCACGATGATCAGAGAGTTGTGACACGACGAGAAAAGGCGCCGGCTCACTGGATCGAAGGCGAGGCCGGTGGGCTCATCGCCGGGGGCGAGGGACCACGACGCC
>JAQBHL010000026.1:0-3108 GCA_032127745.1 Acidobacteriota bacterium
TTATCCTGCTCTTCCGCATGCGCAGAACCGCGATTGCCGACCACATCGACTGGCTCAAAGGATGATGACCGACCCCGTCACTCTTGCGCTGATCGCCCTGCTCCTGCCGGCGGGCGCGTTTCTCTTGATCTGCGCCCTTCCGCCGTTGCGCCGGGCCGGGCGTCCGGCCGCCTTGGTGTCCATCGCCGCCGTGGTGGCTTCGCTCGCCTCGGCCATTCAGTCCTGGCGGATCGCGGGCGAGAGCGCCGAGCCGCTGCGCGCGGTCTGGGACTGGCTGCCCGCGCAGAACGGACCGCTCGCCACCATGGGCGTGCTCATCGATCAGCAGTCCACCTCGATGCTGATCCTGGTGACCCTGGTCGCGTCGCTCGTCCAGATCTACTCGCTCGAGTATCTCCACACCGAGTCGCCCGGGTCGCTCGGACGCTACTACGCGTACCAGTCGCTGTTCGTGTTCTCGATGATGGGCGTGGTGCTGGCCCCGAACCTCCTCCAACTCTTCATCTGCTGGGAGCTGGTCGGCGTGTGCTCATACCTGCTCATCGGTTTCTGGTACCAGAAGCCCGAAGCCGCCCGGGCCGCGCTCAAAGCGTTCTGGACCACCAAGGCCGGCGACGTCGGCCTGCTTATCGGCATCGTCTTGTTGTATCGCCTGACCGGAACATGGGACTTGCTCGAACTGCGCCAGTTGGTCGAGGGCGGCGCCCTCGCCGCCACCGGACTCGGCGTCATCACGTTCTGCCTGTATCTGGGGGCCATGGGGAAGTCGGCGCAGTTCCCGCTGCACGTGTGGCTGCCCGACGCCATGGAAGGCCCGACTCCGGTTTCGGCCCTGATCCACGCGGCCACCATGGTCACCGCCGGTGTCTATCTCCTCGTGCGCACCGACTTCCTGTTCCACCAGACGCCCGAGGTGCTCGCCCTCGTGGCCTGGATCGGCGGCATCACCGCACTGATGGCGGCCATCCTCGCCTGCGTGCAGACCGACATCAAGCGCGTGCTCGCGTATTCGACGGTGTCTCAGCTCGGTTACATGATGACCGCGATTGGCGCGGGCTTTGCCGGAGCTGGCTTCCTGCACCTGCTGACCCACGGCGTCTTCAAGGCCCTGCTCTTCCTGGGTGCCGGTGCGGTCATCCACGCGGTGCACAGCAACGAGATGTCGGACATGGGCGGCCTGTTCAAGAAGATGCCGCAGGTGGCCATCGTCTTCATCATCGGCACGCTGTCGCTCGCGGGCGTGCCGCTCTTTGCGGGCTTCGCGTCGAAGGAAGAAGTGATCGGCGCGACCCTGGCCGGCGGTTTCACCGGCCCGTTCCTGATGCTGCTCACGGCGGCGTTTCTGACCGCGTTCTACATGTTCCGCGTGGTGTTCGTGGTGTTCTTCGGGCCGGCGAAGGTCTCGAACGAGAACGTTCGCGATCACGGGCACGATCACGCGAAGGCCCACGGCAGCGGGGGCGATCCCGGCCTGGTCATGGGCGGACCGCTCTGGGTGCTGGCGCTTTCGGCCCTGGCCATTGGCGGCTACTTCACCCTCCATCACCCCGAGACGGAGTTCACCGTCCCCGGCTGGCTGACTCCGGTCGCGATCACGGTCGCTCTCTCCGGCATCCTCATGGCCTGGCTGACCTATCAGCGCCAGACCATCAGCGCCGACTCACTGGCCGCGGCCTTCGGTCCCGTTCGCCGGGCCGCCCTCGCCAAGTTCTGGATCGACGACGCGTTCGAAGCCATCTACCGCGGCGGTCTGCTGGCCCTGGCCCGCACCATCGGCTGGATCGACCGCTACCTCGTGGACGGCGTGCTCAACGTCATCAGCGCCTGGACCCTCGAGGGCGGTGACCGTCTACGGCGGATCCAGACCGGCCGGGTGGGCGACTACATCTTCGCGGTGGCCGCGGGCCTGCTCGTCCTGATGTTCTGGATGGGAGGAAACTTCTGATGGAGTTCCCGATCCTCTCCGTCATCACCTGGACGCCCTTCATCAGCGCGCTCATCATCATGGCCTTCGCGCGTCATCGGCCCCTGATGGTGCGGCTGGTCGGGGTCATCGGCAGCAGCATCACGCTTGTGCTCGCGGTGTGGCTCTACTTCGCCTACGACCACACCGCCAACGGTTTCCAGTTCCAGGAGTCGTTCCCCCTGGTGCCGTCGCTCGGCATCCACTACCAGCTCGGGATGGATGGCTGGGGCCTGGTCCTCGTCCTCCTCACCGCCATCATCCTGTTCGCCGGTTCGTTCGCGTCCTGGACCGTAAAGACGCGCAGCCAGGAGTTCTATGCCCTTCTGCTCCTGCTCGTCACCGGGGTCTTCGGGGTGTTCGTCTCGCTCGACCTGTTCATCCTGTTCCTCTTCTACGAGATCGCGGTTCTGCCCATGTACCTGCTCATCGCGATCTGGGGGTCGAGTGGGGAAGTGCTGCCCCAGGGTGTCTTCGGCTGGGCCTTCAAACGCACCGGAGTCGGCACCAAGGAATACGCGGCCATGAAGCTGACCCTGTATCTGCTGCTGGGCTCGGCCTTCATCCTGGTCGGCATCCTGGCCCTCTACACCGCCGCCGGCTCCACCTCGTTCTCGCTTCTCGACCTCCAGCAGGTGAAGTTCGATCCCGCTCTTCAGTCGTGGGTCTTCCTCTTCTTCTATGTCGGCTTCGGTGTGCTGGCCGGCATCTTCCCGCTCCACACCTGGTCGCCCGACGGCCACGCCTCGGCCCCCACCGCGGTGTCGATGCTGCACGCGGGCGTCCTGATGAAGCTCGGCGCCTACGGCGTCCTGCGCCTCGGCTTCGGCCTCACCCCGGACGGCGCCCTGCAGTGGGCCTGGCTCGTGGGCGGCATCGCCTGCATCAACATCGTCTACGGTGCTTTCTCCGCCATGTCGCAGAAGGACCTCAAGTACGTGGTCGCGTACTCATCGGTCTCGCACATGGGCATCGTGATGCTCGGCATGGCCACTCTGACCGAACAGGGCATCAACGGGTCGGTCTTCCAGATGGTGGCCCACGGCATCATGACCGGCCTCTTCTTCGCCCTGGTCGGCCTGGTCTACGAGAAGGCCCACTCACGCGAGATTTTCAAGATGGGCGGATTCGCCACCATGATGCCC
>JAQBHL010000027.1:0-14265 GCA_032127745.1 Acidobacteriota bacterium
CCCTGGGCCGTCGCATGCCGAGACGATGGAGAGATTGCTTCGTCGGAAGCCAACCGCTGCCCTCCTGCTGAAACTCGCAATGACGGTGTCTTGAGCGAAGACGGCAGTTCGCGCCAGGCCCCGGCGCTCAGGGAGCGAGCCGCTCGCGCACCCACTCGCCTCCCTCCAGCCGGTAGCGCAAACGGTCGTGCAGGCGCGACGTGCGGCCCTGCCAGAACTCCCAGCCGTCGGGCACGAGGCGGTAGCCGCCCCAGTGCGGCGGACGGGGCGGTCCATCGCCCAGGAGGGCGGTCAGGAACTGCGCGCCGTACCGGGCCGCGTTCGCCACCAGCACCGCGCGGGAGGAGATCACCTGGCTCTGGGGCGAGGCCCATGCGCCGATGCGCGAATCAAGCGGGCGGGTCTTGAAATACGCGTCTGACTCCGAGGCGCTCACCTTCTCCACCCGGCCTTCGATGCGCACCACGCGCTCCAACTCGACCCAATGGAACTGCAGCGCGGCCTGGGGGTTTTGAGCCAGCTCCCGCCCCTTGCGGCTCTCGTAGTTCGTGTACCAGACCAGACCGCGCGCGTCGAACCCTTTGATCAGCACCACGCGCGTGGAAGGGCGTCCGCCTTCGCCCACCGTGGCCAGCGTCATCGCGTTGGGCTCGGGGAGCTTCGCGTCGATGGCCTGCTGGAACCATCGCCCGAACTGCTGCATCGGTTCGGACCGCGCCTGGCTCTCGTCGAGTTCGGCCTTTTCGTAATCCCTGCGCAGGCTGGCGAAGTCGGTCACACGATGAATACTGCCCTAGTGCCCCGGTTCATACATACGGCGAGCACCGAGAACGCCGAGGCGCCCCCGGTCGCGAATGAATCGGGGCCCGCGAGCTCAGTTCGCGGGCCGGGCGTTCTCGCCGTTCCGGACCGCCTGGCTCCCGCGGGCAAAGGCCTCCTCGTTGAGGGGAATCATGGCGCACTTCGATTTGAGCGCCTGCCGGATGGCGGTGAGGAACGTCTCCTCCGGGAAGATCGAGGTGGCGGCGTGAAGGGCGCCGAGCGCCACCACGTTCTTCACCACCATGCGCCCGAGTTCGGAGGCGATCTGGGTCATGGGAACGCCGATGACCTTCACCCCCGCGGAGAGCGCGGGAACGTCGGCGATCACCGAACTGTCATAAACGATCGTCCCGCCCGGCACCACCGCGGGGCCGAACCGGGCGAGACTCGGCGCATTGAACGCCACCAGCACGTGCGGCGAAGGCGAGGCGGGGGAGAGGACTTCGGTGCGCGCGATGTGGACATCGGCATACGAGGTCCCTCCGCGCGATTCGGGGCCGTAGCTTGGAATGTGCGTGGCATCGTAGCCCTCGTTGATTCCGGCCCGGGCCACCAGGAGTGCCGCGGTCTGGGCCCCGTCGCCTCCCGCACCCGCGAACTTGAGGGCGATGTCCTCGGTTTCCCACACTTTTGGGAACGCCTCGCAGAAACGCGGCGCCTTCTCGGTGGTCCCCTCGAACGCCTCGACCAGACGCGCGGGATCGAACACCGGACCCGCCGGCCGTTCGCGCACGGGAGGGTTCTCGGTGTCCTTCTTGACCCCGAGTGGGAAGACCGCGGCCATCTTCTCCTTCACCCACTTCTCGGCTTCTCTAGGGTCCATTCCGAGGTGAGTCGGGCACTCGGCCAGAACTTCCACGAAGGCAAAGCCACGATTCTCCACCTGCAGCCGCAGCGCCTTGGTGATCGCCTTCTTCGCGCGCACCCGCTGCTTGGCGTCGTAAAGCGCCACCCGCTCGACATACACGGGCCCATCCAGGCCGGCGATCAGTTCGGCCATCTTGATGGGAGACCCGAAGAACTCGGTGCGGCCGCCCGGAGTGGTGCTCGTGCGCTGGCCCATGAGGGTGGTCGGGGCCAACTGCCCGCCGGTCATGCCGTAGATCGCGTTGTTGACGAACACCACCGTGATCGGGATGCCCATCTGGGCCGTACTCACGATCTCGGCCAGGCCGATGGAAGCCAGGTCGCCGTCTCCCTGATAGCTGATGACGATCGAATCTGGATTGGCGGTCTTGTGCCCGATGGCCACGGCGGGGGCGCGTCCGTGCGCGGCCTGGGTGTTACCGACATCGAAGTAGTAGTAGAGGAAGACGCTGCATCCAACCGGAGAGATGGCGACAGTGCGATCCTGAACGCCGAGTTCGTCGATCGCCTCCGCGAGGTACTTGTGGGCGAGGCCATGGCCGCAACCCGCGCAGTAATGCGTCGAGCGGGCCTTGAGTCCGGTGCCATGGTCGTGTCGCTCGAAGCGATCGTAGAAGACATTCATGCCCGCACCTCCCTGGCCGGGGTGATGCCCGCGCCCTTGACCACGCGGTCCACGATCTCCCTCTGCTGCGGAAGGATCCCTCCGAAACGTCGAACGGAGTCGATGGCGGGCGGACGGTGCACACCGGCGTGGCTCATGGCCAGCCGCATCTCGTCCTCGAGCTGTCCGTTGGAGGCCTCCACCACCACGATGCGACGGACCTGGGTCAGGAGCGGCCGCAGCGCGTCGATCGGGAAGGGCCACAGCGAGATCGGACGGAAGAGGCCGGCCTTGATCCCGTGGGCACGCAAGTCACGCACCGCGCCCTTGGCCATGCGGCCGGGCGTGTTGCACGCGACCAGCAGCACTTCGGCGTCGCCGGTCTCGAAGAGATCCGCGCGCTGCTCGGCGGCCTTGATCGCCTCGTATTTGGAGTTCAGGCGAATGTTGTGGCCTTCGAGATCGGGCTCGCTCAGGAGGAACGAGCAGTTCAGGTTTCCGCGGTGTCCACGGTCCCCGTACACCGCCCAGTCCGGCAGTCCCGGCTTCACCAGGGCTTCGGGCAACCGGACGGTGCCGGTCATCTGTCCCAGGTAACCATCGCTCAGAATCACCACCGGACTCCGGTAGAGGAACGACCGCTCGAAGGCGAGGATGGTGAGATCGAGCATCTCCTGCGGGGTCGAGGGGGCCAGCACCAGGGCCTGGGTGTTTCCGTGGCCCAGACCGCGACAGGCGAGCTTGATGTCGGACTGCTCCGGCCCGATGCCGCCCAGGCCGGGCCCGCCGCGCATGACGTTGACGAACACTCCCGGCAGTCCGGCTCCGATCATGTACGAGATGCCCTCGAGCATGAGACTGAAGCCGGGCGACGAGGTGAAGGTCATCGCCCGCAACCCGGCCCCGCCGCATCCGTACATCATGTTCACCGCGGCCGTCTCCGAGACCGCCTGCATGAAGACGCCCTGGAGTCTGGGGAGGAGCTTCGCCATCAGCTCGGCCCCTTCCGTGGACGGTGTGATCGGGTACCCGTAGAAGTGGCGGCACCCCGCGATCAGCGCGCCGATCGCCGAAGCGTAGTTGCCCTTGACCACGAGCGGCTCGACCCGGGGCAGGGGCAGATGCTCGTCGGGAATCGAAGGCGCCGCTTCGGGGGCGGCGCGGCGCGGACCGAACAGGGCGTGTGGGTCTTCGAGGACGAAATCAGCGCCCGGCTGGGTGCGCAGACCGTAGGGCTCGGGGCAGGCCGTGATGCACAGGCCGCAGCCGTTGCACAGGTCGAGCTCGAGAGTCACCGGGATGAGACCGGTGGCGGGGTTGATCTCCGTCCCCATGGAAATGCAGTGCTTGGGACACGACTCAATGCATCTTCCGCAGGCCTTGCAGTACTGGGGAAGCAGGTGCGGCTTGGGACGCTCGCGGACGATGCTCATGTGTCTTGCCTCCTCGCGCGGTACAACTCGATCTTACGGACCAGGGCGTCGATACCGATAGAGGTTGGCGTAGTCCATTTGACTCATTCGACGCATGCCGTTGGGTCGTATGTTGGGGCTGCATGAACGTACGTCGTTCTCACTGACCTCGGTTTCCGGGGAGGGTTCCCCATGACACGCCCGCCTGCGAACGGTTCGATTCCGCCTGAGGACCTGCTGGCTTGTTGTCCCGAGGCTCAAGCCGACGGGGTTCCCTGCACGTCGCTCGGCCAGGCCTGCGCGGAATGCGAACGAGCGACGGCGCGACGCGATGCGGCCCCGGCCGGCGAGCGCCCGGCCGACGCCGTCGATTCCCGGGGCGTCTGAGGCGTGCGGTGATACGTGTCCGTCGATGTGCAGGCGAGTGACCTGTGATCGGTGCGGCCAGCCGACGTACGCCGGCGGCGGCGCACAACTCGAGCAGGCTCTCGGTGATCTGCCGAAGACGGAACGCTGCCGGAGCCGCGAGCCGGCGAGGCCGCCGGGCCGCCGAATGTATCGTTGGGTGCAATGACGGCCCTCCTCTGGAGCGCGGTGGTGCTCGGCTTCGTGCTGGGCCTGCGCCATGCCTTCGACCCCGACCACGTGATCGCGATGTCCACCATCGTCACCGCCGAGCCCAGCTGGCGGCGGTCCTCCCTGATCGGCTCGTTCTGGGGCCTCGGACACGCAACCTCCCTGCTCACCCTCGGCGGCCTCATCGTGGCCCTCCGGATCAACATCACCGAGCTTGCGGCCTCCCGGCTGGAGATCGGCGTCTCGGTCATGCTTGTGGGCCTCGGCATCTACGCGATCCGCTCCGCGCGCGCCGGGTTCCGGCTGCACGCCCACAAACACTCGCATGAGGGCGCCCCCGGGGGCGAGAAGAAGGAGCATGTCCACCTCCATGTGCACGCGCCTCATGCCCAGCCCGTCCATCTCCACGTCCACCCGATTCGCTTCGGCCTGCGCCCCTACGCGATCGGCCTGGTCCACGGCATCGCGGGAAGCGGCGGTCTCGCCCTCCTGGTGATGGCCACGGCCAGGACCGCGACCGAAGGCCTTCTCTACATGGCCGCCCTCGCCCTCGGTGCGCTGGTCGGCATGGGCATCCTCTCCGGGCTCCTGGCCCTGCCTCTCACCGCGCTGCGCACGCGCTACGAGACTCTCCACCTGCGCTTCCAGTTCGCCTCCGGCCTGTGCAGCGTGGCCTTTGGCCTGTGGCTCTTCAGGGAACATCTCGCGGAGTTCATGTGAGGAGAGGTGCCGGGTCCCCACCGAGGCGACTCATCATCGGCGTGACCGGGGCCACCGGGTCCATCTACGCCATCCGCCTCCTCGAGGCGCTTCAGAGGACCGAGGTGGAGAGCCACCTGGTCCTGAGCCGCTGGGGGGGCGCGCACCCTAATCCACGAGACCGGGTACACCCTCGATCAGGTCCGCGCGCTGGCCACCCGCTGGTACAAGGACAACGATCAGGGGGCGCAGATCTCCAGCGGGTCGTTCGTCACCCTGGGCATGGTGATTCTGCCCTGCAGCGTCAAGACCCTGGCCGACATAGCCCATGGCCACAGCGGCGAACTGGTTCACCGCGCCGCCGACGTGGTGCTCAAAGAACGCCGGCGTCTGGTTCTCGCGGTGCGCGAAGCCCCTCTCACCGACATCCACCTCGAGAACATGCTGAAGCTCTCCCGTATGGGCGTGGTGATCTCGCCCCCGGTGCCCGCGTTCTACAACCGCCCTCAATCGATCGATGAACTGGTCGATCACACCGTCTCCCGCCTGCTGGACCTTTTCGACATCCGGACCGAGACGGCCACCAGACCCTGGACCGGAGTCCTCGGGGTGGGCGCCACTGAGATCGTGAAAGCGAAACTGCCCCGGCGGGCGGCGAAGAGGAAGACCCGATCGAGCCCCGACCCCCAAAGAAGAAAGCCACCCGCATGACCATGAACCGCCTCCTGTCCCGACTCACCCTGTGCGCCGTCCTGGCCTCGGCCGCCCCGGTGTCGGCCCGTCCGCTCACCAGCGCCGACCTTTACAAGATGCGCTCCGTCGGCTCCGTGGCCATTGCGCCCGACGGAAGCCGCGTGGCCTACTCGATCAGCTACAACGGCCCGACCGGCCGTTCCTACGCTCAGCTGTATCTGGCCCCGCTTCCTTCGGGCGAGGCAACGCGGGTGGGCGGCGAAGCGGACCGCGCGGGCTCGGCCACGTGGTCGCCGGACGGGAAGATGATCGCGTTCACCGGGAAGGTGGGTGAGAAGAACGGTCTTCACGTGGCCAACGCCGACGGCACGGGGATCCGCTTCCTGGCCGAGGTGCAGAGCACGAATTCCCCCCTCACCTTCGAGGGCTCCTCCATCGCCTGGTCTCCGGACTCGAAGCAGATCGCGTTTGTGTCCACCGTGCCCGGGCCGGAAACCGGGGAGGCCGACGGCGACCCCCGGGTGATCACGCGCTACCTGTACAAGCCCACCGCGGGCGAAGGGAACACCCGTTTCAATGACAACCGTCGCCGCGAGGTCTTCCTCATCGACGTGGCGGGAGGCGCCCCCCGGGCCCTCACCACCTCCCCGCGCGAATACCACTCGATCGAATGGTCGCCCGACGGCCGCGAGATCGCGGCGGTGTCGAACCTCGACCACGATCCCGACTATTTCTACAACCAGGACCTCGTGGCCATTTCTCCTTCGACCGGCGCCATCCGCCGGATCACCACCACGGAGAGCGCCGAGTATCGACCGACCTACTCGCCGGACGGCAAGCAGATCGCCTTCCTGGGCACGAAGCGCGGTCTCACCGATCTCGAGACCACCATGGAGGACACCCACGCCTGGATCATCAACACGGACGGCACCGGCCGTCGTGAGATCGGGGCCGCGGTGGACCAGCGTCAGAGCAACGCCACGTTCTCGCCGGATGGGGCGTTTGTCTACTTCACCGCTCTCGATCACGGCCATGTGCGGCTGCATCGCGTGTCGGTGTCCTCGGGTGCTTCCGAGACCGTGATCTCCGAACCGGGAGCAGTGGGCGATTTCTCGATGGCGAAGAACGGCACGCTCGCCTACTCGTTTTCGACTTCTTCGGATCTGGCGGAGCTGTTTGTGGTCGAAGCGGCGGCGCGTGCTCCGGCCGGACGGAGACCCGCTCGAACCGCGGCCATGCCTCCGGCCCGGCGCCAGCTCACCGATCTGAACCAGGACGCCCTCGCGGGGGTCGACATCGCGAAGGTGGAGAACTTCACCTTCGTCTCGGCCGACTTCAAGTACGAGATCGAGGCGTTTCTCACCCGGCCCCTCGGTCAGACCGACGACTCGAGGCACCCGATGATCGTGATGATCCACGGTGGTCCGCACGGACAGCAGGGCCCGACCTTCAACTTCAAGTCGCAGTTCTACGCGGGTCAGGGCTATGCCACCCTGCAGGTGAACTACCGGGGGTCCACCGGCTACGGCCAGAAGTTCGCCGACGCGGTCTTCGCCGACCAGAATGGCCAGGAGGGCATGGACGTGCTCTACGGCGTGTCCGCGGCCCTGCGACGCAATCCCTGGATCGATCCGGCGCGCCTGGGGGTGGAGGGCACGAGCTACGGCGGGCAGCTCTCGAGCTGGCTCATCACCCAGTCGTCGATGTTCAAGGCCGCCATCCCCACCGCCGCCATCACCAACATCATCAGCTACAACTACATGACCTACTACAACCAGTACGAGGAAATGGAGTGGGGCATGCGGCCGCACCAGGGCAACCTGATGGACGTCTTGTGGGAGCGCTCGGCCCTCAAGCACGTGGCCAAGGCGCGGGCCGCCACCATGATGGTCCACGGCGAGAACGACAACGACGTGCCCATCGCCGAGGCCGAACAGTTCTACATCGCCCTGCGCGACGTGGGGGTGGAGGCGATCTTCGTGCGCTACCCGCGCGAGGGCCACGGCATCCGCGAGCCGAAGCACAACGTGGACCTGATGGATCGGTCGGTGGCCTGGTACGAGAAGGCCTTCGCGAAGAAGTAGGGCCCGAAGCGCTATCCGCCCACGAGACTCAGAGTCTCCCCAAGACCCCCAATGGCTGACACGCGGAAGCAGGTGGACAGCCGGGTGATGTTCGGGCTCCTGCTCCTGAACCTCGCCGTTCACTTCGTTCCGTTCGAACGGCCAGGCTTCCAGCCCGATGACTTCCACTTCCTGCACAACGCCCGCGTTGAGCCTGCCTGGAGCTTCGTCGAGATCAGCATGGCCCAGGCCACCAGACCCCTCGGCTTCCTTCTCTACATCCTGACGCCGAAGATGCTCGGGCTTCACCAACCGGGTCAACTCGCGGTGCTTGTCGTAACCACGTCGCTTCTGACCGGCTTGGTCTACGTCCAGCTGGTGGGCGCCCTTCCGAGAAACGTGGCGAATCTGGCCGCACTCGCCTTTGTGGTCTGGCCGGTCAAGCACGAGATCTACGCCTCCCAATTTCTTGGAGTCATCAATCTGGCCGGGGCGCTGATCGTGGGCTCTGCCCTCCTGTACAAGCGGTGGGCGCGGACCTCAAGTGCAGCGTCTCTCGGGTTGGCGGTGATCTGCTATGGATTGTCAATCTTCACCTACGAGATTGGGTACCTGGCGCCGCTCGTCTTCTACCTGGTCGGGCGCGCTGAGCGACCCCGGCCCTACGGGGTCGCGTTGTTTCTGGTGCCTGCCGGTCTGTATTGGGTCTTTCGCCTGACCCACGGAACGGTCCCGATCGGGGGCGGGCTGTATCCCCTGTCGCTCAAGCTCCTCGCTTGGAATCTGCTCACCTCCCTGCCCTCCAATCTGGCCGGTTTTCAAGTGGCGAGAAACACCGGGTACGGACTCTGGGGCGTGATCAGTGGGCCGATCTGGTTTCAGGTCTGGTGCGGAGTCACAGCACTCGTGGTGGGAGGCCTGGCGAAGCGGTGGATCGGGGAGGCGCAGCGGCCGCCTCAGGCCGGCGCACAGTGGGGCATCCAGGCCGCGAGCGGCCTCATGTCCGCCGCACTCCTGGCCCTCCCCGCCGCCATGGTCCTGGTGGAGAGTCGGCATTCAGTTCTGGCCGCGATCGGCATGGGTGTGGTGGTGGCGGCGCTCGCGGCAAGGCTGAGGACGCCCCTTGGCCTGGTCACCTTACTGACGCTGATGCTCGCGACTCAAGGGCTGGCCCTCCGACAAGCCGAGGCTTCGCGACTTCAGGCGTCGGTCCACGAACTCATCATGCAGCGTGGTGAGGAGATCCGTGCGGCATCAGTGGTCGTAGTCGACATCGCCAGCCTGGCCCGACGCGTGCGCTACACCTGGGGCGAGCGGAACACCAACGCCCTTCGCAGCTACTGGGGCATCGATGCGTTCGGAGCCTGGGGGTTCGAATACATGGTGGAGGATGCGATCTACGAGGGCAAAACGCCCCGGAGGCCGGCAGTGAGGTCGTGTTCCGGGGAGCTCGTGATCACCGAGTCGAGCGTCATGTGCGACCGGGACTACGCGAACCAGGCCCCATTCAAGGTCGCCCGGCTCGGAACCCTGATCATCGACTTCAAGACGATGACTCTTCCGTAGCCCCTTCCGGAGCATGCCTCAACCGGAAACGGCGCCCCGAAACATCGTTCTCCGCAGCCCTGCCGGAGCCTCCGAATCAACACGCCGAAGGGTCAGATCGCGAGGATCAAGTAGCCTCCGGACCGGGAGCATTGGTGACCATGGCCCCAATCCACCGTCGGGCGTTCCTGCGGCGGGCCGCCGGGGCGGCGGCGCTTGGCCTCGTTCCCCCTTCGGCCTGGGCAGGCCAGGGTCCGGGCTCACCGACCCCCCTCCCCCGCAGCCTGCTGGAGCGATTCGAGAACCTGCGGCAGCATTTCATCTTCGAGTATTACCCCTGGTACGGCGGGCCTCCCTTCTACGAGCACTGGGACTACCTCGACCGGCGGCCGCCCTCCGATCTCGCCTCTCCCTACGTTCCTCAGCTGGGCCCTTACGACGTCCGATCGATCTCGGTGCTCGAACAGCACGCGCGCTGGATCGTGGAGGCGGGGGTGGGATCGATCGCACTCTCCTGGTGGGGGCGCAACAGCTTCGAGCATCGCGCCGCCCACGCCATCATGGACGTGATGAAGGAGCACGGGGTCAAGGTCACCTTCGCCATGGAGCCCTATGCCGACGATCGAGGACGGAGGTTCCGCGACGACATCAACTTCCTGCTGCGCGAGTTCGGGGAAAAGCGCGGCTACGACTGCCTGCTCATCCTGCGCAACGAGGACGGCTCGGAAGGGCCGATCTTCAAGGGTTTCCGGTGCATCCTCCCGAGGGAGGGCACGGACTGCCTCGGGCACACGAGCCCCATCGCCGATTACACGCCGGACGAGGTGTGGCGCGAGCAGATCGACGGGTTGCGCAGCGACACCAGGCACGACTTCAATCACATCACCCTGCTCGCCGATTCGCTGGAGTTCTACCGGACTCCGGTCTCCGGATTCGACGGTATCGGGATCTACGACAACTTCATTCCGCCCGAGTCCTACGCGCCTCTCGCCGAGGAAGCGTCCCAGGCTGGGCTTCTCTTCTCGTTCAACGTGAATCCGGGATACGACCAGATCGAACCGCGGCCCGCGCCCTACGATCCCTGCTACCGGCCTCGCGCCTTCGCGCCGGGAGCGGCTGCGCCCATCGACTGGTCCCGGCCCGAAGAGCGGGAGCGAGCCTCCTCACTTTCTCAGGATCGAGTGATCTCCTCCTTCCGTGCCGCGGTGGCGGTTCAGGAGGACCGAAGGTTGACCAACGCCGACCGGGGCTTCTTCGCCACTTACATCAACTCGTTCAACGAGTGGCACGAGGGGCACGCCTTCGAGCCGATGCGCGACGCCGCGGACCTGCTTCCCGAAGAACGGGCGCTCGAGTATCACAATCCGAAGCACGGCGCGACCCGAATCGAAACGCTCGGCGGCCTGATGCGCGGTCTTCTTGCTTCCTGAGGTTCGTCTCCACCCCGCCTTGGCGTTGGGGTTGGCGTTCAGGTTCGCGTCCGGCTCGTCTCGCGTCGGGACCTGACCTGGCCCGGCCGTGGCCGGGATCGGGCGAACGACTTGGGTCTCGACGCCCGGGCCGCGCATCATAGGCGGGCGGCACAATCCGGGAAGTCAGGGAACGAGCGGAGGAAGCCGAGGGAGCCGAGGGAGCCGAGGGAGCCGAAGTGTCACGTGATCAGTCAGGGGGCGAAGAGATCGCCAACGCGGCAAGCCATGGAGTGGGTTTCGTCCTGGCCCTCGTCGGAGTTCCCATTCTGGTCATCCGCGCCGTCGCGGAGGGAAACCCGGTTCAGACCCTCGGCGCCAGCGTGTTCGGGGCGAGCGTTTTGTTCCTCTATCTGGCCTCCGCCCTCTACCATGCCCTGCCCCGGAGCCGGGCCAAGAACGTGTTCCGGGTGATCGAGCACAGCGGGATCTATCTCCTCATCGCCGGGACCTACACCCCGTTCACCCTCGGCGTGCTGCATGGCGCCTGGGGCTGGACCCTGCTGGGCCTGATCTGGAGCCTGGCTCTTCTGGGCATCCTGGTCACGGCGGCGATCGGGATCCGCTATCCCGCGGCCTCGACCGTCGTCTATCTGGCCATGGGCTGGCTAGTGGTGATCGCGGCGCGCCCCTTGTGGCTGGGCCTCCCCGGCACGGGGATCGCGCTGCTTACGGCGGGCGGTCTGGCCTACACCGTGGGGGTTGGTTTCTTCGTGATCGAGCGGCTGCCCTTCGGACATTTCGTGTGGCACCTGTTCGTTCTCGCCGGCACGACCTGTCACTTCTTTGCCGTGATGTGGTACGCGGCCTGACCGCGTTGGCCGGGTCAGGCCCTGAGGTGATGAGAACGGGGAGGCGCCGGAGAGCGCCTGCTCACGAGCGCTGGCCGTCGTGGTCCTGGCCGGAGTCCCCGCGATCGCGTCAAAACTGGTCGAACCGCCGGGCCTCGTCGCGCGTCATAGTTCCATGCCTGCCCCTACACTGCCCGTCATGAGGCGGAAGCGCGCCGTCGAGGCCGAAAGCTACGCCCTTCCGCTGTCCACCTCCAACCTTCCGTCTCTGCGCCAGGGAGTTCCAATGGTCCCCAGGATCCTGTTCGGTCTGCTGCTTCTGACCTCGGTCGCGCCGTGGGCGGGGGCGGGCGAAGCTCTGGTGGACGGGCCGCGGCAGCGCGCAATCGTCGCGGAGCTGCAGCGGTTGATCGGGGAGCACTACGTGCTGGACGAGGGCGCGCGGCGGCTGGTCGAGGGATTGCAGGAGGCCGTCGGCCGAGGCGAGTTCGATGCGCCCAGGCCGACGACCGCGTTCATCGAACTCAGTAACGGTGTCTTGCAGCGCGCCTTCCCGGATCGGCATCTGGGGGTTCTCGCCTCCGAGCGGTACCAGGAAATGCAGAGGCGCTTTCACAGCGCCGAGGCCGGGTCGCCCGCCGGGCACGAAGGCGGGGCTCACGCCCCACCTTCGGGAGACCGCCCCGCCGGCGCCAACGAGGGCGACGCGTTGCGCGAGGTGGCCGGCATCTCGCGTGTCGCCGAGATCAACCGCGACGGACTCAACCAGATCGGCTACCTGGCCCTGGAGCGTTTCGATGGGTCGCCGCGGGCGGTGGCGGCGATCGACCGCGTCTTCCACACCTTCTCCGACAGCGAACGCCTGATCATCGATCTGCGCGAGTGCGCGGGCGGCGACGCGGACATGGTCAAGATACTCAGCAGCTATCTGTTCGCCGAGCCCACTCACCTGGTGAGCAGCACCGGCCCCAGGAACGCTGAAGGAGAGCGGGCCGTGATGGAGCGCTGGACCACGCCCAACGCGATGAGCGCCCAGTTTGCCGGCAAGCCGGTGGATGTTCTCATCTCCCATCGGACCTTTTCGGCGGCGGAGTCCTTCGCCTTCGGCCTGAAGGTCACCGGCCGGGCCCGGCTGATCGGCCAGGCCAGCGGTGGCGGCGGGCATATGAACGACTTCTTTCCCCTGCCCGACGGCCTGGGCGCGTCGATCTCCGTAGGGCGGACCTATGACCCGCGCACCGGCAAGGGCTGGGAGGCGCAAGGGATCCCGCCGGACGTGGTGACGCCGGTCGGCCACGCGCTGTCGGAGACCATCGCGATCATCACCCGGGAATCCGGGAGATTGACCGCCCTGGACGCCGGGCAGACGGCCATCTATGCGCGGATCCAGGATTACGCAAACTCCTGGTACGGCGGCGATGCGCAGAGCATGGCGGGCCTGCTGGCTGCCGATTTTCAGGCCTTTCACTCCGATGCGAACCCCGAGCGGGGCGGCGCTGCCGTCTCAAGGCGACACCGGGATCGGAACGCGCAGTTGGCGGCGACCGCGGCCGGGGCGGGCGTCCTCCCGCCGCTGTATCACAACCGAATCATCAGCGGCATCGAAGTCGCGGGGAACCAGGCGACGGCCCGGCTGGTCCTGCGCGAGACCACTCACCAGCTGCGTCTGCGCCTCGAGACATCCGGGTGGGTGATCGTGATCGATGAGTCTCGCGACAAGCCGCGGCACGGGGTAGAGCTGTCGTTCACGGGACGCCGCGATACGTCGGTCAGGAAGGATGCAGTTCCGCAGTCGCCCGTTTGACCGGACGCAGCCGGAAGGCGTGTAATGCGCTTTGCTGGTATTGAATCAGACAATGTCCCGACGACGAACCGAACGCCCGGCGGACCTATCGACATGTACAGTTCGGCATGCCGGGTGCTCAACGCCCCTCGGGTGGCATCGGTGAGCGTGCCTCATAAACCTCTATGAACTGACCGACGCTCACGACCTGGCGGCCGCCGTGGTGGAATCCGCGCGGGAAGTCGGGCCCAGGCGATTCGACGGACTTAAAGGAGAACGAAATGATTCGAAGCATCGGCCTGATGACGATCCTGACCTTGCTGTCGGCGAGCACGCCCTCCGCTGCGCCTCCGACGCCCGTCCCGGCTGGGCATCAGCCGGCAGAGGAAGCGGCGGTCCTCGAGGCCATGGACCGCTACATGATCGCGATCTCTACGAGCGATCTCCAGGCGATGGCGAGGATGCAGACGCCGGACGGGATGACGTACCGAGCGCACGTCACCGAAAGGGGCAAGATGGATGTCGTTCCGCATCCGAATGCCTACTGGATCGATCCATCCCGGGACGACGGTCGCCCGGTCCGCGAGCGCTACTGGTCGCCCACGGTGTTGATTCGGGGGGCCATTGCGGTGGTGTGGGCGCCGTACGAGTACTGGATCGAGGGTAAGACGAGCCACTGCGGCGTCGACGTTTTCGACTTCGTGAAGACCGGCGGAGTATGGCGCGTCTCCAACTCGATGTGGACGGTCGAGCCCAACGCCTGCGCCGAGTTGCGGCCTGCGAAAGCTTCCGAACTCCGGCCCGCCAACTGATGGTATGCGGCCAGTCCGCCCAACCGGCGCATGAACCTGCGCGGTGTTGAACGGACGCACCGGATCAGGGCGCGCTGGATTCCGGCTTTCGCCGGAATGACGGAAAACGCAAAGACGCATCGACGCTCC
>JAQBHL010000028.1:0-9246 GCA_032127745.1 Acidobacteriota bacterium
CAGGACTTCGGACGGATGCTTGATCCGCTTTGTCCAGCTCATGTCGGACACGTGGATGAGGCCATCGATGCCATCCTCGACTTCGACGAAGGCGCCAAACTCGGTGAGGTTTCGAACCTTGCCCGTGACCTTGGTGCCCACGGGATACTTGCCGTTGAACTGCTCCCACGGATTGGTCTCGGTCTGTTTCAGGCCGAGAGAAATGCGGTGCGCTTCCTGATCGATGCCCAGGACCTGGCACTCGACTTCCTGAGCAATGGTGAGGAGCTTGCTCGGATGCTTGAGTTTCTTGGACCAGGACATCTCGGAAACGTGGATGAGGCCTTCCACACCCTGCTCCAGCTCGATGAAGGCGCCATAGTCGGTGAGGCTGACCACCTTGCCCTTGACCCGCGCGCCCACGGGGTACTTGAGGGCGACCGTGGTCCAGGGATCGGCCTTGAGCTGCTTGAGGCCCAGCGAAACGCGCTCGGCGTCGCGGTCGAACTTCAGCACGATCACGCGAAGCTCGTCGCCCACGTTGACCACTTCCTTGGGATCGTTGATGCGGCCCCAGGACATGTCGGTGATGTGGAGAAGGCCGTCGAGACCGCCGAGGTCCACGAAGGCGCCGTAGTCGGTGATGTTCTTGACCACGCCGGTAAGGATCTTGCCCTCTTCGAGCACCTCGAGAGTGTGCTGCTTCTTGCCCGCGTTCTCTTCCTCGAGGACGGCCTTGCGCGAGAGCACGATGTTGCCGCGCTTCTTGTTGACCTTGATGACGCGCATCCGAATGTCCTGACCCTTGAGGGCGTCGAGGTTACGGACCGGGCGGATATCGATCTGGGAACCCGGGAGGAAGGCGCGGACCCCGATGTCGACCGCGAGGCCGCCCTTCACCCGGTCCAGCACCTTGCCGGTGATGATGCGGCGCTCCTGGAAGGCGCGCTCCACGTCATCCCAGACCTTCATCTTCTCCGCTTTGTCGCGGGAGAGCACGATGTAGCCGTCGCGATCCTCGGTGCGCTCGATCAGAACGTCCACCTGATCTCCCACCTTGACCGTGACCTCGCCGGTTTCGTCCTTGAATTCCTCGGCGGCGATGACGCCTTCCGATTTGTAGCCGACGTCCACCACGATCATCATGGGCGTCACGCGCAAGACGATGCCGCGCACCACCTCGCCCTCGGCGAGGTTCCTGAAGCTCACGTCATACATGTCGAGGAGACGTTCGTACTCCTCGGGGTCCATCGGGGCTGGGGCGTAGGGGTTTAGTTCGACATCGGACATGGAAAGGGAAAGGCCTCTTCTATTCTTAAATTTTCTTCCGCGTTCTCGGGGCTTTGCACTCCAAAGTCTTTGGAGGGGCCCACTTTCGGGAAGAGGACGATTCTATGCGGTGGCCACCCGCAGCGTCAACAAAGGGCGGCTGATAACGAGGGCGGCCTGGTCATCAGTGGAGATGTGGGGTGCCGGAGAAGGCGCCTCTAGCGGACTTCGGCCGCCGACCTCTCCCCCGCCGCCTCGACCGCGGCCGAATAATCCTCAAACGAAACCAGGGGACCGGTTCCGAGGACGGGGATAGGCGGCAGAACCGTCTGGTCGATGTCCGGCTGGCCCATTCGACGCGCGGCATAGGACTGGGTGAGATCGAGACCGGCGACGATGAGCAGAAAAACGGCCGCCCACATCCAGCGAAAATTGCGGTTCGGGGGAGGCCTGCGGATGGCCGCGGCCTGGGCCAGAAACGCGACGGTGGCGAGGGAGGGCAGCCACGAGCGCAGGGACGCGGCCAGTCCATCCGGCAGAAGATAGTAGCCAAGCAGGCTCAGGGCCACCGCGAGCGGACGAAGCCAGGTGAAGACCGCGAAGTGCCGGAGGACGTCCGCCATTCGAACCCGGCGACCAGCCGCCTTCAGAAGACCCAGGAGGATGGATCCGAAGATGAGGATGGCCACCAGAGAGCTGGCGTTCTGCCACACCACCCCCACCACCCGCTGCGGATTGAAGGGCGACCAGAACTCCGGCGCCAGGACAGTCTCGAGGTTCAGGGCCAGCAAGGCGATCACCATGTACCCGGCCCAGGTCAGGGGGGTTCGCCTTTGATCGAGCTGCTGCAGATCCTCGATCGAGACCGGCTGGGTGGCGTCGGCGCTCACCTCCTCGATCTCGATTTCGGCCAGGCCCAGGCGCACTCGAAATCGGCCCGAAACCGGCTCCGCCTCCACCCGCTTCGGTCCGGCGTAAAGGCCGTTGGGGCCGGCCCCATCGACGATGACCAGGCTGCCCGCCTGATCCCGCTCGATCCTCGCGTGATCGCGCGACACCGTCGGGTCGACGAGAACCAGATCGCTGTGGGGCGCTCGACCGATGCGAATGGGCGTGGCGGTGAAGATCTGTTCCCGGATGGCGACGCCATCGCGCAGGACGCGGATGGCAAGGATCATTTCCCACCCCACGAGATGTTCTCCATGATAAGCCTCGACAGGTCGAGCGCCGACTTCATGCGAAAGCCCTTGAAGCTCAGGGACACGAACATCGCTTCACTCGGCCGCGAGAGGCTGGTCGCGGCCAGATCGACGTCGAAAAATCCAGGGTACTCCTTGAAAGCCACCGCGCAGGTGATCATCTTCCAGGACTCAGGGCCCACCTGAACCCGGTTGGAGGCGCATTCGGGAGAGCCCAAATGCCTGTCGCCTTCGGCCCGGGGCTGCACCGACTGATGGGACTGAGCGTGAGAAGGGAGGTACCCGTAGAAGCCATAGCGGCCATGCGCGCTGGCAAAGTGCTCGATCTGCACCTGAACCGACGCGATCGGGCCGACATCTTCGATGGCGGGGGTGAACTGCAGATCGCATCCGTACTGGCTCTTCACCAGGCCCTCGCGCTGGAACTCCTGGCGGTTGTCCCAGCAGGCGAAGGCGGGCGGGAGCGGTTTGCTGCGGGCCCCGCCGATCAGCAGGGCGGGCTCGGGTGGGTTGGACCGAAGGGCCTCGGTCAGAGCACCAAGGGTCTTCTTCTCAAAGGCGTCGATCTGACCGTTCATTTCGGCCTTGAGCGCCGCTTCGGTGACCACCAGCGGGGGCTTCGCCAGCAGGTCTCGCAAGGCCTGGGTCGGCACGCCAAACGACAGTGAATTCGAAAGCCACTGCACCGACACATTCGTGCCCACGACCTCGTCGCGGGAATTCAGAATCGGCCCCCCGCTCATGCCGGAGTTGAGGGGCATCGAGAGCAGAAGACGAGGCACCACGCCCTTGGTGGCAAAACCGTTGGCGTTGCCTTCGATCAGGCTCATTCCCAGCCCTTCCGGATTGCCGAAGGAGATGATGCGCTCGCCCGCCTCGGGGGGCGCGGTCGCGAGGGCCAGCGGCCGGCCGCTCACCCCGGCGGCGCGCACCAGGGCGATGTCGTGAACGAGGTCGAATTGAACGAGCGAGAGCGGAAACTCGCCGGCTTCGCCTTTCGCCCGGAGTTGATTGCGAACGGGATCGTCCACAAAGGACGCGACCACGTGATAGTTCGTGGCCATCAGGCCGCCCGGCCCTACGATGTAGCCGCTGCCCAGACTGCTCTTGGCCTCCCGGTTTCCCGAATGGATCTCGATGGTGAACAGGCTGGGCTTGAGCCGGGCGTAGGCCGCCTCCGAGGAAGGCGGAGCCTGGAGCGGCGCTAGGGCGAGAAGGACCGTCAGCAGGTTCATCAGATTTCTTCAGTTCTTACGGGTTGCTCGTCAGCCGGGCTCCCGTCATGATACCAACCGCCCTGGCGAAAGCGCCCTTCGGTTCCTGCTCGCTCGGAGGCCTCGTCGGTGCGCAGGACGGTCGCGATGATGGTCTTCCCCCGAGAGCTCGAAATGTCTGACCTCATGGTGAACGAAACCCTATCCTGCCCGCAAGGCCGCGACCCAGGCAACCGAGCCCGGGCGGCACCTTTTTCAGGAGTGGGTTGATGGAACTGCCCGAGAATCACATCATGAGGAAGACGGTGGTGTATCAGATCACCGGTACGGAAAACGTGGACCTGGAGCGGGATCTGGCCTGGGAGGGGGGCGAGGACGGGCCCCTCAACCTCGATATCTACCGGCCCCAGGGGACACCGAAGGGTGAACGGAGGCCGGCCGTGGTTTCGGTCGCGGGCTATCCCGATCCAGGGATGGAGAGGATGTTCGGATGCGGGTTCCAGGACTCGGGTTCCTCGACCTCCCGGGGCCGATTGCTCGCCGCCGCGGGCCTGGTGGCCGTGAACTACTCGACCCGCGAGCCCGCGGGCGACCTCGGGAAGTTGCCAGCCGGGAGATCATCCGCAACGCCCTGGCCTTCCTGCGGTTTCATCTCACGATGTGAAGCGGACCCGGCTCGTCGGCGCCGGGGGGCCCGAACTCGACCCTCGCGCCCGGGGCAAATCGCCGCCATTCGGTATCCGTTGAACCCGAAACTGCAGACCTTCGCGGAATGGGCGAAGGCCAACAAGGACCGGATTCCCATCGGCTGAACTGGAGGGCCGGGGCGCAGCCCGGCCCTACCCGCCCGATTCGCGCAACAGGTTCGAGACTTCGACGACCGCCCGCTCAAACCTCGCCTCGTAGGGTCCTTCCAGACGAACCACCGGCGTGGGCCCACCGGCCAGTTGTTCGGCAAATCGCCGGTCCATCCAGTCTCTGATCTTTTCCCCGTCGCGGAAGCCGTCCTGTACGAAGGGCACGTCGGGCGAAGTGAGCAGATACAGGTGCGTCCGATCGCGCGCGCCGATTTCATCCACGCGCGGGTCGCGGGAGCGCTGATAGCGCTCGTACCAGGTGCCGGTGGCGAAGGCGTTGGTGTCCGCGAAAAGGACGCGATTCGCTCGCCGCGCCGCCGCCTCCTCCCGAGCCTGTTGCTCGGTCGCGATCTCCACGAACTCGTCCGCGGTCCAGCTCGGCGGTGGGTCGTCGATGCTCCGGCCCGCGATCTTGCGTTCCCAGTGTTCCCGCCCGAACTCGGGCACCCATTCGGTCCTGAAATGCTCGGCCAGACGCCTCGCCAGAGTGGTCTTCCCCGTCGACTCGGCGCCGATCAGGACCACGCGTCTTACGAACCAGGCCCGCACGCACGGCTCCAGAAGGTCGAGATAGCGAAGGGGCGCCGCTCGGATCTGCGTCCCCGAGACCGGCGCCGCGATCCGCGCCCGATCGACCATTACGTGATTCGATCCCATGAGGCCGGCGAACACCGGACCATAGTCCTCGCTGCTGAAAACCACGTCGGGCGCCCGGCCAAGATGGCGAAGAGTGAACTCCGCCCACTGCCGGCTGTCATCCTGGAGTTCGTCCGGCACAAGATGGATCTCGCAGTCGGGATGGATCTCCTCGAGCCAGGACTTGCGCACTTCTCCGGGAATGGCCTGCGATGGGTGATGAGCCAGCATCACGATCAGCTGGTCCACTTGAGCGCGCGCCTGATCGATCAGCAGCTTGTGACCCCGGTGCGGCGGATAGAACTTGCCGACCACGAAGCCCAGGGTCATGACTAGGCCAGCAGGTCCTTCCCGTGGTGGCGCGGCGGGAGCGCCCGGCGCCAGGTCTCCTCCCAGCGGGCCAGGCCGAAAAAGGCCATGACCAGGAACACTGCGTAGAGAATCGCGGTGAGATACAGGCCGCGCGAGACGTAGAGCGGCACGTACACCACGTCGACCAGGATCCACAGGTGCCAGCTCTCGATTCGCTTGCGGTTCAACAGCCATTGAGCGCCCAGGCTCACGGAGGTGGTGAGCGCGTCCCAGAAGGACGCGGACCCGCCGGCCAGGCGCAGAGTTCTCCAGAGGAACAAGGTGCTCACGACCACGGCGAGGGCCACCGTCCCCCGCTCCATCGCACTCGCCCAGTTGACCTTGAGGGCCGTCCGGTGATCGCCGCCATAAAGCCACAGGTACCAGCCGATCAGACCGAGCACGAAGTAGACCACCTGCAAGGAGGCATCGCCGTAGAGCCGGGCCTCGAAGAAGACCACGCTGAAGGTCGCGGTGTTGAGGAGGCCGATGGGAAAGTTCCAGATGTTCTCCTTCACGGTCAGCCAGACGCAGATCGCTCCGGAGACGAATGAGACCGCTTCGAGCGCAGAGGCCCGACCGAGACCGACCATGACCAGCGCGAGGGCCGCCACCCCGGCGGTCAGGGGAGCGAAAGTCGTGGTCTCGTGCCACGAGACCAGCGGCCGCACCACCACCTCCGGGCCGGTCATGCGAACCTCAGGCCCTGCGCTTCGTCACCTTGAATCACAGCCTCCCCTGCCGAAGGGCGGGATGTTCGAGCACGCCCTTCAAGGCCGCGGCCGGCCATTGGTCCCTGTGCTCCCGCTCGAGATCCAGATAAGGGGTCTTGGCGGCGTCCAGCAGGGACAGGACCTTCTTGTCGATCTCCCTCACGAAGACGGCGTCGGTGTCTCGAAAGCCGTCGTCCTGAATTTCCGAGAGCACGGGAACCCTGATCAGCAGGTCGTAGGTCTTCATCCACATCTCGACGAACTTCTCGACCGCAGGGTCGCGTCCGCAGGCCAGGAAGAAGTAGGCATAGTTGTCGAGGGCGGCGCGGTCACAGACCACAACGTCGGAATGGGACCCGGCGCGAATCTCCTCCGCCACCTGGGTGGTCAGAATCCACAGTTGAGCTTCGCGCGAGGTCTTCCGATTCACGGGCAGGGGCGAGGCGCGGGCCACCTCCTTGACCATGTCCACGTTGATTCCACGCCGCTTCAGCTGCGCGGCCAGATCGAAGCAGAGGGTGGTCTTGCCCACTCCGTGCGATCCCACGAATGCGATCTTCATGCGACCGCTACTTTAGTCGGCGGGCTAAGATGATCGGGCATGTCCGACCCGCCCGATCTGTATGAGCCCTACGGCCAGCTCATTCCCATCGAGGTGCTCGGGAAGCGGTTCGAGGTGCCCGAGAACAACATCCTGCTCCGCCAGCTTCAGTTCGTGGCCCCCGACGTGGGCACCGGCGGCTACTGTTGGAACGCGGAGTGCCGGTACTGCGAGATCAAGTACGAGGTCGACGGCCGGACCATGACCGGCCTCGCCTGCCGGGTCAAGGCGGTGCCGGATTTCAAGGTGACGAAACTGGCGCCCGAACTCAAGTACAACATCTCCGAGGCGTTGCGGAACGCGCCGCCGGTCGAACCCAAGGGACCGACCAAGCCTTAGGCCCGCCGTGGTGGAAGGGTTCAGAAGGCCGGTACCAGCTGGCCATCCCGGAGACGCATGATCCGGTCGCTGCGGGTGGCCAGGGCCTCGTTGTGGGTAGCCCAGAGGATGGCAATGCCGCGCTCTCGGGCCACCACATGAAGTTCCTCGAACAACGCCGACGCGGTCCGCGGATCGAGGTTCCCGGTGGGCTCGTCGGCCAGAAGCACCTGCGGTTCACCGACCAGGGCCCGCGCCACCGCCACCCGCTGCTGCTCTCCCCCCGAAAGGGCGTCAGGCGCGTGATGAAGCCGGTCCGCGAGGCCGAACCGATCCAGCAGGACCCGGCCGGCCTCGAGAGCGTCCGTGTCGGCCACGCCGCGCAGCCGCAGTTTCATGGCCACGTTCTCAACCGCGGTGAATTCCGGCAACAGGTGATGGAATTGAAAGACGAAGCCGATGGTCTGGTTTCGCATCCGCGCGCGGCTCACGGCATCGACGCCGAACAGCGACGTCCCGGCCAGCCACGCCTCCCCTCGATCGGGCGAGTCCAGGGAGCCGAGGACGTTCAGCAACGTTGACTTCCCCACTCCGGACGCGCCCAGAAGCGCCACCACCTCGCCACGCGCGACGCTCAGGTCAACACCACGCAGGACGGCCACCGGGCCGGTCGGCCCCTGATAGGACTTCCACAGGTCGCGGGCTTCGAGAACCGGTACGCTCATTCCGAACGCAGCCCCTCCGTGGGCTGAAGGGACGCCGCCTTCCCGGCCGGATACAAAGTCGCGAGAAGGCTGATCAGCAGGGCGCCCAAGATCACGAGGCCGGCGTCCGAAGGCAGTAGCTTGAACGGCAGATAGGCCACCTGATACACGTCGGCCGGAATCCTGATGATCTGGAACCGATCGAGAACGAAACAGGCGACGGTCCCGACCGCTGCGCCCAGTAGCGTCCCCGAAGCGCCAAGGATCGCGCCCTGCCAGACGAACACCCGGCGGATAAGCTCGCGGGTGGCGCCCAAGGACATGAGCACCGCGATACTCCGGCGCTTTTCCGTCACCATGATGATGAGAGTGGCCACGATGTTGAGGGCCGCCACCGCCATGATGAGACCGATGGTGAGCGCGATGGCGATCTTCTCCAGCTGAAGCGCTTCGAACAGACTCCGATTGGTCTCGATCCAGTCCGACGTGACATAGCCCGTGCCGACGGCCTGGAGGATTCGGCCCTCGGCTGCATCCACCTCGTACATGTCCTGAAGGCGGGCTTCGACCAGGACCGTTCCGGCGCCGGAGGAGGCAAGGAGACGCTCGGCCTCCATCAGCGAGATCCAGCCCCAACCCGCATCGAATTCGTAGAGGCCGGTCTCAACCACGCCGGCCACCCGGAATTTCGCCAGCTGAGGCATGACTCCGAATGGAGTGAGCCGGCCGCGCGGAATGGTCAGAGTCACGACGTCCCCGGGGCCGACGGCCAGGCTGGTCGAGACTTCCCGGCCCAGGAGGATTCCCGGAAAGCCCTCGCCGCGAGGGGGCAGATCATCGAGGGAACCTTCCCGGACCTGCTTGGGGAGATCGGTCACGTTGCCTTCGGATCCGCTGATGCCCTTGATCGTGACCACGGCCTGCGAGGACGGCGACGAGACCAGCGCCTTCCCGTAGAGCGACGGAGCCGCGCCCAGGACGCCTTGAATCCCGGCGACCTTCGCCGCGATGCCGGTGGGGTCGTCGAATGGCTCGCCGCGGGACTTGAAGACCGAGACGTGAGCCGTCGTGCCCAGGATCCGCCCCCGGATCTCGCCCTGAAGCCCGGTCATGAGGCCGAGGGCGATGAACAGAGCCATCACGCCCACCGCGACGCCCAGGACCGCGATGGTGGCGATGACGGTGAGGAAGCCCGCCCCCTGCCGCTTGAGCAGGTAACGCAGGGCTATCGAGAGATCGAGAGGGAGTCGCATGCGGGGGCGTGGCTTCAACGCCCTCGGGGCGCGGGCACGCGGGCTAGGTTACCTTCCGGCTTCACCACCCCAAAGTTCGAACCCCTCGCAAGGTGCGCGGGGGCTAGCGCTTCGACTTCTTCTTGCGCTTCTTGTCCTTCTTGGACTTCTTG
>JAQBHL010000029.1:0-5092 GCA_032127745.1 Acidobacteriota bacterium
CGAAGGTGGAGATGGATCCTGGCGGCTCGGTGATCTGGATCCCCGGACTGCGAGTCGACTCCCGCCCCGCCCATCCCCACGAGGTCACGTCCCGGGACAAGCGCTTCGACCCCCGGATCCTCGCGGTGCCAAGCGGGACCCGGGTCAGATTTCCGAACGTCGATCCCATCTACCACAATGCCTTCAGCCTGAGCCCGGGCAACGCGTTCGACCTGGGCCTGTACCGCAAGGGCGCGTCCAAGGACGTGGTCCTGAACACCCCCGGCATCGTGCGGGTGTACTGCAATATCCATCCCGACATGGCGGCGTCGGTGGTGGTGGTGGACGGGAACGCCTTCTCGATAGTCCGCACCGACGGCGCGTATGGGATCGACGGGATTCCGCCGGGACGATACGAGGTGCACATCTGGAGCGACGTGGCCGGGGAACAAACGGCGCCGCTGACCCTGGAGGCCGGCCGCACCACGGATTGGAGTCCGATCCTGGATGCCACCCGTTACCAGAGGCGGACCCATACCAACAAGTTCGGCAAGAAGTACCCCAAGGGAAATGGCGTTGATCGGTACTGACCGCGATTCGCCCCCTCCTTTGATTCGAGCCGAGACGCCCGGGTCGGCGCCCGTGCTCCATGCTATTGCCGAGGACGCGCCGCGCGGCCTGGGGCTCCGCACCGGGCTCTTTCTCGGCTCCGCCCTCCTGCTCACCCTCACAATTGGCGCCGCCATCGCATTTCTGACTCAGAAGTCCCAGAGGGTCGCCGATCAGAAAATCCGCGAGGATCTGAATGTCGTGCCCGCCATCTTCGAGGGCTATCGGTCGACCCAGGCCAGCGCCCGCGAGCGCGCGGTGAAGTCGCTGGCCGAGGAAGCGGGCACCAAGGCCCTGATGGCCGAGATTCGCGACCATCCCGAAACCTTCCATGATTCCGCTCAGGGCTTCGCCAAGGCGCTGGGGGCCCGGGCGGTATATCTGTTCGACTCCGCGGGCGTACTCCTGGCCCGAAGCGACCGCGAGGCGGGCGAAGAGACGGGCCGTGACTTTTCCGGCATCAGCTGGGTCGACGTACCCCGAGAAACGAAGACCGAGAGCTCGGCCTTCATTCTCGAGCTCGCCCGCGATCACGCATTGTCTCTGGTGGCTTCGGCCGCGGTGACTCAGGGTCTGGGCGCCGAGCAGCGTCTCAATGGAGTCATGGCCGGCGTCTTCGAGATGTCCACCGATCGGGCCCGGGAGTTTTCGATTCTCACCGCCGGCGAGGTTGCCTTCGTGGCCAATGTGGCTCCTCCAAACGAGCCCGCCCAGAGCGAGGTGCTGGCGGCCACGCCGAAATTCGCGGCGCCCATGCCGGAGGCCATGCGCGAACTCACGAACCGGGTTTTCGAGCAGGAGAGGCAATCCGAGCCGGTCGAACTGTCGGTGGGAGAGGAGACCTTCATGGCCAGCGCCCTGCCCATCCGATCGGGCCGCGGCGACGTCATCGCGGCCCTCGTGGTGGGACGATCGAAGGATGCGGAGATGGCCCCCTTTCTGGAAATCCGCCGAAGCCTCCTGATCGTGGGCGCGCTCGCCCTGCTCCTGTCCCTTCCGCTTTCACTGGCCCTCGCCCAGGGCCTGGCGGGCCCCATCCGGAAGCTCGCCGAAGGCGCGCGAAAGATCGCCCGCGGCGATCTCAATGTCTCGCTCCCCACCGCCCGGGGGGAGGTCGGCGCCCTGGCCCGGGCCTTCGAAGCCATGGTGGGCGAGCTCAAGGAGAAGGCCCTGCTGGAGGCCCTGGTCGCGAATCTGCAGCGGCGGCCGGGCGACATCACGTTCCGCGGTGCTATGCCCGGCGGCCGGGAATCGGGGGCGAGCGGAGAGGTGGGGCATATCTTCGCCGGCCGCTATGAACTGCTGTCCGAGCTTGGCAAGGGCGGCATGGGTGTGGTCTTCCGCGCGCGCGACCGCGAACTGGACGAAGAAGTGGCGCTCAAGATCCTGAAGACGGTGGGCGAGGAGCGAAGCGCTCAGGCCGATCGCCTACGCCAGGAGATCAAACTCGCCCGCGCCATCACCCACCCCAACGTGGTTCGCGCCTTCGACTTCGGGGAGACCGCGGGCTCGCGTTTTCTGACCATGGAGTACGTGCCCGGCACCACCCTGCGAGAGGTCATCGATGCCCGGGGCGGCCTCGAGATCACGTCCGCGCTGCAGATCGCCAAGCAGATCTGCCGCGGCCTGGCCGCGGTTCACATGGCGGGCATCATCCACGGCGATCTGAAGCCGCAGAATGTGATGGTCATGGGCAGCGGCGTGGCCAAGCTGATGGATTTCGGAGTGGCGCGCACCCGCGCCCATCAGGACCCGGGCGGTATTTCGGTGGTGGGCACGCCGGTCTACATGAGCCCGGAACAGGCGAAAGGAGCCGACCTCGATGAACGCAGCGACATCTATTCGGCCGGGGTGATGATGTACGAGATGTTCACCGGGCAGCCGCCCTTCCGGGCCATGGAGGTGACCGAGATTCTGCAGATGCATCTGAGCACGCCGGCGCCCGATCCGCGGACGATCCGGCCGGAGCTCCCTGCCTCGCTGGCCGAAATCATCGTGACCTGCCTTTCGAAGCATCGCGCCCAGCGTCCGGCCACCGCGATGGATCTCGACCGCTGGCTGATGCGCGTGCGCGCCTGACCCGGTCGGGGTCTTTGAGGCCTGCCGCCGTGACCTTTCTTCCACGGACTCCCAGTCAGGGTCTCAGCCAGCCCCGGGCGGGCCCTAGAATCCGCCATGCGCACGTCTCCCGCCCTCGCCCTGCTCGCCCTGTTCCTGGCCGGGCCCGCGGCCGCCCAGGAGGAGCCCGAGCCGCCGCCTTTTGAGGAGCCCGAGCCGTTTCGGTTTGGTGGAGAGATCAAAGCGGGCTTCCGCTGGTCGCAGGCCCAGGCCTCCCCGATCTTCGGCCCGCCCGCTCAGGTGATCGGTCTCATGCGCACCCCCGATGCGGGGAGTTCGATCGAGATTCAACACCTCGCGCTTTCCGGCCAGGGATTCATCTCCTCGGGTGTGTTTGCGAAATTCGAGGTGCGCTTCCTCGACCTCTACAACCGGAACCCGACCTCCACCGACGCGAATGTCTTCCTGCGCCAGGCCTTCGTGCGCTTCGGCGACAAGCCGGAGGTTCTGAGCGCGAGGCCGGGCTCGAGGCTCTACGCCCTGTTCGGGGTGGCGCCCCGCTTCACCCGGCCGACCACGCGCCGTCTCGAGACCTATGGACTCTGGGGCACCGCGGTGGGAAGGTTCGAGCAGCCTCAGCTCGAGATCGGCGGCTCGTTCGGGTCGCATCTGTACGCGCGGGCCATGGTGGGCTCTGGGAATCCGCTCTTCCTCCGCGACACCAACGTCCTGGCTGGAGACAATCTCTCCGAGGGTCCATCCAGCGCGAAGGCCGCCTATCAGCTCGGCCTTCCCATTCTCTACGACGCGAAGGTCACGGAGATCAACCTCAATGGTCGCGCGGAAACCGGGCTCGGCCTTGGCGGTCGTTGGGGCGGAGGCGAGGCCTCCTCGGTGGACGTGATGGCCTGGTACTTCTCTCGCCGGCTCGCCGATACGGCGCGGCTCAAGGGCACCGACTATCCGGGTGAGCTCGGCGTCCTCCGCGGGGCAGGGTTTCCCATTCCCACCACCGGCAACAAAAGAAGGGAGCGGGGGATCAACCTGCAGGCCAAGGCAAGCGGCCTGCGCCTGTTCGCCCAGTGGGTGGACCAGGATCTGGCCGGCGCCTCCCGCCATGGCCTCGAGGCCGAGGCGGCCTGGATCTTCGAGCTCCCCGGTCTGTTTCTGGTCGGGGAGTCGCCGTTTGGAAACTGGATCCAGCCCACGTTCCGGTACTCCTGGATCGAAAACCAGTTCAAGGCTCCGCTCGCCTACCCGCGCCTGGCCGTGCAGTGGCCGTGGAAGAAGTACGACTTCGGTCTGCGCTTCGGGCTCGTCCGGAACGTCGACCTGACCGCGGAGTACACCTTTCATCAGGTGGTCCGCAGCGCCACCCTCCCGAACCTTCCCATGAAGGAATTCGTGTTGACCCTGAGGACGGGGTTCTAGCTCCCGAAGGCCCGGGCGCGGTCCTGGTCCAGCGGCCGCGCGAACAGATAGCCCTGGCCGTACCGGCATCCGAGCGCCTTCAGCATGTCGCGTTGCTCGGTGGTCTCGACGCCTTCGGCCACCACGTCCATGTCGAGGCTCTTGGCCAGGGAGACGATGGCGCCCACTATGTCCTCGTTGCGACGGCTCCGGCCGAGCGCGCCCACGAACGACCGATCGACTTTAAGAGTATCGGCGGGGAAGCGCAGGAGGTAGCTCAGGGAGGAATAGCCGGTGCCGAAGTCGTCGATGCACAGGTGGGTTCCGAGCGTCTTCAGCCTCTTGAGCAGGTCCACCGCCATCTCCGGGTTTTCCATGATCACGCTCTCCGTGATCTCCAGCTTCAGCCGATGGGCGGCGAGACCGGTTTCGGAAAGCACGGTCTCGACCTGTTCGATCAGGTCGCCGTGGGAAAACTGACGGGCCGAGAGGTTCACGTTGACGGTGAGGTGGTCCTTCAGCTGGGGCGCCCCTTCGCTGAGCCAGCGGCAGGCCTCGCGAAGACCCCACCCGCCCACCCGGAAGATGAGTCCGGTCTCCTCCACGAGGTGGATGAACTCGTAAGGACCCACGATCCCGCGCTCCGGATGGTTCCAGCGGATGAGCGCCTCGAAACCCGCGGTGCGCTCGTCGCTCAGGGTGACGATCGGCTGATAGTGGAGGACGAACTCGTTGCGATCGGCGGCGCGGCGCAACGAGTGCTCCAGCTTCAACAGGCCCACCGCCCGCTTGTGCATCGACGCGTCGAAGACCTGGAATCCGGCCTTGCCCGAGGTCTTGGCCTCATACATTGCGGTATCGGCGTCGCGCAGCATGTCCTCGGCGCTCTCATATTGAGGGCCGCTGTAGGCGATCCCGATCGAGACGGTGCCGAAGATCTCCTGCCCACTGACCTTGATGGGGGTCTGAAGGGCGGTGAAGATCCGGTCAACCACCCGGCTGGCGTCCTTCCGGTCGTCGAGGTCGTCGAGCAGGA
>JAQBHL010000030.1:0-13194 GCA_032127745.1 Acidobacteriota bacterium
GCCCGGGGTATTCCTTTGGCCGCCAGAACTTCCCATCGGTCAGAACGCGCGGTCGGCTATTTGATCGCATCGACGAACAGCGAGAACGCTGGCGCCTGGAGGTCGAAGTACTTGCGATCCCTCATGACCGCGGCAATACTTCCACCTGGGACGGAAGTACTCACCTGCGAGAAGCCGGCGGCGAGCAATTCCCTGCGCATCTTGTCGAATGTCCACCAGTTGATGTGATGCCCGGGAACAATCTGTTGCAGCCTAAAGTCGATCATCCCGCATAGCTTGTCACAGGCATCTTCCAGAGGCATGCTATTAAAGATTGCCTCCAGTTCCTGCACCTTGCCCGCGAAAACGGGCTGATGGCCGTCACCCGACGACTGTACCAACTGGGTGGCGATTTCATTGGTCAGCCAGATGACCATGTTTTCACGCGCGAACGTATTCTTACCCGGCGCTCCAAACGGGAAATCGTACCCATAGTGATAGTTCACAAATACGTCTCTGCGTTTGTAGGCCGCGTGATATTTTTCTACGTTCGGACACGTCACCCGAAAGACGCCTTCCGGTTTCAGGATGCGCGCGGCTTCCCGAAACATGAAGCGGTTTTGCCCGTTGGTCAGATGTTCGCAAGTGTGGCTGCAATAGACAAGTTCAGCAATTCCGGACTGAACCGCAACTGGTTCGTTCCTTGAGATGTCCCACGGGATATCGATCAGTTCGGAGTCATAGTGGTAGTAATCCGAAGCGTAATCAACGTTCGTCCAGTACCGATGCCGCCATTCGCCGGAGCCGAAGTTGTAGAACAGCTTCTTTTCGATCGACGCTTCGGGGAACACCACGCGATAGATTGGCGTGTAAAGATCGGGCCTTCTTCTAACTTTGTCTAGCAGTGCTTTGAGCAGCGGCCGCATTCTCATCATTCTTGACTACAGCCTCTTGATGAAACTATCAAAGATCCCTAAATAGCTCCGCTGAATGTTGAGAGCCGCGCGCCGGGTGAAAGTGTCATGAGGTCGCCGAGTCTAGTCTGCCCGTGGCCGCCCTCAATGCGATTTCGCTCTCGGGATCTGGGTGGAGACGGTCTCACTCCTTACCTCGGGACAGTGGCGGGCGCCACACGCAACGCACGCCTCGCGGCCGCTCTTGCCTAAACGCAGCTGCGTGATTAGTCTCCTCCCGGTCAAGGAGACCGAGGGCGAACGAAGAACCACGACCATTAATGAACTTCAACTCGCCACTCTTCTTCGTCTTCTTTCCCCTCGTCGTCGCGCTCTACTACATCCCCCAGAGTTGGCGTTCGCGGAAGAGCCTCCTGCTGCTGGCGAGCTACCTCTTCTACAGCGCCTGGAATCCTCCGTTCATCCTCCTCTTGTGGATCTCCACTGCCGTCGACTGGTGGGCCTCGAGGCGGATCGTCGCAACCACAAGCTCCCAATGGCGCAAGGCCTGGCTGCTGCTCTCCGTGTGCGTGAACCTGGGGCTGCTGGGCTTCTTCAAGTACTACGGCTTCCTGGCCGGCCTCGTTGTGAACGCCAGCGCGTACTTCGGCCCGACCCTCCACCTGCCCGCCGTCGACGTCGTGCTTCCGGTCGGCATCTCGTTCTATACCTTCCAGACGATGTCCTACACCATCGACGTCTACCGTCGGCGGTGTCAGCCGGCCCGGGCCTTTCTCGACTTCGCTCTCTACGTGACGTTCTTCCCGCAACTCGTCGCGGGACCGATCGTGCGAGCGGATGCGTTCCTGCCCCAGTGCGCCGCGCCGCCCCGCTTCGACCGAAGGGCGTTTTCCTGGGGCCTGTGCCTGATCGTGATCGGCCTCTTCCAGAAGATGTTCCTCTCGGATGCGCTGGTGGCTCCCGTCGCCGACCAGGCCTTCGCCAGGCCCGCGTCCCTGACCAGCCTTGACGCCTGGATTGGTCTGGTGGCCTTCTCGGCGCAGATCTTCCTCGACTTCTCGGGCTACTCGATCTGCGCCGTGGGCGCCGCGCTCTGCCTGGGCTTCGTCCTGCCCGATAACTTCGCGTCACCCTATGCCGCGGCGGGCTTCGCGGACTTCTGGAGGCGGTGGCACATGTCGCTGTCGTCGTGGCTACGGGACTACCTCTACGTGCCGCTCGGCGGCAATCGCCAGGGGAGATGGCGAACCCACGTCAACCTGATGACTACGATGGCGCTCGGTGGCCTGTGGCACGGGGCCAGCCTGCGCTTCGTCTTCTGGGGGATCCTCCATGGAGCGTTTTTGAGCGTCGAGCGGCTCTTTCGGGAGCGGCTGCCCGCGGCCAGCGCCGGGCCGGCGTCGAATGTCATGGGGCTCGCGGTGCGCATGGCGACGGTCATCCTCGTCTGCCTCGCCTGGGTCCCATTTCGGGCCGACTCGTTTGCGAACACGTTCGTCTACTATGAACGTCTGTTCTCGGGGGGCTTCGAGCCGGGAGTGCTGTCCCGCCTCAATGTGCTCGTCACGGGTGGAGTTGGTTGCGCGCTGCTCGTCGCCCAGAACCTCTTCCGCGACCGGACGCTCGAACAGATCGCGGACGCCTGGGGTGGTCTGCGCTGGGGCGTCGCGATCGGGGTGATGGTCCTGGGCCTGGTTCTGGGAAGCGCCGAGGCTCGCGGCTTCATCTACTTCCAGTTCTAGAGCAAGATGGCCACTCAAACCCACCAACCGCCTCGCGAACCAGGGAAGCGCTGGCCGGAAGGACTCGATCTTCGCAGGGCGCTGGCCGCCGCGGTCCTGGTCTCCGGCGGCGCACTGACGTGGCTGGCCCTCTACGACGGCCCGGCTGCCCGCGACCCCACCAGCATGTCGCTCCGGCAGTCGATCATGCGGGACCGAGTGTTATCGCGGACGTTGCCGAGGCCGGAGGTCGCCTTCATCGGATCGTCGCGAGCCGCCTACGGCGTCATCCCAGGACTCGTCGAGGACGCACTCGGCCTCGGCCGCGGCTCGGTCGTGAACCTCTCCTATCCAGGTCTTGACGGCCTTGAAACCGTCGAGTTCCTCGAGAACGAACCAGCATTCGGGGCGGGCTTCGGGGTCTGCGTCTTGTTCGTGGATCACTCGTTCCTCAGAGAGCGCATCCCAACGACCCAAGGCATATCCGCAGTCGTTGGTGGGTACCTGGAGACCTGGTTCCCTTGGGTGACCGTGGTGAGGAGCAAGGCCGCCTGGATGGCCCGCAACTGGCTCATCGAGCGGCAACTCTCACCTCGGCTTGCACTGGTGTGGGAGATGGAGGATCGCGGCCGATGGTTCGACTCCACGAACCCGGATCCGGCGCCCATGCGCGGCGAGGTCTACCCGTTCGAGGCAGTGGCGGACTCGTACTACAAGGGCTGGCGGCCAGACCGCGAGGTACTTCGGCGCTACAGGTCGTTGGCTATCGAATTCGGCCGCTGCGGGCGCGTGGCGGTCGTTCACCTTCCCTACAGCGATGGCCTAGACGAAGAGATTGGGCGGCGCTACGCACCGCTCCGCGATGCGATGCGCGACTACATTCTCTCCCTTGAACCAAGCATTCCGGTTGTCTACTACGCCTCGGCCCGCGATGCTGGTCTCGACGACGGCGACTACTTCGACGCCGTCCACCTGACGGCGGCGGGCGCCGCAAAGTTCACGCGTCGACTCGTGCACGACCTCCGGGGCAAAAACGTGATCGCGATCCGCTGAAGCCGGCTGGCCGCGCACCCCGACCCAGGTCGGCACCGATGGCCAGGGCCGACCGTTCAGCACCACCACCGTTTCCGACCGGCCGTCGGGGGAGGGGCACCGGCGGTCAGGCTTCGTTGGAGTTCCAGCCTTTGGAAATCTGTCTGCAAATTCGCGGATCAACGTTCACGTCCCCCAAAGCGAACTCTGCGATCAGGGTAGGATCCGGGCCTAAGTGGTCTCGATGTTGCGGCTTTCCCACAAGCAGCACGGTCAGGGCGTAGGGCCTCCTGTCGGCGCCGCGAGGCCAGGCGCGCGCCGCCGCAGGAGAGCCCCCGCCGCCTCTGGCTGAGCCGCGCCCCCGCGGGCGGCCGGGTTCACGGGGGGCCGGAGACCTTCGAACTCGTTCTTGAAACGCCGGCCCGCCGAGAAACGCATCACCGCCTCAGCGTCCTCTTCCGTCATCACCCCGGAAACCGATACCACGGGCAGGTCCGCGACGAGCAAGACTGGACTGCGACCGGCGAAGGTGTAGCCGTTATTCAGGAAGAAACGCAGTTCGTACTCCCCCTCCAGCGCGGGCGCAACGATCGGGAATGAAGCGGCTGACAGTCCGGTGGCTGGCGCCGTGCGCTGGCCATTCAGATACCACCACTGGATGAACGCTCGATCCCCGGCCCCGACCGCGTACAACCCCACCCAGTCGGTGGGATATCCGGGGCCGCCGGAGACGCTCGCGGTCACAACCGAGCCCGGAGACACCAGCCCAGGCGTCGCCGTCACCGTCGCCGTGCTCGAGTCGTCATTCAGGATCGTCACGTAGGCGCTGGCCACACCCAGCGTCCCGCCCGTGGCGGCCGACAAATCGACGGCCAGCCGCTCGTTGACCTCCAGCCCAACGTCACCGTGGACCGCAATTCGCACCTCGCGCAGTGTCTCCCCGGGCGCAAACTCCACCACCCCCGACCCCGCGGTGTAGTCCAGACCCGATACCGCCTCGACATCCCGCGTCGACCAGGGTACCGACACCGGCCAGCCCGCCGCGTGCGACAACCGCACCTCCACCACCGCCTCGCTATCCCCCGCGTCGCCTTCCGTCACCATCACCCCGGAAATCGATACCACGGGCAGGTCCGCGACGAGGAAAACTTCACTGCGCCCGGCGAAGGTGTAGCTGTTATTCAGGAAGAAACGCAGTTCATAGGCGCCCTCGGGCGTGGGTGCGACGATCGAGAACGACGCCGCGGAAAGTCCGGTGGCTGGCGCGGTGTGCTGACCGTTCAGATACCACCAGTCCACGTATGCACGATTAGTGGCGCCGACTGGAAAAAGTCCCACCCAGTCCGCCCGATAGCCCGGGCCGCCCAAAATGTTCACGCCCAGGGTCGAGCCGGGAGCCGCAATCCCAGGCGTCGCCGTCACCGTTGCCGTGATCGAATCGTCGTTCAGGATCGTCACCCGTGCGCTGGATATGCCCCGCGTCGCCCCGGTAGCTATCGATAACTCGACCGCCAGCCGTTCGTCGATCTCGAATAGATCGTCTCCAAGAACGGCGATCCGTATCACCTGCAAGGTCTCCCCGGGTGCAAACTCCACCACCCCCGATCCTGCGGTGTAGTCCGATCCCGACACCGCTTCAACATTCCGCGTCGACCACGGTACCGACACCGGCCAGCCTGCCGTCTGCGACAAACGCACCTCCACCACCGCCTCGCTCTCCCCCGTGTCGCCTTCCGTCACCACCGCGTCGGAAACCGACACCGTGGGAGCGGGCAGGATTTCGAAGTCGGCGCGCCTGCTCCAAGCACCCGTAGCCAGGGGAGAGCGTGCCTGAACCCACCAGACGTAGGCGCCGGGATCAAGGGCCAGGGGCGACGACACCTCGCACGTGCTCGCGTCGCAGTGCTCGGCGCCAAACCAGGCGTCCAGCAATACCACACCCCCATCATCCGCCAGCCAGATCCGATACTCGGTGGCGTCTTCCAGCGCCTCCCAACGGAAAAGTGGGCGCGAATCCGTGCCGTTCGTGATCGGCTCGAGAGGATCTGGTTCCGCCAGCGAGACCTCAGCACTGGTAGACCAGTCCCCCAGCCCCGCGTCGTTGCGCGACCGCACGCGCCAGGACAGAGGTTGGCGCGTGGACTCGAGCGGAACCTGAAACGCGGTCACCAGGCCGCATTCGGGGTCTCCGCCTTCGGGTGGCTCGCAGGCCAGCGCCGCTTCCGTCGCCTCGTGGAAGACCAACTGGTCATCATTGTCTCGGACCTCGACGACGTAGTCCTGCGTGCGTTCGCTCGGGGTCCATTCGAGGCGGGGGGCGATCTGCCTGACCAGACCGTCAGGACGAAGGAGCGTAGCCGGCAGCGGGGGACCGAGGCCGCGTTGCTGCACGGACGCCGCTCCCCCGGGCCGCCCCACCGAGCCCAGCCGGTCGGCATCGCCATCGTAGGCGGCGACGGAAACGTCCACGGCGGCCACTCCGAGGTCGGCCAGGGTCAGCCCAATCCATGGCTCCGTTGCGACCGCGCTTCCCGGACACGTGGAACTGGTCGGGATGCGCTGCGTGCCTCCCTCCGCCTCGAAGGTGAGACTTGTCGATCCGGGCGGCACGCAACTCGCGTCAAATACCGTGACCGCGCTGGAGGCCGCTACCAGCGCGCGTATCGGGTTGGTCAGATCGACGTAGAACTCCTCGTCCCCTTCGCTTTGTGTGTCGGAATTGACCTGAACGCGGAATGTCCTGCTGCGTTCCCCCGGGAAGAAGCTGAGCGTCCCCGTGGCCGCGCGGTAGTCAGGGCCTGCCTGGGCACTGCCGTCGCGGGTGCGCCATCTCACCTCGACCTTCCACGGCACGGGGGTGGACAGACGGACCTCGATGTCCACGTAACCCTCGGTCTCGGTCACCGTCGCTGGGACAACCTGGAGCAGCGGCAATGCCTCGGTCCCCGTGGCGACCCGGTTCCCCCCCTGGTCGAGAACCGTGAAGCGGGGGGCCCCGACCACAATGCGGTTGGTTATGTCGAAGAACGTATTCGCTTCATAGCCTCCTTCTCTGACGTGCGAGTAGGTCAGTCCGGATTCGTAGCCGCCGAGCCAGTTCCCGACGACGCGGAGTTCGCTGGTCGGCCCCGAAAGCCAAGTCGCCCAGGTGTTGGGCCAGCGCACGCTGTTCGTGATCACGTTTCCCGTGACGAGAGCATTTGGGCTGTGGGTGGTCGCAATGCCCACAGACTCGAGCACCGGCAGCGTTTCCGCAACAAGATTATTGGCGACCACGATGTTGCTTCCCGTGGCGCTTATCCCGATCGGGATCGTGCATTCGGAGCAGGCCTCGGGCGCGATCCCGGTTTCGATCACTCTGTTCCCAAGGATGCGACCGCCATCGCCCCGGACGATCAATGCCACGTAGCCCGTGCGGACGATCTGCAGGCCTTCGACGAGCACGTCCCTTCCATTAAGCATCGCTCCCCAGAAGAAGCCATCAATCGTGCCGTTGCGGACTTGCAGGCGGTCGGCGCTCGCGGAGATACCGATGGTCGTCGGATCACCCACCCGGGTCGCGCGAAGCCGGTGGCCACCGAGATCGATCTGAACATCGGAAGAGGTCACGATGAGCGCGGGGCCCCGGTCTTCCCATACGAGGTCTCGGTCCAGGCAGTAGCGTCCGGGGGCGGCGAGATAGGCCGGGAGAGCGGCAACGGTAGTGCAGGCCTGGGTTGCGGTCTGAGCCGCGACCGTGGGACCGAGTCCCAGAGTCACCCCAAGGACAAACACGGCACGGGCTGCCGAAAGCCACATTCCTCTCGGCACTTCAACCACCGACCGCTTCATCCCGTCGGGACCACCGTTGCAGCGGAGTGCGAGCATCGCGGCTGATCCTAGTCCAGGAGCTGCGTCCCGGAAAGCGCATCCCCGCCGCCTCGTGACCGGCGCGGCCACAGCTTGGCCTGGGTCACGGTAGCGGCCGTCCGACGAACGAAGCAGCCGATCAGCGAGCCGGGATCGTCGACACATCCTCAAGAATCAGCCGCCGGAACGGGACCTCGGCGCCCGGTCGAACCTCGCGCGCGATGAGGAGAGGTCTGGTCATCGTTTCGACGCATCGGCCCGAAGAGATGGCGGAGAGAGAGGGATTCGAACCCTCGGTAGAGGGGTTACCCCTACTCGTGCTTTCCAGGCACGCCGATTAAACCGCTCTCGCATCTCTCCGCAGCGGCCACTGGAACGCGTAAGGTTACCAGTCGGCCGCCGCTGCGTCACCACCCATAGCAACACATGTAGCGAGCACATGATCTGGCCGGTCATGAGAGCAAGTGAGTTGGCCGCTTTTCAAGGTGTCGGGAGACGCTGGTCGTGTGAACGACCAAGTGTTTTATCCGCGCACCGAACTGGAGCGGACGATGAAGGTTCAAGAAGTGCTCATGCGGGCGATTGCGGGGAAGATCAACTGGTACCAGGCGGGGGAGATTCTGGGCTGCTCGGTGCGAAGCCTGCGCCGGTGGAAGGCAAACATGGAGGAATACGGAATCGACGGTCTGATCGACCGTCGCCGGCGATTGCCTTCGTCGAGACGGGTTCCCGTGGAAGAGGTGAAGCGGGTGGTGCGGTTGTATGCGGATCGCTTCTCGCACTACAACATGCGGCACTTTCACCAGATTGCCCGGCGAGACCACGAGGTGAAGTTTTCGTACACGCTGACGAGGAGGGCTCTCCAGGAGGCGGGCTTGGTGAAGAAGAAGAAGGGCCGGGGGCGGCACCGGAGGCGACGCGAGCGGAGGGCCTGCCTGGGGGAGATGGTTCATCTGGATGGGAGCACGCATCCCTGGATTCGGCAGCGGCCTGACTTGCGATGGACCCTGATTCAGATGGTGGACGATGCGACCTCTCGAGCGCTGTACGCCCAGTTTGAGGAGGGCGAGACGACTCTCGGGGTTTTCCGGGCACTGTCCAGGGTGGTTGAGGAATACGGGATTCCCATGAGCCTCTACACGGACCGCGCGGGATGGGCCTTTGAGACGCCTCGAGCCGGGGGACGGGTGGACAAAGCTCACTTGACCCGTGTGGGTCAGGCGATGAAGAGGCTGGGGGTCGAGCACATTCCGTCCTACTCGCCGGAGGCGCGAGGACGAAGCGAGCGGGTGAATCGGACCTATCAGGATCGACTGGTGAACGAGCTCGACAGCGCGGGGATTACCACGATCGAGGCCGCCAACCAGTATCTGCGGGAAACGTACTTGCCGGACCACAACGCGCGATTCTCGGTCGGCCCGCGGGACCCTGAGAGCGCATTCGTTCCCGCGGACCGCCTTGATCCACGGAGCCTTTTCTACGAGGAAGAGGATCGGACAGTCGGCAAGGACAACACCGTTTCCTTCCACGGACTGTGCTTGCAGATCTCCAAGCAGCCCGGGCGAACGACGTGCGCCGGACTGAATGTCCAGGTCAGGCGGTTCACCGACGAGTCATTGGCGATCATGAAAGGGGTGGTGTGCCTCGGGACGTACGGTCCAGCCGGCGACCCGGTGGCCGGACCAAGGCCTATGGAAGCTGCCGGGCCTGATGGAAAACCGCCAACGGACGCGGTTTCCCACAAGGCCCTTGGACGCCGCAAACGGACGCGGCGCCCACACCTTCCACAGGCCCCTCTTCTTGGGTCGTCCTCCGCGCTGCGCGCGTCGGCGTAGAAACACGAAAGCGGCCAACTCACTTGTCAAAAAAGTGCGGCCAACTCACTTGCGTTTAACACACCCATAGCAACACACCCATAGCAGCGAACGCACAGCAACGAACTGAGGTCCCGGCCGAGACGAAGGCTAGGCTCGACGAGCTTTGAAGAAGCGGCGCAGAATCTCTCCGCACTCTTCTCCTCGGATTCCAGAAAGCATTTCAATTCTGTGACTTAATGGAAGTTCTTGGAGCCGCAACAGGCTTTCGAAGGCACCCCATTTAGGCTCCTGGGCTCCGAAAACCACTCGAGCGACCCGAGCGTTGACCAGCGCCCCGGCGCACATCAGGCAAGGCTCAACCGTCACCACCAGAGTGGTGTCTGGTAGTCGATAGTTCCCGGAAAGGTGCGCCGCCTCACGCAGGGCCACGATTTCGGCGTGCGCGGTCGGATCATTGGCGGAAATGGGCT
Source organism: Acidobacteriota bacterium (assembly GCA_032127745.1). Classification (GTDB taxonomy): domain Bacteria; phylum Acidobacteriota; class Vicinamibacteria; order Fen-336; family JAGNNV01; genus JAGNNV01. The sequence goes on from JAQBHL010000030.1 coordinate 9,783, forward strand.
GATTGAACCCTGAGGCGATCACGAGTCCGGAGGATGTCGCCAGGACGGCGCCCACCGGCACCTCACCCGCCTTCTCTGCCAGTTGGGCCTGAGCCAGCGCCAGGCCCATCAGTGCTTCAAGATCCAAGGTCACCGTTTCAACCCTCGGACTTGCGGTCCTTTCATTGCTTCGGCTTGTGCCGAACGGCGACCTTGACTCGGTCTTTGACGCATAGAGTCTGCCCTGAGCACCCGGATAGAGATTCTAGAACTCAGAAGCTCACGTGAGCCGTAAGGAGTCAATCGAGGCCGTCATGAAGAACAAGAACGCCGAAAACCCTGAGCGGAGGTCGCATTTTCTTGGGAGGCGCCTCATCCTCGCGAAAGCCGGATTCTTGGCGGACGGACACGTTGGTGCGTCCCGGAGGATTCGAATCCCCAGCCAACCCGAAATGTGGCCAGGGTTGACTTGGGACGCGGAGTGGTCTGGCTGTGGGACACGGAGACCGAAGGCTTTGGCCTTCGTGTTCGGAGTGGTGAGCGCAAGGCTTTCTTCAAGTACGCCATGAAGCGCGAACGACGCGGCGGGGTCGCCGAGGCCGAACGTTGGGTCGAGCGGCTGGACGCCAACGCCGACGGGGGACGGTCCATCCGTTGATCCGACGCTCGATGCCGCTCGCGTGAGCCGCCGGTCGAACTCGCCCGCCTTTAGGTTGGCTGCGCGGCTAGCCAACAATCATAAGACCACAACACCCCCGCCGATATTGGCAATTGGCGTGGTGCGCCCCGGAAGATTCGAACTTCCAACCTACAGATTCGTAGTCTGTTGCTCTATCCAATTGAGCTAGGGGCGCGCTTTTCAGCACCGAACGCAGAAAGGGGATTGTATTGGAGTGGGCCGTCTCCCCACAAGGCCGAGGCGTCGCTTCAAGGGCGGAAGTAGCTCAACCAGGCGGAACCACGGTTCTTGAGAATGCGGAGGTCCTTTCCGCGGCCCACCACGGTGCAGTTCGCCGGAATGCGCGCGTTGATCAACAGACTCCCCGCTCCGACACAAACACCATCCCCCGCTACGGAATCTCCCAGTACGGAGGCGCCGCTGCACAACACAACCCCTTCTCCCAGAACAGGATAACGACTGTCAATATTCCCCACCGTGCAGTTTTGCATGACCACGAAGTAGTTGCCGTAGGTGGCGCGGCCCAGCACCGTGCCGAGCGGGTGAGCGAAAAGAAAAACCTCCGGCATCGCGATCTCAAAGTAGGCATCGATGGCGTGGAGGGCCTTGTTCAGGAGATAGATCTTGGTGGCCACCTTGCGTCCGCTTGCCCCACCGCCCTCTGCTGCCACCCGCGCCAGCAGGTAAAGGAACATCGCGTACTGGTCGGAATTGAGGTGGTCGAAATGAGGTCGCCCTCCGCGGAAGAAGTACTTGCTCGAACTGGCCATCGCGCATCTGCTTAGCCGCCGCGTCGTCTCCGGCAGGATGCGCCTGATGTGTAGTGCCGAAACCGGCGTCCGGTCGGGGAAGAAGCGATTGATCTGTCGCGACACGTAAGTGGCCAGCGCGCTCGCGGGAAGGCTGCTCTTCATGACTCCTGCAATGTTACCGGTCCCGAGAATGAGCGGTATCAAGCGGCGGTCTTTCCGGGTCCCGGTCGATCCGCGATGTGCGATGATGCCCGCCTATGCCTCGCCAAGCGTTCGATGCCCGCTGGGAGCAGCGCTACAAAGAGGGCAACCAGAAGAACCGCTATCCCTGGGACAAGGTGGTGAGCTTCATCTTCCGCCACGCGCCCAGGGATCGTCCGCGTCGCGGCGTGCGCATCGTGGAGGTTGGCTGCGGGACCGGGAGTAATCTGTGGTTTGCGGCAAAAGAGGGATTCTCGGTCGCCGGCATCGATGGTAGTGCGACGGCGATCGAATCCGCGAGGCAGCTTTTCGCTGCGGAGGGACTCGTGGGAGATTTCTTGGTCGGCGACTTCACCCAACCGATGCCGCTTGCCAGCGAGGAGTTCGACCTGGCGATCGATCGTGGCGCCCTGTCTTGCGTGGGCTACTCGGCCGCTCGTCGTGCCATTGCCGAGTTGCATCGCATCCTTCGGCCCGGCGGACTCCTGCTCTTCAATCCCTACAGCCGCGCCCACAGTTCATTTGCCGCCGGCGTGCCACAAGACGACGGATTGGTAGACGAGATCACCAGCGGCACCATGGTGGGTGTGGGCGCTCTCTGCTTCTACTCCGAGGAGATGGTGCGCGGCGCCGTCGCCGGCGGTTGGCAGATTGTAAGCCTCACTCATGGCGAGTCACGAACCTCTGGCCCGACGGCCAGCCCCCACGGGGCCGATGCAGACGTGCACGCGGAGTGGGATGCCATTGTCCGGAAACTGGATCGCCACCACCAGGTGGCACCCACCACATGACGCCCTTGTCAGAGAGGATCGCTGGCACCCGCGATCAAGCTTTGGAGACGCAACTTGCCTGAGTTCGACGAAGCACTCAGGCAGGCAGATGACGAGCGGAACCGTCTGCTTTATCGGGGCTTGGTTGCGCGCCATGGGCTAAGTCCCCAATCGCTCAACTGGAATAGCAGGGAGGGTCAGAGCCTTCGTTTCGACCTGCTCATGGGCGTTGGCGTGGAACCCGAAGCCAGCGTGCTCGATGTGGGTTGTGGCACCGGCGATCTCTTGGCCTACCTCCGCGACCGTGGCTTCAAAGGACGCTACCTCGGCGTCGACCTTACCCCGGAGATGGTCGATGTGGCGCGGGGCCGCGGCCTGGACGGGGAGTTCCTCGTGGCTAACCTGCTCGATCTCGGCGCCGAGGGACTGGCCTCGCTGTCGTGCGACTATGTTCTGGCGAGCGGCATCTTCTATTCGCGGCAAAATGCCCCAGACGACTACTTGCGCCGCATGATTCACCTGCTGCTGCCCCTTGCCCATAAAGCGTTTGCTTTCAACAGCCTGAGCAGGTGGGCCGATAGGCCGCCAGAGCCGGACGAATATCGAGCCGATCCAGTCGCGGTGATGGAACTGTGTCGCGAGCTGACGCCCTGGGTTGTGATGCGCCACGACTACCATGCCGGAGACTTCACGGTGTACTTGCGCCACGAGCCGTTTGCCAGCCCCACGGCCGCGCCGAGGCGGCGCATCCCGTGATCGTATCCATCATGCAGCCGGCATTCTTGCCCTGGCTGGGCTATTTCAACAGGTTGATGCTGAGCGATCTGCACATCGTGCTGGATCACGTTCAGATCGACAAGAGCAGCAAAACGAACTTTGCCAACCGTAATAAGATCCGGACACGCGAGGACTGGATGTGGCTAACGGTACCGATAGCGCGCAAGGGTCGGAGCGGCCAACTGGCCCTCAACGAGGCTCAGGTCGTCAACGAAGGCGATTGGGGCCGCAAGGCATGGGCCAGCATCGTCAGC
>JAQBHL010000031.1:0-2667 GCA_032127745.1 Acidobacteriota bacterium
GCCGTTGATCCTTCCGGCTGCGCCTGCGCACCGCAAAACCGCGACCAGCCCGGCATCCCTTCCCTCCCGCAGAAGACGACCCGGACTCAGTGGTCGCTCACGGGCGACTAAACGCAAAACACCACAACTTAAGTCCGCGAAGTCCGCGTGGTTACTTCCTCAGGAGATACTCAGCTCTATTTCTGCGCCGATGCATCCCGCCTCGCTTCGTTGCTCGTCGGTTACATAGGCACCGCTATGCGCCACTCCTCGCGCCTCGCGATACGGACGCCTCGCCGCTCTCGGTGCGTCACCGTATCCATGGACCGGGCCAACAAGGGTGCGCGACTCAGCTCCTAGCGGCCGGAACGCTCCGCCTTCGGCCGTTTCTAGAGAACGGCGACCTGGGCGATTCGCGCCCTCGGGTTCAGGGAGTCTTGTCCCGCTCGATCTCTTTCAGCTTGAGCACAAGTCCGGCGATGACTGAGGCGATCACCACCAGGGACACCGCTAGACCCATTCGGCGCTGCCGCAGCTCGGCGAAGGCGCGATCGCCCGCGCTGACCGCCGTCTCGGCCGAGCCCATGCCTTCATGGACGGCGGCCATGAAGCGCTCTTCGTCGAAAGCGTGCACCAGGACCCGGGCCTCGACCAGATGGTTCTGAGCCGCGAGCAGGGCGAAACGGTCGGCGCTGATCTCGACCCCGGCTCGTTCCGCCCGATCCAGCAGGTCGTTGGCTCCCGCCAGCCGGGCGCTCAGTTCCCCGATCGCCTTCCCCATGTTCTCCGCGCTCTTGAACTGCGGCACGTCGGGAGTGTGACAGCCGGTGCACACCGACCGCGGGCCCACGCCGAGCATGTCGTCGCTGGGCCGATGGATCCCGTGGTTATCGTGGCAGGTGATGCATTGGATCGCCGGCGTGAGGTTCAGTCCCGGCTTCTTGCCTTCGGTCTCCCGATACAGGCTTCCCTCGCGAGAGTGGCAGGACCCGCAGACCTGGGCCACCGAGGTCACGCCGGGAGGGGCCGCGCCATGAGAGCCGTGACAGTCGTTGCAGGTGGGGGCCGATAGGTCGCCCTTGTCATAGATGGCCTCGGCGTGAACGCTGGTCTTGTAGGCGGTGGCCTGGCCGGTGTTGAGGCCATAGCGAGCCATGAGTTGGGCGTCGTTATGGCAGCGCGCGCAGGTATCCGCCACCTTGGTGGGGTGGACGGTGGAACGAGGGTCCTTGATCGCCCGGATGCCGTGAACGCCATGGCAATCGATGCAAACCGCGGTCCGGTCGTCGCCCTTCGCGTTGCGCTGGCCATGAACGGAGGTCCGGTATTCGCTCAACTGGTCCACCCGGATCTGGGGATTGAAGGCCTTCATGTAGGCGGCGTTGCTGTGGCATCGGGCGCAGAAGACTGGAACCTGGAGCCTGGTGGGCTTCTCCCTCCATCCCTTGCGCTCGTCGTGCGCCGCCGAAGGGTCCTCGTCCCCTCCCTTGGTCGGGTCGCCGCCATGGCAATCGTGGCACGAAAGCCCTCGCTGCATGTGGACGTCGTCGAGGTGTTTCGTGGGCTCGAGAGCGGGGCCATCCAGTTGTTTGTGGCAGAGGATGCAACTGCTCTCCTGCTTGGCGGCAGCAGGGTGGGCGGGCGTCCTGGCGTCCTGGGCCACGCTCCATGAGGCGCCCGCCATCGTGAGGAACGTGACGGTTAGCAAGGTTCTCATGATGTCAGCCTCGTTGCGGCCAGTAGACCATCGCGGTGGTCACGGCCATGTAAACCAAGGCCACCCAGCCCACGATGGCAAAAGCCCGGGTGACTTTGTTTCCAGGCGTGGGCGCCCGATCGAGAAACGGAACGGCAAACCAGATGATGCCGGCGGCGGTGATGGCCAGAATGCCGAGAACCTCTCCTTCAAGACCCAGGATGTGAGCGGGCAGCATCTTCAGGGTCTGAAACATCCAGCCGAAGTACCACTCAGGGCGGATCCCGGCCGGCGCGGACGCGAAAGGATCGGCCTTCTCTCCGAGTTCCCATGGGAAGAGCGCCGCGAGTCCGGCCAGAACTCCCAGGGCTCCGCACCACCCGATGGCGTCGCGCAGCAGAAAATTGGGGAGAAACGGGTGGGCGCGTAGTGGCTCGCCTGAACTCTCGGCCTCGGCTTCAATCTTCGGAGGCACGCTCATTCCGTGTTTCTGGACGAAGAGGAGGTGAGCGCCCAGGATCGCGGTGGTGAGAGCAGGGAGAATGGCCACATGGATTCCGTAGAAGCGGGTCAGGGTGGCGCCGGTGACCTGATCCCCGCCCCTCAGGAGGCGCAGGGCGAATTCGCCGATCACCGGGAGCCGCCCCGCCACTTCGGTGCCGACCTGGGTGGCGAAGAAGGCCAGAGTGTTCCAGGGCAGGAGATAGCCGGAGAAGCCGAAGCCCATCATCAGGGCCAGCAGCACGGCTCCGGAGAGCCAGGTCAGTTCGCGGGGCTTTCGGAAGGACTTCAGGAAGAACGCGCTGAACATGTGGAGGAAGAGCACGAAGACCAGAAGGTTTGCCGACCACGAGTGGATGGACCTGATCAACCATCCGAAAGGGACCCGGGTCATCAGGAACTGAACGCTCTCAAAAGCCTCGCCGGCGGATGGGCGGTAATAGAGAAGGAGAAGAATCCCCGTGCCCACCTGGATGCCGAAGAGGAACAGA
>JAQBHL010000032.1:0-2851 GCA_032127745.1 Acidobacteriota bacterium
GTGGACATGATCGCCACCGGCACCGACATCAAGCCGCTCGAATGCCTCCTGTTCCTACGCGACACCAAGAGCCGCACCTACTTCGAACAGATGAAGGGCCGCGGCACGCGCGTCCTCACCCCCACCGACCTGCAGGCAGTGAGCGGCGCCGACGCCACACGCCAAGACGGACTCCCGCCCCCTCGAACGCCAGCGCACCGTCGCGTTCGACAAGCTCCTGCTCGGCGTGGCCCTGGGCAAGCGCGACGAAGACACGCTGACGACACTGGCCGGACGCCTCGCCCGCCTCGACCGCGAGATCACCCGCGACGAAGCCAAGAAACTCGCCGCCCCTGGCCGAGGAGAGCCCTATCTCGGCGTGATGACCCTCGCGGCGGGGTAGACCCAAGGCTCGCCACCTCTACGTTTCTGACCGGACTTCACCGCGGCCAACAGCGTACCCGGCCAGCGAGGGCGCTCCGCTGATGATCGCCGCGCCAGCCCCGAGGCTCACCCATGAGGCCCGACGAGCTTCACCTCTTTAATGTTTAATGCCTCGACGATGAGCGGACCCCAAACGGCGCCAGCCTGGGCTACGCTCGCGACTTCTCCCTCGAACTCTCTGGAGTCCCCATGCCAGAAGGCACGGTCGAGGTTGCGCGCTTTGGTCCGCCCCGTCGTCTCAAGGGCAGGGAAAGTGAGTGCTGTAGTGCAAGCCGGGCTGGCCCCTCAACCGGCATCGTGGCGTGGCGCGCTCGCTGTCACACCGCCGCCGAAGACCGGCACCGCACCGGGCGTCTAGCGGCGCCATCACCGGAGACCACAGCGCTGTACGAGGTGCGGGCCGATCGGGCAAGGTCGGGAGGAGCGAAGCTCCCCGTAGTCGCCGGGTGGCACCGAAGAGCCACGACCTCGGTGGCGACGCTCTTCCGATGCTGGGGTGCCTGTGTTGGCGCCGGTCGTCCACGCGTGAGAGCCTTAGGGCGATCTTCATCCTAATGACCATGAAGTTTGACGAGTACTGGGCCGCTCTGGCTGCCGCTGGCTGGATCGAGGCCCGTTCCGAGTCAAGAGTGACGGTGTTTCGCAAGCGCCTCGAAGTGGTTTGGTCCGTGTGTCCGGCCGACACCGTCAACGAACTCGGCTTCGGCGTTGCTGACCACGAGGACTTCCACCGGCGCGACTTTCTTGGTCCCGTCCTACAGGCCTACGCAGACGCCGCCGAAGGACGCTTCTCGCCCACGGATGCCGCAACGGAGTTTCCCGGTCGCGAGCGCGTGTTGCTGTCATTCACCCACCAAGGCCGCCGATTCTCGCGAGAGGCTCCGTATCTTAGTGGTGAGATCGAGCCAGCCATAGATAGCCTATGCAACGAGGCTCTGGCTGCAACGCAGACGCCCTACCGCTTCTTTCCTGTGGCACACGCCGACCTTTATGCCGTGGTCCTCGTTCGTCCGCTCGCGTATGAGGCGATCAAGCGACGAGGGTGGCTCGACATTCGCCCTCTCCCTGGAGGGAGGTGGGGCGCGATTCTGGAAGGGTTCGATGACCCAGTTGAGAGGGTTCTCGCTTACGCGGGCGCGACCGGGGCGCAGCAGGACAAACCGGCGACAGTGCTATCTCTCGCTGGGAGCGGGGATTCGGTCCTGAGGGAATGGGTCGCCGAAGCGTTGAGCGCGGTCTCCGGAGAAGGTGCGGACGAAGCCCTGCTTCTGCTGTTGTGCGACCCTGACCGCCACGTCCGGGAGCAAGCGCGTCGATCGTTGCGCGGGCGTTTCACCGACGACGGGTGGGAACCCACATGGTGGGTCTCTCGCTTGAGGGTGATGGCCGACGACCCTTTCCGCGCGCCCGGCGCCGTCGCTGCGCTGGGCGACCTGGCTACGGGCGACGCGCTCAACCGTGCCGCGGAGGCCCTCGTCGATTCCCAACAATCGGTACGTGACGCAGCACGAGCTGCTTTGGCGGCGTCTGGCGCCGACTGGGCATCCTCCGCCGCGGTGCGTGCCGCAGTTCCGCTCGTGTTGGAACGCCTCAAAACGTCCCGCGACCGACCAGTTCGCCTCGCCTCGATCGAGGTGCTGCGGTTCAGCCGTGATTCTCGCGCTATCCCCGTTCTCCTCAGCGTGGCGCTGGACGACGGGCTCGGCGGTCGGCCCGAGGAGGTGCTCGACGAGATCGACAAGGAGTGGCCGAAGCACGAAGCCGCCCGCGCCTCATTGGCCCATCTCCAGCAGCAAGCCCTGAATAATCCAGACGAGAAGATGAGGGCTGTCGCCAACAAGCTGGCGGGCCGCATCCAAGGCCTTGCGGAGGACCATCCAGGTGTTGCGATCCTCGTCAGATTTCTAGCCCCTGAAGACCCCTCAGTGCGCATGTTCGCCCTCATGGGATTGCAGGCAGCGCGCGACCCAAGCGCCATTCCGGCGATCGAGCTGTTGCGGGATGACCCCGACCCTGAGGTGCGGCGCATGGCACGCGAGGTCTTGGCCGCATTGAGGCCTTCAGAAGGCCCGTAGCGTTAGCTTAGCCAAGGTGCCTCCACCGATGTTGGCCGCGTCCGAAGGCCAGGCAGGGTGCACGTGGGACCCCTGTCGCAACAAGGCAGGATCCGCGCGCCAGAGTCCCGACATCTTGAACCGCTTCATCGCCTTGTGCCGCAGGGCAGAATCCTTGAACGGGTCTATCTGCAGGGGTGAAGTCCCAGATCCGCACTGTCATCGAGGCCTACAAGGAAGCCCTCGCCACCGACCTGTTCCCCGGCCGCGCCATGGTCCCGAAGACGCTGGTCTTCTGCAAGGACGAGTCGCACGCCGAGGACACCGTGCACATCGTCCGCGAAGTGTTCGGCAAGGGCAACGACTTCGCCAAG
>JAQBHL010000033.1:0-3615 GCA_032127745.1 Acidobacteriota bacterium
GCTAGAGCCAGCGGAGGCGGGATTGACTCCCGCCGGCGCGAACGGGGGTCTGGGGGGCTGAGCACTCCCAACGAGATGCGATCTGCGGCCCCCCAGCTAGAGGTGGTGCGCCCGGGGGGGCTCGAACCCCCAACCAACGGCTTAAAAGGCCGCTGCTCTACCATTGAGCTACAGGCACATCGGTTGAGAAGCGCCGGTGAAACGACGCTTGCGAGGAGGCGATTATATGCCGCCTTGCTCTTGCCATCCGGGGGCCGAACCCGGACGGTTTCAGTCCTTCGTCTGGACCTTTTCGAAGGTTCGGCCGTTCCAGACGTAGGCTCGCTGCCAGGTCTCGATAGCGGTCAGAAGCAAGACATCGTTGTCGCTCGTTCGGGCCTTCCCGTCGGGAAGAGCCATCAGGTCCACGGGCCGGCCCGTGGAGACCACCGCGGTGCCTCCCTGGTCCATCCGGTCGAGTTCAACGAAGGTCCACGAGGACAGGGCGGGCCTCGCGACCACGAGGCGTATGTCCTTCTGCGGTCCGACCCCCAGCAGGACGAGGGCGGTGGCGGGGCGCTCCCCGGCCCCGAAGAAGCGGCCGGTCGTCATTCCCGGGCAGGCGCCCTGGTGGTCCTCTTTGAAGATCGCCCGCTCGTCTTCATAGATGTCGGACAGGTTCAGGACTCGCGACGATCCGAAGCGCTCCTGAGCCGCGGCGCGGAGACCGCTCGGGAGGGCGCAGGAATCGGCCTTGGCCGTTCCCTGAACGCCATCGCTCACCAGGGGCAGAGCGCCCATCAGGGTGGCGATCGCGATCCGGCGCGACCACGAGGTTCGGCGAGAACGCGTCATATGGATCTCTTTCTTCTATTTCCGCAGCCAGAGCGAGGTCCGTGAGTTCTCGTCTATGACCGAGGCCTCCCGGTCGGGCCCGACGGAGACCAGCGGCACTTCGACCCCCACCAGCTCGCCGATCTTCTTGATGTAGTCGCGCGCCTCCGGCGGGAGCTGCTTCCACTCGCGAGCCTCGCCGGTGGGCGTGTTCCAGCCCTTCATGTTCTCGTAGATCGGCTGGCAGTCTTCGTAAATGGTCACGTCCGCGGGAATGTCGTCGAGCCGGGTGCTGCGATAGCGATAGCCCACGCAGATGGGAATTTCCTCGAGCGCATCGAGGACATCGAGCTTGGTGAGAGCGATACCCTCGAAGCCATTCACCCGGGCCGAATAGCGGGCGACTACGGCGTCGAACCAGCCGCAGCGACGAGGCCGGCCGGTGGTGGCCCCGTATTCTCCGCCGCGCTCGCGCAGCCCTTCCCCGACCTCGTCCATGAGCTCGGTCGGCAGGGGACCCGTGCCCACGCGGGTGGTGTAGGCCTTCACGATGCCGAGGACCCCGTCGATTCTCGAGGGCGGCACCCCGAGTCCGGTGACCACCCCGCCGATGCCCGCCGACGACGAGGTCACGAACGGGTAGGTGCCGTGATCGAGGTCGAGGAGAGTGGCCTGCGCGCCTTCGAAAAGGACGGCGTAGCCGGCGGTCATTTCGCGATGCAGGAGCGCCGAGACGTCGCGGACCAAGGGCGCAATCCGCTCGCCGAAGGCCTGGAGATCGTCCGCGGTCTTTGCCCAGGCGATGTCGGAGGAGACGCCGTAACCGCGGCACACCGCCTCGAAGTGTTCGCGCAGGGGCCCCAGCTTCGAGTCGATCCTCTCCCGCAGGAGCAGGTCGGAAATCCGCATCCCGCGCCGGGCCGCCTTGTCTTCATAACAGGGTCCGATGCCGCGGCCGGTGGTTCCGAGCTTTTTGGGTCCCTTCCGCTCTTCACTCATGAGATCAAGAGCGCGGTGGTGCGGAAGCAGGACGTGGGCGCGATCGGAGACGACAAGGTTCGCCCAGACATCGATACCCAGCGCTTCGATCTCACGAGACTCGGCCTCGAGGGCCGCCGGGTCGATCACCAGGCCCGGACCGAGGATACAGAGCACGCCTTCATGGAGGATTCCCGAGGGAATCAGATGAAGCACGAGCTTCTGGCCGTCGCGGATGACGGTGTGGCCGGCATTGTGGCCGCCATTGAAGCGGGCCACGATTTCGAAGGCCGGGGTGATCAGATCGACGATCTTGCCCTTTCCCTCGTCGCCCCACTGGCCGCCAATGATTGCAATATTCGGCATCCGGACGTGCTTTCCAGCCTTCTTGGTTTCTTCGCGGTGAGATCGAGGGCCCAAGAGTCTCGGGCAGGAAGCCGGATTGTAGGGACGCGAGACTGGAAATGGCAAGGCGAAGATCTCCTAAGATGGTGGTGTGCCGATGATCAGAATCACGCTCACCGGGAACGACCTCTCGCTCGCGGACCTGGCCCGGGTGGCCTCAGGGGAGCCGGTGGGTTTCTCTGACTCCGCGGTTTCGGCCATGCAAGCCTCCCGCGCGGTGGTGGACGGGGCGGTGGCGCGAGGCGCCGTGGTCTATGGCGTCACCACCGGATTCGGGAACTTCGCCGACGTGCACATCGGCCCCGCCGATCTCGAGGCCCTGCAGCGGAATCTGGTGCGATCGCACGCCGCGGGGGTGGGGCCGGTCCTTTCCCCTCGAGAGACGCGCGCGCTGATGGCGCTGCGAGCCAACGTCCTGGCCAAGGGATTTTCGGGAGCGCGGGTCGAAACCGCTCAATTGCTGATCGAGTGTCTGAATCGCGGCATCCACCCCAGGGTTCCCGAGCAGGGATCGGTGGGAGCCTCGGGCGACCTTGCCCCTCTCGCTCACGTGGCCCTCCTCCTCATCGGCGAGGGCGAGTGCGAAGTCGGGGGGCAAATCCTGCAAGCCATGGAGGCTCTGGCCGCGGCCGGACTCCAGCCCGTCACCCTGGCCGCGAAAGAGGGTCTCGCTCTCATCAACGGCACCCAGCTCATGACCGGCATCGCCGGCCTCGCTCTGCTCGAGGCCGAGACCCTGGCCCGCACTGCCGACGTGATCGCGGCCATGACCGTGGACGCTCTTCTCGGCACCGATGTCGCCTTCGATCCGCGGATCCATGCCGCTCGACCTCACCCCGGCCAGGCGGCCTCGGCGCGAAACCTGAAGCGGCTGCTCGAAGGCAGCGCGCTGCGCGAGTCGCATCGCAACTGCGGCCGCGTCCAGGACGCCTACTCTCTGCGCTGCGCCCCCCAGGTCCACGGGGCCTGCCGGGACGCCATGGCCTTCGTTCGAAGGACCCTCGAGATCGAGATGAACAGCGCCACTGACAATCCCATGGTCTTCGCCGAGTCGGGCGAACTCCTGTCCGGGGGCAATTTCCATGGCGAACCCGCGGCGATCGCCGCCGATTTCCTCTCCATCGCCGCCGCTGAAATCGGAGGCATCAGCGAGCGGCGCATCGAACGCCTGGTGAATCCGAGCCTCTCCGGCCTGCCCGCCTTCCTCACTGAGGACGGCGGCCTGCGATCCGGATTCATGATGGCTCACGTCACCGCGGCCGCCCTCGCCTCCGAGAACAAGTCGCTCGCCCACCCCGCGAGCGTGGACTCCATCACCACCTCCGCCAACAAGGAGGATCACGTGTCGATGGGACCGATCGCCGCGCGTCAGGCGCGGTCGGTGGTGGAAAACGTCCGCCGGATCCTGGCCATCGAAGC